>DASRIM010000189.1:0-3403 GCA_035649995.1 Pyrinomonadaceae bacterium | reverse complement strand
CGGCAGCGACTCCAGTTCCACGATCGCCAGCGGCACCATGTAAGACGGCAACAGGTTGGTGATGAACGCGCGAATCTCTTCGACGTCCGCCGTCTGTTCTTTTCCCGGAACGACGTAACCCACTAACTGCTTTTGTCCAGCGTCGTCGTCCACTGCGGCGACTGCGCTCTCCTTCACTGCCGGATGCTGCCGCAGCGCCGTCTCGATCTCGCCAAACTCGATACGGAAGCCCCTGACCTTCACCTGGAAATCGAGCCGGCCGAGATAGTCGACGTCGCCATTCGGCAGGTAACGCGCCAGATCTCCCGACTTGTATAGCCGGCTTCCCGGTTCCGAGCTACACGGATCGGGAACAAACACTTCCGCCGTTCGCTGAGGATCGTTGACGTAACCTCTGCCGACGACGATCCCACCGACGTACAAGTCGCCGATGACTCCGACCGGAACGGGATCGAGATCACGATCGAGAACATAGAAGCGCGCGTTAGCGAGCGGCTTGCCGATCGGCACACGCACCTGGTCCTCGTGTGGTATTTCCTCGACGACGTAATGCGTGAGATCGTCGGAGCATTCCGTCAGTCCATACGCGTTAATCATTCGCTGTTGGGGATAGAGTTTCATCCACTGCCGGCACAAGTCCGCGGGCAATGCTTCACCCATTTCCAGCATGCATTTGAGTTTTGGTAACTTCCAGCGCTCGTGCTTCGCCTCCACGATGGTTTCGAGCATGGCTCGCAGCATCGAAGGGACCGTCGAGACGACCGTGACCTCGCCGTCTTCAATGCGGTTCAAAAGAGCCACCGGATCGCGTGTTTCCGTGTCGTTGAAGATTCGTACCTTTGCGCCGATCAACAGCGGCCCAAGAAATTGCCAGACGGAACTGTCGAAACACTGCGACGCTATCTGCGACAGCGTGTCGTCAGGCATCATCCCGGTATCGTGAAGCTTGGCGAAGATGTGATTGATGAGACCTGCCTGTTCAATCATCACGCCTTTCGGAGTTCCACTCGAACCGGATGTGTAGATTACGTAGGCGAGACTCTTCGGCACGCTCACCGGCGGCAAATTCTTTTCGCCGAACCTGCCGCTTTTATCAATGCGCTTCACCGCCGGGCGTTCCGAAACGGGAATGTTCTTTACGGCCAACGTCAGGCCCGTCACAAATTCTTCCGAAGCAAGCGCCATCACGCTCTTGCTCTGGCGCAACAGTTGAATGTGACGTCCGGATGGATCTGATGGATCGAGCGGCAGGTACGCGGCTCCCGCTTTCATCACGCCGATGATCGCCGTGAGCAGATCGAGATTGCGCCGGCTGAGTAGCGCGACAACGTGCTCTGCGCCGACACCGGACTTTTGCAACTGCCGCGCGAGCCTGTTTGCGCGCGCGTTCAGTTGCTCGTAGGTCAGCGACTCGTTTTCAAACTCCACCGCCGTCTTGTCCGGCGTCTTGCGCACCTGCTCTTCAAACAGTTGCGGATAAGTTTGATCGAGAGGCGCAGGCGTGTCGGTCTGGTTGAAGTCAACGAGGATTCGTTCTCTCTCGGCTTCGGAGAGGAGCTTCACGCTTTGCAGCGTTCGATGGTGATCTTCGATGAAGGCATCGACGATTTGTAGAAAGTGTTCGGTCGCCTGCGCGCGCTGCTCGGCGTCGAAAACATCGCAGTCGAAATCGAGATCGATGGTCAGGTTCTCGGTTTTGTTGAAGTCATGTACTTGAAGCGTGAGTGTCTCGTTGCCCGCGTCCGGATGAAGCCAGACCGACTCGATCGCGGAGCCCGCGAAAAGCGGCATTGCGGAGTTGTGGTAATTCAGGAAGACGTCATAGGCGCGCGACTGCAGGGTGTTGCGAATCGGATAGCCGCCGTGTTTCGCCGACTCGAACAGTTCCTTCATGAGCTTTCTGGTCAACGACAGAAAGGTCTCGTCCGGATCGATGCCGGCGCGCAGCACCAGCACTTCCATAAACGTGCCGATCGTTTCCATCGACTGGATCGAATGCCGATTGTGAAATGGAGCGCCGATCGCGAAGGATTTGTTGCCGGTGATGCGAAACAGGTACGTGACCAGAAGCGCCGCGAAGATATTGAGCAGCGACGCCGTCGGCCATCCGGCAGTGATCTCTTTCAACGCGGCAATCTCTTTCAAGCGGCGAGTCCGCTCGACGCCGAGTTCACAGACCACTCTCGTAACGCGCGTCGTCATGGCCGGGACCGGCCGGCCATAGAATTCGAGCGGCTCCGGCTTATGCGCGAGTTTTTCGTTCCAGTAAGCTTCGGCTTTGCTGTGTCGCGGCGTGCCCTGTTGTTTTCGCTCGTGCGCCACGTACGCCTCGAATTGCGGCAGCTCGACGGACTGCGGCAACTCAGACGCTTCGGCGCGCTCGTACAATTCCGACTGCCTGCGGCAAATGACGGAGGCGGACCATGCATCGGAGACGATCTGATGATGGTTCAAGTACCACGCATAAACGTCGTCTGACAATTTGATGAGCGCAGAATCAAATAGCAGCGCCGTCATGTCGAGCGGCAAGCGGCAACGCTGCTCGGCCCACTCGCGAGCGGCCGCCGCAGGCGACGGCACGTTCGAAAAGTCGAGATACTCGAGCTCGTAATCGAAGGGTTGCAGGATTCTGCGACTCGGCAGGCCATCGTTTTCGTCGATTACAGTGCGCAGCGCATCGCTGGAATTGACGAGCGTCTGAAACGCCTGCGCGAAAAGTTTCGGATCCAACCGCCGCGGAATCTTGATTAGCGACGCCATGTTGAAGAGCGGCAGGCTGGGCTGTAGCCGTTGGGCCATCCAGAAAGCAAACTGCATATACGTGAGGTTCGAGCGTTCATAGACATCGGCGAACGCCGCGCTCTCTGCCTCGCGAGATGGCGCGGAAAGTTTGTCCGCAGAGTTTGCTGAGAGCAGTGCGGCGACGGTCTGATCCGGCGCGGAAGTGAGACGCTCGAGAATGTCGCGCAGATCCGCGAGCATTTTGTCGATCGCGTCCTTCGCGAAACGATCACGACTGTAACTCAGCCCGAACGTCAGCTTCGGAGAGGACCACACAATCAGTGATAGCGGATAGCTGTTTCTTTCGAACGAGCGAGTGCCAACCAGTTGAAGACTTCCGTCCGCTCCCGTCCCGTTGCTGGGAAAATTCTCAAACGCGAGCAGAGTTTCAAACATCGGCTTCCCGCGCGGGACTTCGCTCCATCCCTGCACTTGCACCAGTGGACTGTAGTCGTATCGACGCGCTTCTATCTGCTCTAGCTGCAATGCTTTAAGCCACTCGGCGACCGGCCTGTCCGCTTCCAGCCTGAGCCGCAGCGGCAGCGTGTTGATGAAAAGGCCCACCATCGTTTCGACGCCCGTGAGCTCCGGCGGCCGGCCCGAAACGACTGTCCCGTAGACA
>DASRIM010000188.1:0-18737 GCA_035649995.1 Pyrinomonadaceae bacterium | reverse complement strand
ATCGCTTGAAATTCAACGGCACCGTGGCTGACATCACGGCCGCGACAACAACGTCGATCTCCACCAGCGTTCCGAGCGGCGCCACATCCGGACGCATTTCAGTGACGACAGTCATCGGCGAAGGCGTGAGTGCGGACGACTTCTTCATACCGCCTTCACCGTTCACGGCAGCGGACGTCGAAATGACGGCGCGAATGGCCATTGGTGAAACGAAACTCGTCACCATCAACACCGCAAACAAGATCGCAATGGTGCTGTTTGACGGCGTCGCCGGTCAGCGAATCAGCCTGCAAATGACTGGCGTCACGATCAGCAGCAGTGCGGTAACGGTCTTGAATCCGAATGGGACCACTTTCGCTTCCCTCGGCAGTGTCGGAACGGGCGGCGGCTTCATCGACACGCAGACACTCAGCACGACCGGCACTTACACGATCGTCGTCGATCCCGCGAGCACCAACACGGGCAGCCTGACGCTCAATCTCTTCAACATCGTGAACGTCGCGGCCACGATCACTCCCGGTGCTACGACTCCGATCACGATCACTACTCCGGGGCAGAATGCCGACGTTACGTTCAGCGGCGTCACCGGACAGCACGTGAGTCTGAACGTCAGCGGCGTTACCGTCGCGGGAACCACGAGTTACATCGTCAAGAACCCGGATGGCAGCACGTTGGCGTCGGCAAACTTCGGCACGAGCGGAGGTTTCCTCGAGATTCCTTATCTACCATCTGCCGGCACGTACACGATTTTCGTGAATCCTCCAGGACCAAACACCGGCAACGTCTCGTTGACGCTCAACGATGCGACCGACGCTACCAACACGATTACGCCGGGCGGCGCGGCCGTTGCTATCACAACGACTATCGCCGGTCAGAATGCGCGGCTGACGTTCACCGGAACCGCCGGGCAGCGAATCGCCTTGAACGCAGTCACCACCTTCCCGGTTTGCTGGACGCTCGCGCTTCTCAAACCGGACGGAACAACCCTCAACAGCATCTTCAGTTGCGGCAGCACCATCTTTATGGATCCGCAACAACTGCCAGTTGCCGGTACGTACACCGTCTTCATCGATCCGTCAGGGACAGGAACCGGCCAGACGACGGTCAACGCCTACGACGTCACTGATGTAAACGGCACCGTCGCCGTCGATGGTCCAACTGTCTCGCACACAATCAACACGCCGGGTCAGAGAGTACTTCTGACATTCAGCGGCACGAGCGGCGTGCGAGTCAGCGTCAACACCACCTCGACGATTAGTTCCTGCTGGACGCTGCTGATCCTGAAACCGGATGCGACGCAGCTATCGAGCACCTTCACATGCGGCGCGAACGTCTTCGTCGATCCGCTGCTACTGCCGGCTACAGGAACTTACTCGCTTATCGTCGATCCGTCCGGTGGAGGAATGGGCCAGGTGAACGTCAACCTGTATAGCGTTGTCGACACGACGCAGTCGATTACGATCGGCGGTGCGTCAGTGGTTTCGCCAATCGGTACGCCGGGTCAGATTGCGCGGCTGACGTTCAGCGGCACGGCCAGTCAACGAGTCAGCGTCAACAGCGCCTCGACGTTCAACTCCTGCTGGACGCTGCAAATACTCAAACCGGACGCCACGCAGTTGTCGAGCACGTTCACCTGCGGCAGCACGGTCTTCGTCGACCCGCAGCAGCTTCCGACTACCGGCACCTACACGATCGTCATCGATCCGTCTGGTGCGGGAACCGGGCAGACGACTACTACGATTTACAACGTAGTCGATACTACTCAGTCGATCACGGTCGGCGGCTCGTCAGTCGTTTCGCCGATCGGCACTCCGGGCCAGGTTGCGCGACTGACGTTTACGGGTTCGACGACGCAGCGCGTCAGCGTGACGAGCAACTCGACGTTCAGTTCCTGCTGGACGCTGCAAATCCTGAAACCTGACGGCACACAGTTGTCGAGCAACTTCACCTGCGGCGCCAACGTCTTCGTCGAGCCGCAGCAGCTTCCGGTTAACGGCACGTACACGATCGTGCTCGATCCTTCCGGAACAGGAACGGGCCAAACGACGACTACGCTCTTCAACGTTGTCGACGTAAGCGGCTCGGTCACGATCAACGGAGCTGCGTTTGCCGTCAACATAACCGTGCCCGGACAAAACGCGAACATCACGTTCAGTGGCACGTCAGGTCAGCTCGTCACCGCCAGACTCGCGAGCAGCACGCTCTCGTGCACGACAGTGACGCTGCTGAAGCCCGACGGCACGAGTTTGACGTCGACGTTTAGTTGCAGCGGGACCATCAATCTTGCGCAACAGACACTGCCGACAACGGGGACTTACACGATCAAGATTGACCCGAACAGCTCCCAACTTGGTACCGGGAATGTCAGTGCGACGAACCCTTAGCTAGTTCAGAGCGCGGAGAAGAAATATGAAGCACCGGATTAACGTCAGCCTTGCTTTGCTTCTTAGCTGTGTTTTGGGTGCGAGCTCCAGTCTCGCGTTTGCCTCAAACATCAACCTGCGCACGGCTTCGCGAAAAACGGATCGGGCCGGGTTGCCAAGGCACGAAAGACTGAAGCGCGCGAAACCTGTTCAGACGCCCGCGCCGGAAGGTCAAACGACCACGCTCCTGCCGGACGGACGCTTGTTGTTGGTTGGAGGCATCGGGCCGGAAGGCACGCTTTCAACCGCTTCGCTCAGCGATCCACTGAATGGTCAGACGCTTCCGTTAGCAAACATTCGTGAAGCTCGAGCATGGCATTCGGCGACAGTGCTGCCTGACGGCCGAGTCTTTATCTTCGGCGGCACGGGCGCCAACGGGCGGGCGTTGAACAGTGTGGAGATATTCGATCCGGCCACTCTGTTGTTTCAGTCGTTCTCTGCTCCTGGTCTAACTGCGCGCGCATTTCATAGCGCCACGCTGTTGATGGATGGAAAAGTGTTGTTCGCGGGCGGTGTCGCGGAAAACGGCAAGACCGCCGCGACTATCGAGACGTGGGATTTCAAGAGCAGAAAGAATGAAGTCCTGGCGGCGCGGCTCAACGTAGCGCGCCAGAAACACAAGGCAAGTTTACTCGCGGACGGCCGCATCCTGATCGAAGCAGGTGTGGATGAGACTGGAAATCAGGTCGCAGCGATCGAAGCGTTCTCTCCGGAAACAAAAGAGTTCACGCTTGCTGGTCCAGTTGCTGAAGCCACCACTTCTTATCTCGTTGCGTCAGCGCCGGCAAACGACGCCACCGACGTACCCGTCGAAACGATCATCGCGCTGCGGTTTTCAACACTCCTCGCGCCGCGAAGCGTCAACGCCGACACGGTTGTCTTGAATAATTCGGAAGGCCGCGCGTACGCGAAGGTTGTGGCGGCTGAAAACGGCAGAATGGTTTTTGTTACTCCTTTCGAACCGCTCACCGCAAATACAACCTACACGTTGACGGTAGACCGTGCGAACGATGGAACTAACAACGTCGTTCCGGCAACCGTCACTTTCACGACGGCGGCACAGGAGAACAAAGACACAAACCCGCCGGATCAGCCCGACTGGATTCCGGATGCCAACGGCTTGCGTGGTGATTGGACCAGCAAGAGCCCGAAATCTCCCTGGGAAGATCTGCCGCGACTCGAAGCCGAACCGGGTGTGACGGCACTCTCCGGTCAGGCGCTCACTTTGCGCGGACAGCCGCTCGCGAACGTCACGCTGGAAATCAACGGCAACAAGGCCGTTACGGATAACACCGGTCGATTTCTGCTCAAGTCGCTCAACGCCGGCCGTCATGTTTTGAAGATCGACGGCGGTACGGCGACGCATCCAGGCGGCAAGTACGGGTTCTTCCGAGTCGGCGTGGACATCGCCGAAGGCAAGACGAACACTTTGACGTACACGATCTGGCTGCCGAAACTCGACATGGCGAACGCGGTCACGATCTCGTCGCCAACGACGAGCGACTTAACCGTAACGACCCCACGCATTCCCGGCCTCCAGTTACGCTTGCCGGCGAAGACCGTGATCCACGACGTCAACGGTCAAACAGTTACGCAGTTGAGCATCACTCCGATTCCGACCGATCGTCCGCCATTCCCGCTGCCGGCCGGCGTTTACGTGCCTGTGTTCTTCACGGTCCAACCGGGCGCTTCGCGGATCTATCCGCCGCGTGCTCAAGTGGTCTATCCGAATTTCACCAACAGTGCTCCCGGCACGCGCATCGATTTCTGGAACTACGATCCCGAAGTGAAGGGTTGGTACGTCTATGGACAAGGGACAGTGGTCCCTGACGGTTCTCAGATCATGCCTGATCCGAATGTCGTGCTCTATGCGTTCAACGGCACGATGGTGGCGACTCCGACCATGGCTCCGCCTGAAGGGCCCAAGCCGTGCAATCCGGCCGGCGAGATGGGCGATCCCGTGGACGCCTCAACGGGTCTTTATGTCTACACGAAGACAGATTTCGTTGTTCCTGACGTCTTCCCGATCGATTTCACTCGCACCTATCGCACGCGCGATCAGATCACGCGGCCTTTTGGAATCGGCGCGAGTCATTCGTTCGAAATGTTCATCGTAGGAACCACCTGGCCTTACACGTTCGTAGACTTGATCTTGCCGGATGGCGGGCGCGTGCATTACGACCGAGTCACGCCCGGGACGAGTTTCAGCGACGCGATCTACGAGCACACCGGCGGTCCTTCACCTTTTTATAAGTCGCGTATCCGCTGGATCGGCGGCTGGGAGCTCAAGCTTCGCGACGGCAGCGTCTACATCTTTCCTGATGGTGAGAACCAAATCGTTCCCAGCAAGGCCGCGCTGATCGGCATTCGCGATCGACACGGTAACGCTTTGACACTGTCGCGAAACGGCGACGGCGATCTAACCAAGATCACGACTCCCAACGGCCGCTTTCTGGAGCTCACTTACGACACGTCTCATCGCATCACTAAAGCGAAAGACAACATCGGGCGCGAGATCCTTTACGCCTACGATGCGTCGGGACGTCTTCAGCAGGTGACGGAATTAAATCTGGGCACGACTAAGTACACGTCCGACACGTCAAACCGGATGCTGTCGGTCGAGGATCCGCGCGGCGTTGTCTATGTGATCAATCAATACGACGCGAACGGCCGCGTCATCAAACAAACGTTGCCCGACGACACGCCGGCTAATCCGAACGACAATCCGACCCATCAGTATTCGTACGTCACGAACGGCGCGGGCAAAATAATTCAAACCGACTACACGGACCCGCGCGGCGTTGTTCGGCGCACGACGTTGAATGACGACGGTTTTGTGACCGCCGTCACGTACGCACAGGGCACAACCGAGCAGGCAACGATCACCTACGAGCGCCAGGCAGGCAGTAACCTGCTCGCCGCCACAGTCGATCCTCGCGGGCGAAGAACAGCGTACGTTTACGACACCAGCGGCAACATAATCAGCATCACTCGCTTGCAGGGAACGGCTGACGCGATAACGACGACCTACGAATATGAACCGCTGTTCAACAACCTGACGCGTGTTATCGATCCGTTGGGCCGGCGGCTGACGTACAGCTACGACTCACTCGGTAATCTCACGTCGATTACGGATGCCCAGGGCGATCCCGTTTCGATGACTTACAACTCGAAGGGGCAAGTGCTTACGCTCACCGATCCGTTGAATCGAGTGTTTCGGTTCGACTACGAAAAAGGCGATCTCGTTAAAGTGACCGATCCGGCGGGACGATTCGTCACTCGCTTTGTGGATGGAGCGGGCCGTTTACTGGGTTTCAGAAATGCGCTCGGCAAACTCACGAGGTTCGAGTACGACGTTTTCAACCAGCTCAGCAAGGTCATCGATCCGCTGAACGGCACGACTGAGTTTACTCGCGACGTCAGCGGGCGTGTTACGCAGATCAAGGATCCGCGCAACAAGATCATTACGTACACCTACGACAACCTGGACCGCGTCGTGTCTCGCACCGACGCGCTGCAAGGCGCGACCAGTGTCGAACAATACGAGTACGACAAAGGCGGTAACGTCACTAAAATCACCGACCGGCGAGGGAAAGTTACCGTCTATACCTATGACAATCTCGAGCGCAGAACGTTTGCGGGCTTCGGCCAGGTCGGCGCGGTTTATGAGAGTACGATCAATTACACCTACGACAACGGCAACCGCTTTCAACAGATTGTCGACTCACTGGCCGGCACGATGACGTTCAACTTCGACGAGTTCGATAGCCTGACTTCGACGACGACACCTCAGGGAACCGTGACCTATACGAACGACGAAATCGGGCGGCGCGAGAGCATGTCAGTTCCCGGACAGGCGACGACGTTCTACTCGTATAACGACGCTGACGACCTGACCTCCATCACACGCGGCGCGGACGTCGTGACGTTTGTCTATGACGCAGCCGATCAATTGATCCGCACGGTGCAGCCCAACGGCGCGACCACTGATTACGATTACGATCTTTCCGGGCGGCTCACCGGTATCACGTATAAACTCGGTTCGACGGTGCTGGGTGATCTTACCTACCAATACGATGCGGCCGGACGCCGGACCGTAACCGGCGGGACGTTCGCTCGCACTAACCTGCCGCAGCCGTTTGCTTCAGCCACTTACAACGATGCGAACCGCCTGACGCAAAAGGGTGCGGCGACGTTTACTTACGACGCAAACGGAAACCTGACCAGTGACGGCACGAACACGTATACGTGGAATGCGCGGAACCAGTTGGCGTCCATTAGCGGACCGAGTCTGACGGCGTCTTTCCAGTACGACGCTTTCGGAAGACGAGTCAACAAGACGATCAACGGCGCGTCGACGAGTTATCTCTACGATGATTTCACCGTCGTTAAGGAAACCAGCAGTGGGCCAACCGTAGACTTCCTGGCGACTGGCTGGGACAAGGTGTTTTCACGCACCGACGGCAGCGGCAGCTTAGGCTTCCTGACAGACGGACTCGGATCGACACTCGCGCTCACAGACTCGAGTGGCGTCGTGCAGACAAGCTACACGTACGATCCGTTCGGGAACACGACCGCAGCCGGCGGCAGCAGCAACACTACTCAGTTTACCGGGCGAGAAAACGACGCGACGGGACTCTACTTCTACCGTTCACGTTACTATTCGCCGGTGTTGCAGCGGTTCATCAGCGAAGATCCGATCGGCATCGCAGGCGGGATCAACCTTTATGCCTACGTAGCGAATGATCCGGTCAACTTCTCCGATCCGCTCGGGCGTTGGCCCACCAGGTACGGTTACGATACCCACCAGGAATCGGCCAAACGCGTATTGCAGGATCGCCTCAGCGCCGAGGAGCTGAAGATGCTGCAAGACAGCATTTACGAGGCCGACGCCGATGAGTACCAGGACGCACCCAATTCACATCGGCATGCCATGACTCCGGGTGATAAGAGCAAAACGGAGGCGCGGAAGAAGGCAAACGATTTCGTGAGGGACAACCTCGAGAAGGCGCAGAATGCGACTTCGGCGGCTGATAAAATGAAGTACCTCGGACTTGCGATGCACGCGATGCAGGACGCGACTTCGCCGGCCCATGCCGGGTTCCGAAAGTACTACGGCGGGAGGCGAGAACTCTACTCGCACGTCTGGGAAGAGCTCTTCGACCCGGGCGCCGGGAGCAATCTTGATAATGCGACGGAGATGGCCTACAAGTACTACAAGGGTGAACTGCCGATGCCCAAGGACTTCTTCGAGAACCTTTGCGCTGACAAGTATAAATAAGGCGCTGCCTGTCTTTCCGGGAGGAGAAGCATAAAGAGACATCTAATCGTTGGAGTCGTCGTCGCGCTCGTTGCGTGGTTCCTTACCTGGCTGCTGCTCGACGACACTTCGCCGTTGGACCAGTATTTCCTCTGGAATGTGGAAATACCTAACCTTTGGCGTGCATTGAACGCGATTCCATTCATCCTGGGCGCTATCCTCACCCACGGCCATGCCGGACCCGAGCCAGCCGTTTTCCTTACTCTGCAATTCATTCAATGGTTCATCGTCGGGTTTGTGCTTTCGCTCGTTTACTCGGTGTTCCGGAGAGCATGGCGACGCCCGCTCCGTTGAGATCCGGCAAGGTCCAATTCGTTCTGTACCTGATTCTGTTTCACGAGTTCACTTCGGCGCACAAGGCTGCGTGCTTACGGCGCGGACGTCTTTGCCGTTCACGAGGTTCTTCTCGTACACGTTCCCACTGCCGCAAATCTCGTTGAAACCAGCCTGCGTATTTATCGAGAGGCCGGGGCGATCGCGGTAGTTGTTGCGACGGAAGACGTTGTTCACTGCGCCTTCAGTCGAGACGGTTGGGTTTCCGCCGCCGCCCGTCGATTCGAAATCGTTGTCTTCAATTACGCAGCCGTTGATCGCGTATGCCTGAATCGCGTTTTGGCCCGTGCGGTAGACGTAGTTGTTTCTAATCTGACAACCCTTGAGCCCGTTGAGGAAGAGGCCGTTGCTCATGAAGCGATAGACGCGATCTTCTCTGCCGCCAATCGCGATGTTGTTCGCCGCCACCACCAATCCGTGGTTCACGCCCTTGTATGGATCCTGCAAGCAGATGGCGGAGCCGGCACTCGGGATCGAACCTTCGTAGTCGTAAAGATTGTTGAGGACGAAGATGTTCTTCGAGTGATCGGCCTGCGAGTTGGTTTCGAGATCGAAGCCGCAGACGCCGCCGCCGAACCTCGGCTCATGATGTCCGAGACGGAATGCGTAGTTCTCTACGACGTAAACGTTTTCAGAATTAACCGCGGCGATGTTGGCGGCTGCAACTCCGCTCGTGATGTTGTGATACGCGAGAGAGTTGTTCGCAAAGTAATTCTTCTCGAGCCCCGAACCTCCGAAACTGATGCCGATGGACGCTGTGTCTTCGAGGTAGTTGTTTTGTGCAGTACAGCGTTCGCAGTTGCCGAATTGCATCGTCGATCTGACTCCTCCGTCGTACACCTGTTGCCGGCCGCGAATGTGGAAACCGATGACGGCGATGTTCCGCGAGCGTTCCGTGTGTGAGCAGCAGGCATCGCCTTTCGCCTGAAAGACGATGAGTGCAGGTGTTCTTCCCGAGACAAATGTCGGCTCGAGAATAGTGGTGCCTGTTCCGGCCAACTGTTGCGGAGTCAGTGACTGCACGGCCCTGAGGAAGGGATCACGATGGTTGCGTCCGTTGCCTTTTTGAAAGTATTCGAGCAGGGCTTGCGGCGGTTGATATGTTCCCTCGACGAGGACGTTGTCGCCGATGAGGAAACATCCGAAATCGGTAATCCCGACGATGTCACAGGCGTAGGTTGAGCTATCGAACTTTGTGTGATGGTTCAACTCGACCTGCGTCTTGATCGAGCCGCCGCCGGCGATTGAAATCGTCCCGCCGCCGGCAGCAATCAACTCTTTATTCGCCGCGTTGATGAGCAGGCCGAGATCGTTCGCTTCAGCGGCTGTCTGCCGAACCGTGCGAAGTCGCTGCAACGCGCCCGACGGCGCTGGGCCGGCGATAGAAACGTTCGCAAGCGAGACGGTAATCGTCGGGCCCGGTCTTTTCGCGGGTGTATACGCAGCCGGGTCGATCTTGGGTAGTTGCGCCGGCGCCTGCGCGAACGCATGGGCCCAAAATACAGTCGCTAAAACAAAGTAAATGAACATCTTCATAAGCTTCGGCAGCGGTTCGAATCTTTTCCGCACACTCACTTTAACAGATGCGCGTCTTTGGAAACTGACTGCCTTACTCGAGCGTAAGATGGCATAGACCTTGCACGAGGGCATAGACATGAGCGAGAAACCTGCTGCCGCAATCGAGTTTCGCAACGTTTTCCTGAGCTTTGACGACCGCGTTGTGCTCAACGACATCAACTTCACCCTTGATCCCGGTGAAATGATTGTTTTGACCGGCGCGTCCGGTTCCGGGAAATCCGTGCTCCTGCGGCTCGCGATGGGCCTGCTGAAGCCAGACTCCGGTCAGATCCTGATCGAAGGTAACGAGATTCAAGACCTGGAAGAACCAGAGCTGATCGCATTACGCGGCGCTCGGATGGGGATGGTCTTTCAAGAGGACTCCCTCTTCACGGGACTACAGGTGTATGACAACGCCGCGTATCGTTTGCAAGAGCATGGCTGGCCTGAAGACGAAATTGCGCGCGCGGTCGCGGAGGTATTGCAGTTCGTTGGCCTGGAAGGCGAGGAAAACAAGTTTCCCGAAGAGTTATCAGGCGGAATGAAACGACGTCTCGAGATCGCGCGCGCGTTGATCGGATGGCCGCGCATCATGTTGTTCGACGAGCCGACGATGAGTCTCGATCCGATGGCCGCGCTGAAGGTGCTCGATCTCGTCATCCGGGCGCGCGATATTCACAAAATCTCCTCACTGTACGTCACCAAGAAGGTCCACGAGATTGATTATCTGCGCAGCCGAGTGATCGTTCTTGATCAGGGACGAATCGTGTTCGATGGATCGTCTACAGAATTTGCGGAGAGCGAACTCCGCGCAATCCACGAACTCTTGACTCTGGATCATCACGACCATGCAAACGATCCGTACTTCGAAGATCCGTGGGACAAGCGCCGAGAGCCTAACGAGTCGATTCTTTAGCACAAAAAAGAGCCGGCTGTCCGGCTCGAAAATCGTAAGGAGCCGGACAGCACGGCTGAAAGGCGACAAGCGTTAAGCGTTCGCGGCTTTAACGGCCTTGTCGGGTGGTGGTGGTCCAGTTATTTCGAGTTTGCGTGTTGCCGGTTCGACTTTCGCCGCCGGCATCGTTATCTCGAGAACACCGTTATTGAACGTGGCAACGGCGTTCTCAGCCTTCACGGTTTCAGGGAGAGGCACCTGCCGGAAGAAGCTGCCGTAGCTTCGTTCGGTGCGGAAGAAGCCTTCGCGCTTCTCCTCCGTCTCTTCCTTTCGTTCACCCCAGATCGTAAGGAGCTTGTCGGTCACTTCGATCTTGACGTCGTCCTTGGTGAGGCCGGGCAGATCCATCCGCACGAGGAATTTTCCGTTGTTCTGAAGCACCTCGATCGGAGGCAGCCATTCGCCTTTCTCAAAACCCATCCGGAACGGCCGAAAGTCGGTGAAGAACGTCGGGAACCCAAACCCCCGAAAGTCTCCAAACATCCGTTCCATGTCCTTCGTGAAGCGGCGCATCATCTGAAACGGGTTCGCCATTTCAGGAGTCCTTCGCTCCAACTCCGTTTTCTCTATCTCGTTGTTTTTCATTGCTTCTCCTTCGTAATGAGTGCCCTTTTGTTTAGAAATACGGATCGACTCGAAGATGGTCTCTTACCTGAGTCACGCCTGGCGCGTGGCTAATTGAACCGAGCACCGCTCGTCGTTCCTGCCAGGAATGAACTCGCCCCCACAGGTCTACTACGCCATCAGTAACTTCGATCCGAAAGCGTTCCGCCTCGCGATCGGCCCTACGCTCTAAGGCAACCTCAATCTCCTCTCGCAACTGCTTTTTATCGACGGGCTGTTTGCGAATCGTCATCTTGTTGATAACTCCGATCACGCCCGCCAGCCGCCGGATTGCCCGTTCAGCGTCGGTGCGCTCGCGCGAGTAGTCCACCTCGCCTTCGAGCGTTACCCAGCCGTCCGAGACGGTTGAATGAATCAGTTCATTTGGGACCAACGCGTCCCACTCGAGTGCGCTGCGAACCGCGTTCGCGATTTCGGTATCAGCGCGCATAAAGCCGTCACCTGGTTTCACTTCGACGTCGTTTGCAACGTCACGCACGCCCATAACACGATGCGCCGTTTCCTGCGCCGCGATCTTCTGGGCATAACTCGATACAGCGCCGCTTAACGTCACAACGCCGTCATTGACTTCAACATTGATGGTGGCCCACGGAATCCGTGAGTCCCATTTCAGTTCCCGCAGGATCCGTTTCTGTATGTCTGTATCATTCCGTCCTTGCAGCATAATGACCTCCCGTCACGTGCGACTCGCCTCTCACACAACGGCCTTCGCGCCCTGAGCGCGCTGAGCTGACGCCTGTCTTTGCACAACACGACGCCCTTGAAGCGTGCAATGAACATGCCGCTGCGTAAGGCGCGTGAATGAACATGTTGGTCATTGCACGTGCGGAAAGTTCCGCAATCACTGTGTGGAAACACGCCAACGACTCTCACTTGAAAGCACAAAATCGTGGGCACGAACGTTGCCCCTCATGATCCGGCGGGCCTATTAAAAATGGAGTCAAATATGAAAGTTCATCCTCTGACAAAAACAGCGATTGGATTAACGGCGGCAGGCGCGGCGTACGTGTTGGTGCAAAAGAAAAGAGCTGCCGCAACTCTCGAGGCGATCAAACCCGTCGAGATTCATGGATTCGTGAGTCCTGGTTATGAGCCGGTGCGCCAGGCCTTCACTGAGAATTTCGAGCGCCGGCGCGAGATCGGCGCTGCGTGTTGCGTCTATCGCAAAGGCGAAAAGGTAGTCGATCTTTGGGGCGGTGTGCGAAACAAAGCAACCGGGGAACCGTGGCAGGAAGACACGATGGCCCTGGTCTACTCGGCGACCAAAGGC
This sequence comes from Pyrinomonadaceae bacterium, assembly GCA_035649995.1. Taxonomy (GTDB): domain Bacteria; phylum Acidobacteriota; class Blastocatellia; order Pyrinomonadales; family Pyrinomonadaceae; genus PSRF01. The sequence continues at coordinate 6,255 of DASRIM010000188.1, read as the reverse complement.
CTGGCGGCGATGACGTTGGCCGTGGCCCATTCGCGCGGCTGGCTTGATTACGATGAACGGGTTTGCACCTACTGGCCGGAGTTCGCGCAGAACGGAAAAGAGAAAGTCACCGTGCGGCAACTCCTGGCCCACCAGGCCGGACTGTTCACCCTCGACGAACCAATCGATCGGAACTTAATAGCCGATCTCGATCGCCTCGCGAAAGTCCTGGCGCGTCAAAAACCTGCGTGGGAACCGGGAACACGCCAGGCTTATCACGCGGTAACGATCGGCTTCTACGAAGGCGAACTGCTGCGTCGAGTCGATCCGCGGCACCGCAGTCTCGGACAATTTTTTCAGGACGAACTGGCGACGCCGCTCGGGTTGGACTTCTACATTCGGTTGCCGGAGTCGATCCCTGATTCACGGCTGGCGCCGCTGATTGATCCGACTCGTGTCGAGATGCTTTTGGGATTTCCGTTTCGCATGGGGTTAGCGGCGCTGAGTCCGCGGTCCAACATCCGCAGAGCGTTGCTCGGATCTGAGTTGGCCCACGACGCGCGCTGTATCTACCCGCGCAACCTCGAGATTCCAGCCGGCGGCGGTGTTGGCACTGCACGAGCAATTGCACAGGCGTACAGCGTTTTTGCGACCGGCGGAAAAGAGCTGGGACTGCGGCCTGAGACGTTGCGCGAGTTGCAGGCGCCGGCGATTCCCGCAATACACGGCTTCTATGATGAGTGCATGAAAGGTGACGTAGAATTTTCGCTCGGCTTCATGAAACCGAATACGGGTTTTTCGTTTGGGAGTCGAGCGTCCTTCGGCGCGCCAGGAGCTGGCGGTTCGCTGGGTTTCGCCGATCCGGAAAGACAGATCGGATACGCATATGTTCCAAACCGAAAAGGCGTAACGATCGGCGGCGATCCTCGTGACGTCGCGCTGCGGCGGGCGTTGTTTACAGCAACGCCGGCCGCCCGCGATTAAATCCGCGAGACACCGTCCGTCAACGGCTTCGGTGTTTGCGCACGACTTCAACTGAACAGTGTGCGCGTGCGGCCACTGCCGCCGAAACACTGCCGAGCACGAATCGTTCAAAGCGGTTGCTGAACCCTGCCGAACCGACGAAGATGCAGTCCGCTCCCCAGTGCTCGGCCGCTTTCGGTAACTCTTGCTTGGGATCGCCTTCTCGAACGGCGCAAGTGACGTTGATATTCGCCGCGCGAAGAATGTCGAGTGAACGTCTCGAGATCTTTTCCACCCAGGCGCGTTCCTCCTGCCGATCCTCTTCGATCATCTTTTCGATCGGCGGGATCAGCTTTCCGAGGAAATCGGGCGCCATAGGATCGTCGACCATAATCACTTTGACTTCGCTGCGAGCGGGCCACGCGCGTGCAGCAACAGATCGCAACGCTTCGTCACTGGCCGGCGAACCGTCAGTCCCAACCATGATTCTGACTGGAGAACCCGGTTCATCGACGCGGCCGCGCGCGATCCTGACCGAGCATAGCGCCTCAGTCATCACGCGCTGCGAAACGCTGCCGAGTACGAACCGGCCGAGCAAATTGCGCCCATGTGAGCCGACTACGATCAGATCCGGCTTCCACTCATCTGCTTTTGCCACCAACTCCCACGCAGCAGAACCACAAGACGAGCCGGCCGTTACCGTCCACTTTGGGAAATTAGTCTGCACTCGATCGAGTGCGCGTTGAGCCAGGGCCAGCGCTTCCTTTGCCGCCTGGCAACGCTTTGCGTAGTCGCGTTGCAACTCGGAGGGCGACTGAGCTTTTCGCGCCTCTTCGACAATTTCGTAAGCCGAAGGCGGTGGCGGCGGAAGCCAAACTTCGGCCACCGACAAAATGTGAGCTTCACCAGTCGCCGGCAATCCTGCCTGGATGAGGTCGTCGAGTGCAGCGTCGGCGCATTCAGAGCCATCGTAACCAATAAGAACTTTCATCGTAATTTCACCTCACTCAAGCACTTAAATCGCAAGCCTCGTACCTCCGCACGTCGGCCTCAAGTGGTGCTCGGACTGGGAAAACTGTGGAGTTTTACTCAACAGGTGGGAATGCTTACTCAGGCGCTCTAGCCGGCGGTCAGAATTCTCCCGAAATAAGGTTCAATTCAGTGGCATGTTGCTTGCGCTTCTGACGTGCGGAGTTCGTAACGGGGGTTTAGGACTATGGACACCTCGGTCAGCTCGGTAATAGCCATAATATTCGTGGCTGCGGCTCTCTGGTTCGGTATCCGGTGGCTCGTTCGATCGCTCGCCAGGTATCGAGGCCCGCGAATCGTTACCTGTCCGGAAACGAAAAAACCCGCCTTCGTTGAGGTTGACTCGGTACATGCCGCATTGACCTCAACGGTCGGTCTTCCCGATATACGACTCCAGGACTGCTCGCGCTGGCCGATCAAGGAACAGTGCGGGCAAGAGTGTTTAATGGATCTCGACGTAGCACCCGAGAGTTGCTTAGTTAGCGGCGTGCTAATGCGATGGTATCGCGATAAGAAATGTGTCTATTGCCGAAAGACTTTTTCGGAAATTCAATGGACAGATCACCGGCCGGCTCTCCTGAGCCCGGAAGCAAAGCTGTTGAGTTGGAACAACGTTAAACTGGACCACTTGCGCAATGTGCTTGAATCACACTTTCCAGTTTGTTGGGACTGCTACATAGCACAAACATTTCGTCGCGAACATCCTGACCTGGTTGTTTTACGACCATGGCAGAACGGCATCTCCGGCGGTGCGGACGGCTCGTCTGCATCACGTCATCCATAGAACACATCACAGACACAAAGACGAGGTTGACCGCGGGTCGTCAGCCTCGTCTTTTGTTTTGCTGTGACGACGTTCATCCGTATTACGACTTGTTCAGAATCTTCAAGGCGCATCACTCTTTTCCAGCGTCTGCTTCATCGCGTCCAGCCCCTGCTGGATCATTCCCTCCATCGGCCCCGCAACCGCATTCGGCATCACGTCAGCGATCCAAACAACTCGACACTTCTCAGGCCCTTCGGAAAAGACCTGTACCGACGCGTTGTGATGCTCGAGCATTGGGGAGCGCGCCGACCACGAGTGACGACAGATCTCGTCGTCGACGTTGACGATGAGCTCGCGCACGACCATCCCGTTAGCGAACGTGATGGTGCGCCAACCGCCTTCGAGCTTACAGTCGACGACGAAACCCACGACGAGCCGCTTGTGAATGTTCCCGACGTCGCGAACTGCGTCCCAGACGGTCTCTTTACTTCGATTGACTTCGATTTCCTTGATGATAGTGGCCATGTTTCCTCACTTCGTTTGACACAAACTATACCCAATTGTCGCTATCTGAAGTAGATGAAAAATACGATTGTTAAAGTGTTTCTCCTCGCCGTGGTCCTCATGAGCTCCATGCTGTGGGTTGGTTACAGTTCCACGCAGGGACGTTTGGCGCGCGGCCGTTACATCGTCGAAGGACCGGGACATTGTTTCGAATGCCATTCTGACGTCGATTGGGAAACGCCCGGCGGGCAGCCAAAACCCGGCAGAAAAGGCGCGGGAACGGAGTTCGCCAAGTACGGAATACCGTGGCTCGTCGCGCCCAACATCACGCCTGACGTTGAAACCGGCGCCGGCGCCTGGAGCGATGAACAGTTCGCCCGCGCGATTCGTGAAGGCGTAGGTCACGATGGGCGGCGTCTGTCTCCGATCATGCCTTACAAGCATTTTCGCGAAATGTCTGATGAAGATCTCGCTTCCGTGATCGTGTACCTGCGTTCGCTTGAACCAGTCCCCAACGCGCTGCCGAAGACGATGATTCCGGAACCGATCAAAACGGTTCTGCCGCCGCATCAGCCGATTACGGCGCCTGTGTCGTCGCCCGATATGTCCGATCCCGTCGCGCGCGGGAAGTACCTGGTGACGCTGGGAAGCTGCTCCGATTGCCACACGCCGACAAGACAAGGCCAACCGCTGACGCCGATGACGCACCTGTCATTTGCCGGCGGGACGTCATTCAAAGGACCGTGGGGCGAAGTCAACAGCGCGAACATCACACCCGACCCGTCAGGTATCTCCTACTACGACGAAGCGCTCTTCATCCAAACACTACGCACCGGCCGGGTTGGCGCACGAAAGCTTAGTTCGATCATGCCGTGGGGCTATTTCCGAAACATGACTGACGATGATCTGAAAGCCATCTTCGCGTACCTGCGAACACTGCCGCCGGTACGTCATCGCGTCGACAACACTGAAGTACCGGCGACGTGCCCCGTGTGTAGCAGACGTCACGGTCATGGAGAGATGAATCATTGATCGACGCTCTTCAGTTGTTGATTGAGCCACGCTTTAGCGAGCCGCAACTCTCGCTGGACAGTAGCGCGAGAGAGCCCGAGCGCCGCGGCGACTTCTTCGTTGCCCAAACCGCAGAAGAAACGCAGTTCGACGATTTCAACCTTACGCGGATCGAACGTCGCGAACTGAGTAAGGGCCTCGTCGAGCGCGGTGAGATCCAGAGGCGGTTTCGTGGATATGTTCACGGCGTCGTCGAGCGAGATCTTTACCGCACTGCGTTTCGTGCGTCGTTGGCTCCTGGCGTGATCCACCAGCAATCGACGCATCAGCCGTGCAGCGACCGCAAAGAAGTGCGCGCGATCTTCCCACGGCACTTTCAGATCGGCGAGACGAATGTACGCTTCGTTTACCAGCGCCGTCGGTTGAAGCGTGTGCTCCGGGCGCTCGCGTCGCATGTAGTGCGCTGCGAGGCGTCGCAAGTCGTCGTAAACCAGAGGTATTAATTGATCAGCCTTTTTGAGCTGCGAGTGCATACGCAAACGTAAAATGCACTCGATTAGCAGGTCTTTAGGTTTCTATGAATTTTTTGTGAAAGCCGGTATCACGCGCGCCGCACGGCGCAATTGAAACAACCGGGTGCGGCGTTATGGACGTGCAGGTAAGCAATCGCTGCATCGGTGAAGAAGTCGCGGATAGTCTCTTCTAAAGCAGTTCCCTGAACGACTCTCGCGGCTTTCATCATAGCGGCTTCGTCGTAAGCCCTCACGGACAGCAGCCGATGATGAAACATGACGGGTATCTCATTTACTGCGGGCTTCGCGGTTTGCGCCGCCTGGCGGACGAAGATCGGCCCACCGGATTGATAAGGAGAATCGGCGTCGTGGTGTTGAAAGGGCGTGAGTATCACGCTTTCACCAATCGGCGCGTCCATCAGACTAACCCGGCACGGATACCCCGGACGTTCGTCGACCGTCATGCGCCTGGCGCCGCGTGACGCCAGCTCAGCTTCGTTCATTGCAAATAGATCCGTGAAGTTCTCGATTGGCAGCGCCACGAATTGAAAGTCTGATCGCATCACCTATCTCCCTCGCGTTGACGTGCGAAGGAGATTAGGTGATGCGAGACTTTCTTTCTATCCGAAACTTGCGCTCGAACTGCGCCAAATCTCAGTTGCTCCAAACTCTCACCCAATCAACTTGCATCTGCTGCGGAAAGACAGTCGTGCCGTCAGGATTGCCGACGAAGTTTCCGCCAACCGCGACGTTGAGGATGATGAAGAACGGTCCCTGAAACTCGGACGTGCTGTTTATTCCGCCCGCAATGTTGGCCTCCGCATACTGCACCCGATCCACGTACCACTTGATCGAAGTTGCGGTGCGCGACATCGCGAACGTGTGGAAGCCCGCCGTCAGCGAACTCGACGAATTGAAGATTCCGCCAAACGAGACGTGATTGCCGCCCGGGTCGGCCCAGTGGATCGTGCCGAAGTTTCTGAACGGGTTCTGACCCTGGATCTCCATGATGTCGATCTCTCCGCACGACGGCCAGCCGACCGTCGTTATGCTGTTGCCGAGCATCCAGAACGCGGGCCAGATCCCCTGTGTTTCAGGTGCGTTGATGCGCGCCTCAACCCACGTGTTAATGCCGAACGATTGTTTCCCCTGCGTCTTCAACCGCGCGGACGTGTACGCGTTGCCGCCGAAACTCTCACGCCGCGTTTCGATGACCAACATGCCATTCGTTACGCGCGCGTTCTCCGGCCGGCTGGTGTAGTTCTGAAGCTCGTTGTTGCCCCATCCTCCGCCGCCCAGGTCGAAGCCCCAGTTCGCGCTGCTAATCGCCGAACCATTGAATTCATCGGACCAAATCAACCGCGAAAAACCCGGAGGCGCTCCCGCCGGCGGCTGTGCCCCAACCGCGCCCCACGTAAACTGTTCCCACGTATTCGCGACAGTGCGATCGCACACCAGCGGACCGTATGGCGCGCGGGCGAGGTCAGCCGA
>DASRIM010000187.1:0-21779 GCA_035649995.1 Pyrinomonadaceae bacterium | reverse complement strand
TTCCAGTATTCGAAGAGCAGTTTGATCTGGTTCTGTTTCAACCCACCGAGGGTCATCCGAATGGTCAGCTCATCAAAAGCCGCGAGCTCCGCGAGGTACTCGCACGAAACATTCATCGTCAACAGCGCCAGATCGTTGTTCAATCCATCCAGAATCGACGGCGCGTGATCGCGAAGAAACATCTCGCGGCAGCGGCCTTGCCATCGCACGTGATTGGCGTAGTAGACGTTGCCGACGAGGTTGGTCTCCTCGAGACCGACGATGTGCCGCAACTCAAACGCTCGCATGACTGACCTCGAGTTCTCGTTCGTCGTGCTGCGCGTGGGTCCGCGCGCCGGCGAGGATGGCAACTACAAACTTCCCGTCGCGGTTTCGGAACTGCGTTTTGTAAGTCGCGATCGTGAAGACGCCTGACGACAGCATTACCCAGCCGTCGGAGGTTTTTGAGACAAACATCAGCGGCGCATTCACCATCGCTCCCGCTTTCTTCAGGCACTCCCTTGCGGCCCAGACTCTCGTTGCGGAGACGTCGCCGTTTTCGTCGACCTTGCGCTGCATGAGTTGGACCAGCGCGATGCCGTCGTCGCCGATCAGCGCGCGCCACACACACGGCGGACGGTAAACAGCTTCTTCCACGTCGCAGCCGGCGCGCTCCGCGCCGGACACCGCCAGCGTGAGGTTTTCGTTGTGCGAGGCTGAAACCTCTCTGCCATCCGCGACTTCGGGTTTGCCGTCAGGCCGTTTAAGGACGAGAGCGTCGTCGCCGAGCAGTATGCGAAAGGCGTGCGCGCTCCGTTCCGAGCGTTCGATCTGTTCGTCGTGGACGAGCGCGACGGACACTTCGCCGTGCGGCATCAACTCGTCGAGGCGGCGTTCGAGATAAGGAGCGAGCAGCGGACTGGCCCACGGCGCGCTCGTCGATCGCTGACTGACAGCCTTCAGGTGCAGCCCGTCCCAGTTCTCGAGCACGTTGCCTGCGTGGTCGGTAAGCACGACGTCATAGGTGAAAGTGTTGCCACGCGCTGAACGTTCGCGAGCATGTACGACGGTTGGGCTAATCGAACCTGTCTCGTACCGCGTGAGCCGTTCTACGCTAGTCGGCAGGATCGTCATGTGCGGAATGCACGCCTGAATTGCGTGGATAGCAGCATCGCGCGCGCCCGGGTCGCCCAGTACAAGTGCGGCTGGGAGATATTGGCTGAACCACGCTCCGCCGGGATCGGGTGTTATCTCTGCCGTGCACTCCCGCGCCTTCAGCAGGCGGTAGTTTGCAAGGCGTCGAAAGCGCCCGGTATGAAACAGCAGATCGCCGTAGAGATCGCGTTCGGTATCGAGGTTCGGGACAGCGCCGCTCTGCGTTTCGTCGAAGTAGGACCGGTTTGGTTTTGCTTTCGAGAAATTGCAGCGGGCCTGGAAGTGGTTTACCTGAAACCCCGTTTCTTCAGCGCGCAAAGCGACTTCGACGTCGTTTGGCCCGTGCATCAGGGCCGCAAGTCGAATCTTCGACGACTTCGCGGGCGGCACGACGACGGGATAGTCGAAGCGTACGTCCTCCAACGCGGGAAGCTCAATCGAGCCGGCCAGGGCCATCGCGGCCTGGACCATCGCTTCGAGTCCCATCACAGCCGGGAACAGCCTGTTTCCCTGGAACTGATGATCGTTGACGTACGGATCCGAGTCCGTTGACAGGTTGATATCGACGATCAGCTCGACGCCGGGATAGTACGTCCGCGGCTCTTCGAGAAATCGCCTGAACGGCAGCTCGGGACGCTCGATCTTGAACGTTGGCAAGTCGCGAAAGCGGCTCATCACGATCGCCGACACGATCGGCGAAGGTTGGACCAGCAGGCGTCGTAGTATTTCGACGCCCTGCTCCGGTGAGATCGGAGTGACACCCTGTTGCAACAGTTTCGTCCTGCCGAGACGCGCGCCCATACCCTGGCCGGCCCAAACTGACCACTCCACAATCACGCAGCGACACGATGGCTGTGCTGCGCCCCACTGTTCGGTCAGTTGGGCCAGCCATTCATTGGCTAGTCCGTAATCGGCTTCACCCGGCAGCCCAGTGCGCGCGATGATGGAGCCGAACGTGACCAGCAGCCGTAAGTTCTCGGGATTTATCGCGGCGAGCAGGTTACGCGCGCCCTGCACCTTCACGGCGACAGTCTGGCGAAAGCTTTCTTCGTCGAGAGTGCTGAGTAGTTGTGGAACGTTGCGAGCAGCGCCGTGAAGTATGCCTGTAACTGGTCCAAGCTCGTTCTCGACGTGTCGGATCAACTCGCGAACCTGAGCTGCGTCGCTGATATCGGCTGAGCTGTATCTGAAATTGACACCGGCGCCCGTGAAGCGTTTCAGGTTCGCGGCCAGCTCTTCGTCTGAGTCAGGCTGCGACCGGCCGATCAACACGAGACGCGCGCCACTCTCTTTAGCGAGCGCCAGAGCACACTCCGCGGTGATGCCTTTGCCGCCGCCCGTGACGATAAGTAGATCTCGATGTGAAAGCGGCAGAGCGGCTGGTTCGTCTTCCAACGGCAGCGGGCGAACGACGGGCGTGTACCGGCGGCCAACGTCGTCATAGTGAACTTCAACGTATCCCTTTGCGGCCGAGACCTCAGCGATCACCCAGTCGATCGATTGCAAATGCGACGGCGGGACCGTGATCACGCAGGTATCGACTCGCGGAGCTTCCGCGTAAAGCGTGCGCGCGAACGACGCGGCGCTCTTGCCCTGTTGCACGAGCACGAAGCGCGTCGCTTTTTTCGCTGCCAGTGCGAGCCGCGCTGCGGGAAGCAAAATATCAATCACTCCCTCGTCCGGTTCAGGCGGCAGACAGACGAGGATTCCATCCCCGATCTCGCGGCGAGCAAGTTCGTTCCGCAGCGATTCGGCGAACGAATCAGCCGGAAGAGCGAAGACGTGCCACTGTCCCGGTCCTCGCGTGACGATCTCGGGCGTTGGTCCAACTTCGACAAGCTCAACCCTGAACGGTCTGACCCAGGAGTCGAGCCCCGCGGGTAGCGCCTCCGCTTCGTCGCTGTGCGCAGCCGGACCATTCTTCAACTGCTCTTCAAATAGTTCCGCGACTTCACAGATCCGGGCGTCGGCAAATTCCGTCGGCGAGACTGGCGCAGGCAGACCGATGCGCCGCGCAGTCTCGGCGACGAGTTGACCGACTGTGATCGAGTTCAGGTGAAGATCGCTGAGGAAGCGGCTCTCCGCGTCGATGGCTGACGCAGGAAGCTCCGCGCGTTCCGCTACGAGTTGCCGCAAAGTATCGAGCGCCGACATTCGCTCCGTTATCGTGCTGACCTTTTCTGCGATAGGAACAATCCGTGGTTCCGAGCTGGCGGGAACGGGCGCGAGCTCACACGGATTGACGAAGAACGTCGGGTTCCAGTCGATGTCGAACGGCCGCGTGAATCGACCGGCGAAGAGCGCCTGGTGGTTCAAAGGTTGGCCCATGACGAACGCCATCGCGGCTGCCGTCAGCAAACCTCGCAGCGAATCGCCTCCCGCGTCGAGTGAAACGCACGGCTTGTCCGTGATGTCCGCAACGATGCCCTTCAGCACGTGGCCCGGCCCGACTTCCAGCCACAGATCGACGCCCGAATCTGCGCGACTCACAGCATCCAGAAAACGAACGGGCGCGGTTATCTGTTGATACAGAAGTTCAGGCAAGTTCGACGCAGCCGAAAGCTCTGCGCCCGTAATAGTGGAAACGACGCTTCGCTGTAGCTCGCCGAAGTGTTCGTTCGCGAGATGCGCGGCCAGCACCGGCGCCGCGGGCGCAAGCAGTCGGGAATGAAACGCAAGCGGCACATTGAGCTTCGTGCCTTTCACTCCCTGCGCGCGTGCCAGCTCCAGGACCTTTTCGACTGAATGGACTGGTCCGGAGATCACGGTTTGGACCGGCGAGTTCATCGCCGCAACGCCGGCGCCTTCTCCATTCAACAACCCTTGGACCATGTCAGCCGGCGCGCTCAGGCTCGCCATCGCGCCGGCTAAGATGCCCGGGCCAGTCATTGCGAGGCCGCGCGCTTTCGCGATACGCAATACCGACTCCTGGCCGATCGCGCCGCCCCAGTGCAGCGCCGTCAGTTCGCCGAGACTATGGCCCACGGCGACGTGCGCAGTGATATTGAGAGTGTCAAGGACACTCAGCGCGGCGATCGAAGCCGTAACGATTGCCGGTTGCGCTGTTGCCGTTGCAGCCGGATCGCCGGCGCGCGCGTCGAGCTGTGCGCGCGAATAAAGCTGGTCCAGAAATTCGAAGCGACGGCGGAGAGCGCCGCCGTCGACGTAAGACGGCGAGCCCTGGCCGGGAAACAGAAATCCGATGCGCGGCGGCTTCGTGACGGCGCCGAAGAACACACCATCGTTCGCGTATGTCCCATCCACGGAGCGCAACCGGTGAAGGCGTTCATGCAACTCGGAAGGCGTCGAAGCAATGACTGCCGCACGCACACGCCCGCCGTTCAAAGAACTTTCCAGGTGCGCCGCGAGATCGGACAGCTCCGAAAGCGACAACTTCGCCGCGAAAGCCGCAACTCGATCGACCTGACGCCGGAGCTCATCGACGTCTTCACCACAGAACAGAAAGATCTCCGCATCCTGCGGCGCGAAGGAAAGTGCATGGTCTATGACGGTCGCAAAGACCTTGCTCTTGTCAGCCTCGAGGACCACATGCGCGTTGATGCCGCCGAAGCCCATCGCGCTCACGCCCGCCCGCACGGCGCGATCGTCGGGCCACGGTTCGGCCTTTTGGACACGCCTCAACACCGCCGTTTCGCCGCGCAATTCCGAATGCGGCGTGATACACGCGGTGGTAGGCGGAATGATCTTGTTGTGCACGGCAAGGACCGTCTTGATCAGCCCCGCCATGCCGGCCGCTGCTTTCGTGTGTCCGATGTTGGCTTTGATCGATCCGATCGCGGCCCGCTCGCGACGCTCTTCACTATGAAGGAGCATGCTCGAAAGCGCTTTCAGCTCGACCGAGTCGCCGACACTCGTTCCCGTACCATGCCCTTCAAAATACGAAACGCTCCCGATGTCAAAACCGGCACGCGCATACGCGCGTTTGAGAACGAGCGCCTGGCCCTCGATCTCCGGACGCGTGATGCCGCCATGCCCGTCTGACGAGATGGCCCATCCTTTGATCTCAGCGTAGACGCGCAGCCCCCGCGCCACCGCATCCTCAGACCGCATCAACAACGCAAACCCGCAACCCTCGCCTGGCCAGAACCCGTTCGAGCGCTCGTCGTAAACACGCATCTCGTCCGCCGCCAAGGCGCCGGCTTTCGCGAAGCCGACGAGCTCAAACGGATCGAGACTCAGGTCGATACCGCCAACCAAAGCGACATCGAGATCGTTCGCGGCGAGAGCTGAGCAGGCGTTTGCGACCGCCACCAACGACGACGCGCAAGCGCCATCAACTGTGTAACCACCTCCGCGAAAATCGAAGTGGTTGCAGATGCGGCCGGCGATCGTGTTCGAGAGTCCGCCCGCAAGAGTCTCCTCGCCGACGGGCGCAAACGGTTTTTTGAAAGCCTCTTCGAGCTCGCGCAAAAAACTCTCGCGATGCTCGGCGGACCAGTCCTCGTTCAACAAAGCGGCTTCCAACGTCCGACGGACGTAAGGCCAGCGCAGCCGCAGCGTATTCGCTCGCGAAAACTCGCCCGTCAGCGTGTTTCCCACAAACACTCCGGTCTCATCGCGCGGCAATCCTTCTGCTTCCGGGAAGCCGGCGTCGTCGAGCACCTGTGCCGCAACGTCGAGCGCCAACCAGTGGGCCATGTCCGCAGATCGAAAAGTGCTTCCCGCGACTCGAAACGCAGTTCGATCGAATTCATATCCCTTGATGAGCGCTGCATTCGTCGAATAAAGCGAGTCAGGCGTCTCGCGTTTACTCGACAAGTAGTCCGCGAGCCGCAGCCGTTCATCGGGCATGCGCCGGAACGCACGGCGTTGGGCCACCACGTTCTCCCACAGCTCGGCTGGATTGCGCGCGTCCGGATAGCAGCAGGCAATCCCCACAATTGAAATGCTCGCGGTCATACTGCTTTCCTCAGCGCTACGGGCGCGGGTTCCCGCGCTGGCACTGCCGTTGGCCGGCGCACTTTGCGCGTGCCCAGAAGCATTAGTGCGGCGCCTCGCACCGCGCACACGATCACGAGCGCAAAGAACAGCCCGAACGTCACGTGCAGCGCCATCAAAACTGAATATGTGAAAGCGACTCCCGCTCCGAATAAGACCTGGTTCACTGGTTTTGCGGGCGTCGTTCCCGGATCCGTGATCATGTAGAAGGTGAAGAGTAGAAACGCGACGCCCGTCATCGGCACTAACCCACCCGTCAACGATCCGCCGGCGATCAGGTTTCTGATCACGGCCTGCAAGGCAAACGCGCCGAGCCACGCGAGGATGAGCGGCAGCCGTCGTGTGAACTTCGTGTTCAGCAGCGAACCCGTAAAGATGAAGATGCAGGGAACGATGATGTGTGCGATGCCGCCGAGGTTCTCGGTGAACTGATATGGAGGCGCGATGCCGACCCACGGAAACACGATCAACGTCGTCGCGATGCCGAAGTTTGACGGGTTGAAGAAGTGTCGTTTGCCTTTTCCCACTTGCGCGCGAAGAATCGCCTTTGACGCAATCGCCACCGTTGCCGCAAAGACGATCGGCATGATCCGATCGTTGGCGTATAGCAGCATCGCGCAGGCAAGCCCGGTGATATGACTCGGCAACATGAAGTCGACCAACGTTTTCAGACCACCCATAAATCTCGGCCGCCGTCCACTGGTCCACGCGTCGATTATTTCAAGCAGGATCTCGACGCTGTACGCGGTCGCCAGCGATGCAAACAGTTGGGCCAGCGATTGCTCGAATCCCAGCACTGCATGGCCGAAGATGTTGAGCACCGAGATGGCGATGGCGAAGCGGCGCAGTGCCGGCAAACGCAAGTCCTGAATCACCGAAAACCTCCTTTTGCTTTCCAACCCAAAACAACAGTGTGTGAGCCTGGTTTCAACGTCACGGTTTCGCGATTTGGCTGGCCGTCAGGATCGCGCCAGTAGATCTCGACTCTCACTGGCCCATCGACTGCGCCGAGGCCGAAGTGCAATCCCGGACTGCGTTTGCCCGAGTGACCGTTTCCTCCGTCCACTTGCGAGACGAACCGCTTGCCGTTCGGCAGCACTACCGTGGCGGTGGCGCCGATCGCAGCGCGGCCGGCGATGTACTCATTTGGTGAACCAGGCTTGGTCCAAGTCTGCGACGGTTTGCCCGCTTCGAGCGGCAACAGCAGATTCAGGTTCAGGAAGGATCCGCGCGTAGTGCTGGTGTTGCGGTAGAAAGAGGACGGTTCCCACTGGTTCGCGAATACGAGATCGAGGCCGCCGTCGTCGTCGACGTCGGCGATCGCGATTCCCCGGCTGAGCTGAGGTTCGTGAAACCCGACTTCGGCCGACAGATCGTAATAACGTCCATCACTCGCTCGGACGAAGAACGGGTTGCGCTGATGTCCGCTGAGATCGTCTCCCGGATCGAATCGCGGCCAACTCGTCGTGTTCGGTACGAGCCGATCGTTGCTCGTCGCCAGCTCCTGAAGTTCGGGCCAGCGATTGACTTCGCCCTTCATAAAACCGACTGCCTGAACGGCCTCGAACACGCCGTCGTTGTCGAAGTCGGCGAGCTTCGCGTCCCACGCCCAGCCGCTGCGCGACAGACCAAGCTGCTCGCTGTGGTTCACGTAAGGCGCGAGATTGTTCTTCATGACCTCGACGTGTCCGGTGCTCAGATAAAGGAAGTTGCTTTCCAACAACCCATATTCCGTGGTGATGTTGCTGACGAAGATGTCCGGGAAGCCGTCACGGTTCAGATCGGCGAAGTCGACGCCCATGCCTTTGAACGAATCGCGGCCGGCAACGCTCGAATGCGGCGTTGTGAAAGTTCTTTTGCCTTGCAGGAGATCGAACGCGAGTTTTCCCGGTGTCGAACGGTTGTGCAGCAGGCGATCTGGTCCAAAGTCGTTGGCGAAATACAACTCCGGCAGCAAATCTCCATCGAGATCGGCGGCGCCGGCTGCAAGCGTCCAGCCGTGATTGATGTGATCCGGAAAGACGTTCGAATGGTCGGCGAACTGCACCGAGGGATCGTCGCCCTTCGTCGCCGACTGCCACAGCAGCAGGTGTTTGTTGCCGCCGTTCAGCGAGTGCGACATTGACGCCTGCATCGTTTGATCGTCGGTCGCGTTAGCGTCGAGAATTCGCGAACCGTCGGGAAAGTAGTTACCGATAACAACGTCGAGGTGGCCGTCGCCGTCGAGGTCGGCCAACGTCGCGGCGTTCGTGAACCATCGCTTGCCGCCCGAGACGATCTCGCGCGCAACATAGCCTGGACCATGACGCAGAAACGCAACTGGTGTTCGGCCCCAGTAGTAGACGAGCACGTCGAGACGGCCGTCTTCGTTGAAGTCGCCGGGCAAACAACCCATCGGCGCCATCGTCGCCGGGTCGTACGGCAGGGGACTGAGATTCAATCCGCGCGGAACGTAGCGAGCGCCGGTCCCGGGAACTGGTCCAACGATGACCATGTCCTTTCGGGTGTCGACGTAGCAGACGTCGTCGGGCAGTCCGTTGCCGTCGAGATCGCCGAGAGCAGCGGCAGCGCCCACCGAAGAGATCCATGCGGCAATCTTTTTCAGTTTTGGGTGAACGTCTCGGATCTGCCGGGAAGCATGTCCGGGCCATTCGGGTGCGACGTCGGGCAGGGACTGCCGGGAAAACTGAAAGCGTTCCGCAAGGTTGGACCGCTCACCGCTCGACAAGACCGGCTGCCGCGCAAGCCCGTAAGCGATGACGATGAGTGCGATCGCTATTAAGCGCGTCAGGTAATGCTGAAGAAAACTTGATTGCGTCATGATTAGTGTTTCGTCGAAAGCCTTGTTCGAATCCGCTCGCGCCACACTTCGTACGCCGGCTCTTTCTCGTCGCCGGGCAGGTTTTGTAGTGCCTCATCGGTGATTGCCGCCGCTCGTGTTGCGGAAACACCTGCGAAGATGCAGCACGCTAAGTCGGTGTGGTCTGATTCATTGCCTGCGAGTTGCCGCGCCTTAGCCGCGAACGCAGCGCCCTGGGCCAGGTGCGCGCCGTACGAAATGGCTGCGGTGCGAACCGCATGAATCGCCCTTGCATCACCGGCGCCTGCGTACGCGCACGCCAGCCCGATCCCGCTCCACAAGTCTGCTCGCCGGTAAAGTGGGAACCGCTTGATCGTCAACCGAATGCGATCGATGTCCGCGCCTTCGACAAACCAGAGACTGCGTCCGAGCCCCTGATCGAAAGCTCTAACTCCGTAGGCTGAGAGTTGTTTCGGTAGCTGTTGTTCCTGGACGTAGCGCGGCCAGTGGAAGTAGCCTTCGTGAAAGCCGTATCCATCCAACGCCAACCAGCGCAGCAGCGGATCCATTCGCCGCAGGTAGTTTCTTAAATTCAGGCGAAGCCACGGAAGTCGCGCGATCGCCCAACCGCTGCCGACATGGACCATGTAGACATGACCGGCGCCCGCACCGTTGATGAACTCGAGAAGGCGCCGTTTGTTCCACGGCGTGATCGCGTCGAGCAATGTCAAACCCATTGCCGCGCCTTCGAAGGCAAATCCCCTGAGCTCGGGATCAACCGAGTTCAGTTGGTGCGACAAAAGTGAAAGGTTGCTTTCTTCGATCGCTGCGTCGTAGCCGAGTAGAAACGTAGAACCGATCTGTTCGAGCCGGCGACGCGTGTGATTGTCTTTGCAGTGAAAACCTCTGCGGGCAAAACTCGCTTCCGAAGTGTCGATGTAAAAGAGTTCCTGCCGCACTCGCCGCCACGAAAACACTGTCGCGCGAGGGCTGCCATGCCGGCGTACCTTATTCAAATTTGAGGTAAGCGAATGCATTCGATCTGAGACGAATCAAAATGTGCGAGTGAATTTGTACCGGCTGTTATTGCGAAACGTCCGATGTCAGGGTTGGCAGATGCCGAATACAGTTATGTGCTTGCAATGATAGAGACAGGTGAAACAGAAGAATTTGCGAGCGGCCTGATCGAGGAGCGATCGTGATCAGGATTCGTCAGTGTGGGAAGGGAAGACTACCGATTCTTCGGATTTGATTGCAGCCGCAATGATGCAGCGACAGTGGCTGCAATTCGAAAGATGATTTTCGATAAACGTCCGTTCTGCTGGTGTGAGTTCGCCGTCGAGATAAACGGCCAGAAATTCTGCATCGGGACAGTCCCCGGGAAGACGCTTTACATCCTTCATGCGTTTTACCGTCTGCATCACATTTCAGGCGGTCGACCACGGTGAGTGATCGAAACCAGCCCCTTATTAAAAAGTAACTATGGCAACGCAATTCCAAGGAATCAGCCGGGAGTGGAGGGTTGAGGTTACCTCAAGAGAGGTCGCGGCTCAATGAGAGACAGAATGGAATAACACGGATTTTCGAGGATATCGGCCTTGCACTCGTCGATAGCAGCCCGATCCAGCTTGTGCCGCGTGAGCAGGTTCGAGACCACGGCCTCGCGCAGTTTTTTGCAAGCGCCTTCGATCTGACGCGTGATCGTCGACTGGTGAACACCCAGCAAACGGCCGATCTGGCCCAGTTGCAGCCCGTCGTCGTATCGCAGTAAGAGGATCAATCGTTCGCGTTCGCTCAGACACTCACATGAACAACGCAGCGATTCGCGAATCACGCTTCCGTAACGGCTCGACCTGAGCAGCGCGTCCATCTTCGAGAGTGCAGCGTCGTCGGCGATCTCCTGGATGGTGTCGAGATCTTCGGTGTTGTTGCAGAGACGTTCGCGCTCGTTGGTTGCGCGGTGGCAGATGATCGCGCGCAGCCACGTCGCGAGCGAGCTGCGGCCCTGATAAGAAGCGATGCGGCTCTGTCCTGAATGGTCCGGCAGGAACAAGTCAGCCAGAACGCTGTCGGCAAGATCGGGCGCCCTGCTGGTCATCGTCGCGAAGTTGGCGAGATCGTTGATGTATTTTCGATACAGGCTATTGAAACGGTCCCACGCCTTCTCCGCTTTTTGCGCGCAGCAGAGGGCGAGATAAAGATCGTTTGTATGAAGTGTGCGGATGAAGTCGGTTGCCGCGGCACTCGAAACGTCGGGCCCCAAAGTCTTTTCGATGACCCAGATTACGTGTGCTTCGAAGTACTCGTACTGCAAGACGAGGCCGCTATGGGCCACGTGACCTGCATCGTAGGCTTGTGCGATGGCTGTGCGAACGCTGTTGGTAGAATGACTTCTCATACCTAATCCCGAAAGGAATAGGCCTAATCCCAGAGGAATAGGGTCGAAGACTAACCTGCACGACCGAAACTCCGGGTTATGCAGTGTCGAATTTTTGTCTTCAATCGTTGGTAAGGCTACTTGACCGGATAGAATGCAAACTACGTCCGGAGCTTGGACCACCGCGTCTTGACGGCGACCCAAGTCGATCTGCAAGCAGCCCATTGTCAACCCCCACTGATTGACAAGAGATTGGCTTCTGAGTGATTGCGCACTGGACCGATATGAAGTTCAGCGCATACCTTACAGACAGTTGTAGCAAAGAAATTTGCATGTACGTAAATCTCCGGACTTCTTTTTTAAGAACCGATTCAGTCACGCCGTTGGTTCACAAATTGCACACGTGACCGGCTCTGCGTCGGCGTCGAAACGCCGGCGAGTTAATGCTTCCAATCTGTCGTCTGGGCTATTGACTGTAGGAGGGTTGCAGTCTGTATGTAACCTGAAGAGCGTGTATCGGAATCTAGTGTCGGGAGACGCACGTGATTCTCTTGCGAGCACGTGGTCCAGTAAGCAGGTAACGTTTCATCGTTTTTTCTCCAGTAGATTAAAGATCTCCAGAGTTGTTCCGAACACTATCGATCGTCCGGGCGCCGGTGCGGTCTGGAAGTGCTCGAAGTACAGACGATTCGTCAGATTCTCCGCTCCCATTGTAAACATAATTCGAAAATTTTCACGACGAATTATGTAGCCGCCCCGCAGGGCCTGCACGGTGAACGCGTTCAGGCTCGCAAGGGTACCATACTCCGTCGAGATAGCGGCTGAAAGATCGAGTGGATCCGCGCGCGTCACTCGGCCCTGCTGTCGTAGTTCATACTCGGCGAACCAGCGCCGTCCCAGGCTGTCGAAGCGAATGCCGTTGATTATGCGCCAGGGCGTTATGCTCGATAACGGCGCATCTGTTGCTGAGCCGCGCAAAGGCACTGGCGTGTCGGAGCGATTGTAGAAACGCTCGATCAGCGTGAGCGTGTTTTGATCCGGGGTCAGGTTCGAGCCTTTCAACAAACCCAACGTGCCGAAGGGCCTGATTACGCCGGCGCGGCCGACCTGCAAACTCGCTTCGTACGCAGCCTCGAAACCGCTGATACGCGCGCGTGCCGTGTTTGTGCGCTGCACAGGTAGGACGCCGTGAACGGGAAAGAAAGGTGAAATGGGATTCAGTCCGCGGGCCGGATCGGGCGGCACAAACAGCACTGGCCCAAACGACGAGCCGATAAAGTCTTTCAGGTTATTGACGAAGTAACCGGCTGAGGCACTCCACGCGCCGCGTTGAATCTTCACTCCAAAATCAAATTCATGGCCGCGCTCTGGTTTAAGCGCTACGTTTGGAATCACCAGTACGCTGAACGACGGATCGCCGAAATCGCGCAGCAGGTAACGCTCGGTGATGCCGGGCTCGCGATAACTGTTTCCCCAACGAAAATAAGAATTCACGCCACTGGGCAGACGCAAGACGACGCCCGCGTTTCCGGTGACGACAGTGCGATTCGTCGTCACGCCTTTTAAGCCGTTGACCAGATCGAGTACAGACGCGATTCCGGTCGTGTTAAGGGCGCCGGGATCGGCCATCAAGTGCGGCAGTGTCAAGCGAAGCAACGTCGATTCGGAGCCGAGCGGGAAACGAGGAGTTACTCGTGCTTCCGTGCGCCAGTTGTCGACGCGAAACCCGCCTGTAAGTCTCAGTAATCGCGAAGGTTCGTGCTCGAACAGGCTGAACCAGCTCCAGTTCTGATAGACGGAGTCGGGGTTGCTTGCGCGATTGCTGATCACGGTGAACGGCGGAGTGAACTCAGTGCGAGAGAATTCGTCGACCGAAGAATCACGCAAGTAGCCGACGCCCGTTGTGATCAAAGTTCGAGCGAACGGCGCGAGTGTCGCCTGTACGTCGGCGAACGTTGTTGCGATCGAGTTCTTGTTCTCGGAAAGATTAGCGGCGGTGAAAGTCGAACGATTGCCGGTGAGCACGGCGAATAGACTTTGCGGATCGTCCGGGTCGGGTTGAAGGGCCCAACTGCTTCCGAGAGGAATTGAGTAAGTGATTGTGTTGTCGGGATATGCGTACTTTTGATGGTAGACGGCGGCCGCGATCCGCTGGAACCAACTTGCCAGCTCGCGCTTTTCGTAACGCACGCCGTATTTGTCCAAACGTCGAAAACTGTTGAATTGCGTGCGCGGATCGAATGGCGGCGTGATGAACGAGAAGCCGAGATCCATGTGCTGGCTGTTTAGCTGTCGATAACGAAGATCCTGGTTGTGTCCGGGGTTGAACCAGAGATCGATCCGATCATTGAAGCCGTGGCCTTGAGCGTTAGGAACCGTCGCGCCGGCGTCCATGTTCCAAACTGCGTAGGTGCGCGCAACGTTGTTGCCGATCGCGTTACCCATGTCGGTCGCGAGCCGTCCGAGGCGCACGACTTCCGTTTCGGAGATTGACTGGTTGCCGGCGGTGTAGCTGGGTTGGCGAAAAAGCGAGCCGCTGAGTCGCAGCGAAAATACTTTGTGATTCCAGTTCAGCGCGGGTGCCGCACGCCGGAAAGGGCCGTTGCTGCGCACGTCGCCGTTGAACGATAAACTCAGACGATGCGATTGATCGTCCCACTCCGAGCGCGTGGAGGTTATCAAGTTGATGACGCCCGCCATCGCGTCCGAGCCGTACAGACTCGAGCCTGCGCCGCTGACTACTTCAGCCGATGTTATTTGAGTGACGTCGATTACGCCCGGTGAAACTCCGGAAGTCGGATCGCTGCGGACGTTGTTCAGGCGTTCGCCGTCGAGAACGAGCAGGAGTCGATTCGACGCGAGGCCGCGCAGGCGTGGGCGTTCGAGCGCAGGGTTCGCGATCGTAGGCGTGAGGTTTGGTGTTCGCTCAATTGCGCGCAGTGTCGACCATGGACGGCGCTGTTCGATCTTCGACGCGTCCGTGACGGTGATCGTCTGCGGTGTTTCCGCGGACACGCGAGCGCCGCCCTTGCTTGCTGTAACGGTTATTTTGCTTTCGATTAATCGGGGTAAGAGAGTGAAATCTTCATCATGCGAGCCATTTCGCGGCATAGTAACTCGCCGCGCAGCAACCGCAAAGCCTTCACTCTTAATGGAAATCAGATACGTATCTTCAGGCAGTGCTGTTAATTCATACCGGCCTGAAACATCAGTCTCCGCCGTGAATACGCGTCTACTTGCAACATTAACGACCTCGATTTTCGCATTAACGACGACCGCGCCATTCTGATCTCTCACCGTGCCCGCGAGCGTCGTCGCAGACTGTGCCCGCGCACCCACGCAGAGAGACACGAGGAATAGAGCAACCAGCAGAATCGAGAGGCGACGAGGCATGTCCGTAATCAGCTTAACAGCTAAATCTTCGCTTGATAGCTTTCAGTTGAGATTCGGATCAGTGTCTATACTCGATCGCCGCAGTCGAAAACTTCTTCCAGATTGCTCGATTGATGATCAGTCGACCGCGACCCACTCCGCACTGGCGGGAAAAAGTTTTTTGGAAGGATCGATGGTGACGATGTAGGCGCCGAGGACGCCGATACGTCGGTTGGGGCCGAAGGTGATTTTCGGCATCAGGCCGGTGTCGTATTCGTAGAGACCTTCGAGTGTTGTGATCAAACGTTCACGGCTCAGATCTTTGCCGCAGCGCTCGAGTGCATGGACGAGTATTCGCGCGGCAGCCATGGCTGAAGCCTGGGCAGCGGCGTGTGTGGATTGGAGCTTGTTGCGTTGAAGCAGACCCGTGTACTCAGCAGCACCGGCGGCCGAAACGTCAGTGGGAACGGTGGGGAAGGCGAGAAAGACTCTATCTTTCATTTTCGGTGTCACCGCGTCGGCGATGTTTCTTCCGAGCAGCGAGCCGAGCATGTACAACGGAGGGGCCCAGCCGACAGTCTCAGCTTCGCTCAAGAGAGCTCCAGCTTCGACGCCGGAACCAAGAAAGAAAACGGTGTCGATGCCTTTCTGGTTTAACTCATTGACGTAACGCGACGGACTAAATCCATCTCGCGCGTAGTAAATCGTAGTGACGGAGCTCCAGCGAAGTTTCTTTGCCTGCTCTTCAACCGCCGTCGCGATAGCGCGATTGAACTCCGCGTCGGGAGAGAGGATCGCCACGTGCGACTTCGCCGCGTCAGTCCTCTTACTCGCGAAAGTAGCGAGCGCTCGCGCCTGCTCCTTGAGCCCGGGCAACAAGTAGAAGATATAGCGGTTCAGCGGCAATCCTCTTTGTGGCAGCAACGTAGAAGGACCGATGAAGGGGACTTCTTTCTCCTGGGTCAACGCAGCAACGCCGTCTTCGGCGCCCGCAGTGAGGCCGCTCACGATCGCAAATACCTGTTCGCCGTCAATCAGATGTTTGACATTGGCAGCCGTGACGGTCGAATCGCCGTGCATGACGCGCAGTTCGATCTTGCGATTGTAGATACCGCCGCGGCTGTTGATCTCGGCGAAGTACGCCTGTAGGACGTCTTTCACCGATTGGGCGAGGCCGTTCAGAGCACCGTTCTCGGGCAACACAGTTCCCAGAACGATGGTGGTATCAGTCAAACCCGGATCGGTGTCGGTCTCGATCCGCTTGAGGTAGGCGATCAAGTTAGCCATGTCTTCCTGAGGCATGCGGTAAGTCGGCATCGCGACCGCGAACTTGTTGCCGCCGGGATCGACACCGGCTGTCAGCGCCTTGATAAACGAGGTCTCGGAGTACGCGCCGTGCTTACGTCCGCCTTCGTCGGTATGACCGTAAGGCTTCGTTAAGTAGGACCAACTCATATTGCCGGCGGTCACGCCGCCTTCAGTTCTTCCTTCGCCGCGGTTGCCGTGACAACCTGCGCAGGTAAGCGTCGTCGCGGGCACGTCGACTTCGCCCATCATCGCGGTGATCTCCTGGCCCGACGCGCTTTCGCCTCGCAGATAAAACGCCTTGCCGCGTTTTTCCTGGAGCGTGAGCTCGCGCCGCTGCGACGGAGCACTCTGTGAATGGACGGGAGCCGGGCCGGCCCAGATCAAACCTGCCGCAACCGCTAAAAGAAGAATGAGTGTGAGCCTGATGATCATTGCCTTTTACATCTTGTCGTTGATAACGTCCTCGACGATCTTGATCAGCTCGTCGGTTTTTGCAAGGCCAAAGGCTTTCTTCCAGAGCCCTTTGGGTTCGTTGCCGATGATGAAGATGCTGGTGTGATCGTCTTTCGCTTCGACGTACTGGCCCAACTTGTAGAGCGCCCAGTCGAGGTTCTCTTTCTTGCCGGTGAGAAACATCCAACCCGGGCGCGCGTGGAAACGCCGGCCATATTCCTTGAGCCGCGTTGGAGTGTCGGTCACCGGATCCACAGTGATCGAAACGAGGAACACGTTCTTGCCGAGACGATCGCCGAGCGCTTCCTGAATCTTTTCGAAGTTCCGATTCATCGGCGGACAGATGCTCGTGCAAGTAGTGAAGAACGTATTGATCACGACGATCTTGTTCTTGAGAACGTCACTGTAAAAGCGGACCTTCTCGCCGTCCTGGTTGATCAATTCGACGTCCGTGAAATACTTCTCAGCCGCAGACTTCTGGTCCTGGCCCAGAACCAGCGTGGCAGAGAAGATCGTGAGAAGTAGTATTTGAATGAGTTTCATTGCTTACTGCACTCCTGAAATGACACCGCGGATTTCACTGATCTTTGCCAAACCATAAGTGCGCGTCCAGACGCCCTTGCTGTCGTTGCCGATGATCAACGCCGGCGTGTGGTCCTCTCGTTTCGAAACGGCCGCGCCCAACGCATTCAGCAGCTTGTCCATCTCCTCTTTTTCGCCGGTGACGAACGTCCAGCCTGGGCCGGCTTTGAATTTCGCGCCCCAGGCTTTCAAACGTTCGGGCGTGTCGGTCACTGGATCCACGCTGATCGAGATCAGGTGAACGTCTTTGCCAACCTGGTCTCCCATCTCTTTTTGGAGGCGGGCGAAGGTGGCGGCGAGTGGCGGGCAGATAGTCGTGCAGTTAGTAAAAATGAAATTGATGGCCACGGTCTTATCTTTGATCAGATCCGTGTAGAAATGAAGAGCGTTGCCGTGCTGGTCCAGGACCTTGACGTCCGGAATGACCATCTTGCTTTGCTCTTTGGCTTTCCCAGCCGGAGCATGACAAGAAGGTTCGCTTTTAGACTGCGCGCCCGCCTCGATAAACGCGAGTAACGTCAGGCCAAGCACGAAAGTTTTGAACAGTTGTCTTTGCATTTTCCTTCACCTCGTCTCTGCGTTACTCGGTTGCTTGCAGCATCAGGTAAGGCAGGTCTATGAAACGCACGCCCATCGATGATGATTCGACAAACAGCATGTACACGCCTGTTTGCGGAACGTTGATCTTCAGTTCGTAGACTCCGTCTCCGACCGAAGTCGCAATGTCTCGACGCTGCCAAATACCGGGACTCAGGAACGTCAACACACGCACGTCTTTCAGATCTGATTTCCCCTGGCCCGTCGCGGTCTCTATCAACTTGAACCGGAACGTGAACTCCTTACCGACGGCGAGCGTCATCTGCTTCACCTGATGTTCGATTTGCAGCGCGACCGGCGCTTTCTCCTTCAGTGCCGAGTTTGCTTCGGCGCTGATCTCGAAACAATGAGACACGCGCGGAGAGTCGTTCAGGAAAGCGACGTCGTAACGGCCGGAAGAGGGCAGCTTGATGGTGGTCGAGTAAACGCCCGGCTTGATCTCTCGCAGGCTGCGATCGACAACCATGACGGCCAGCGGCTCGCGTCGATAGTTCTGGAAGTTGCCCATCGGCGCCGCCATTCCCTCGCTGTAGTAATAAAGGACCTTGTCGACCGGGTTTGCCACGATCACGGCATTGCCTTCCGGCGCGAGCACGATCGAATCAGCGCGAACCGGTCTCGAACCTTGTCCGGGCGCGGCCTGTCCGCCGGGAAACTCCGTGACGTCAACCTCTTTGCCGATCGTTGCCAGCCGCAGCATCTCCACGTTTTCACTATCGAGTGATCTCACGAAAGCAAACGTCTCGCTGAACATGATCTGATCAGGCGACTTGCCGACGTTCACTTCGTGCAACATGCGGTTCGACGCCGCGTCGAAGATGTTCACGAGGCTCTGCTTCGTGTTGAGAACGAACCCATAACGGCCGCCGGGTGCGAACCGGACCGAGCGCGCGCCCGGTTTGGTTTTCATCCGGGCAAGCACCTGATGGTTCTGCTCTTCGACTACAGTCACGGTCCCGTCAGTCTCGCTCGCGACGTAGAGCGCTTTGCTCAATTCAGACAATGACAACGAAACAGGACCAGCGCCAACCGTTACGTCTTTGACTTTTGCGAGCTGGCGAATGTCGATAACGGACACCGTCCCACTCTCGCGGTTCGAGACAAACGCGAAACGGTTGTCGTTGCTGACGACGAGGTCGTGTTGGCCGGCGCCCGTCGCAATGGTCGCTGCCACTTTCAACGTCGCCGCATCGATAACCGTCACGCCCGCGTCGTTGGCGACCCAGACGTACTGCTGATCCGGTTGGGCCACGATCCGCGTCGGTTTGGTTCCGGCGTCGATGTAATCAGTTACTTTCCAGCTTCGTGTATCGACGACCGCGACCTGATTGATCAGCGGCAACGTAACGAGCAGCCTTTCGCCGTCGCGAGTCAGCAGCCAGTCTTCGCCGGGGCTCTTCAGCATCACGAGCGTGAGCAGCTTGCTTCCGCCATAACCAAGGAGCGGATCGATGACTGAAATGTCGGCGCTCTTGTTCAGGGCGATTACGTAATAAGAATTGAGATCGACGTCCGGGCGGTTGCGCATGCTGCCCGTCAGATAGGATTGGATCTTCGAGCGGCACTGTGCCGGCTCGGTCGCTTTGTTGCTGGGTCGCAGGCTGATCCATGCGGAGAGCCCGAGTCCCTTCACGGGAGTGCCGGTCGTCGTGTCCGTCACTTTGAATTTTACGTTGACGTCCTCGCCGGCCTTGATCGAGGTTGCTTTCTGCGCCAGCGGATCGGCGGTGAACTCGATCGCGATTCCTTGCTCGACGATCTTCTGTGCGGTCGTGGGTAATTTTTCCTGCGCCTGCGTAGCAATACCCAGAAACAGTAAGGTCATCAGTGAGAAGATTTGTGTTTTCATCTTGTACTCCTAAAAAAAGAAAGGACCACGGATTACACATATGATCTGTGCAATCCGTGGTCCACAAAGCGCCGGGTTACGGCGTTACACGGAAGATACCCCACATTCCCCCGTCGAATTGGAAGGAATGTTGAGTGCGATAGAGGTAGTCGCCGGTAACTCGGCGGGCACCGCCAGCGCCGTTCGTTGGGATCACTTCGTAGTGCGACGACGGGCCAATTCCATACTGGGCGCCTTTGACCTCTGACAGAGGATTGCTGCCAATCACCTTCGACTTGTTGGTGTAAGGCTCCTCCTGCCAGAAGTGGCCGTGGACATTGAGCACGTTGTTGCGCGTGTGACCGTTGGCGTTCAACACTCGGAACCTGACCGCCTGGCCGGCACGAGCTGTGAACACCGGAGTCTGCGGATCGCCTCCGACCAGCGCGTTAGTCAGCACGTTGGTGAAGTCGAAATTGCGCGTGTTCTCGAACGAAGTTTCCGGAACGTAGCCCATCCGTTTCCAAAGCGGCTCAGTGCGATAGTTAATCGCCTTCTGCGCCGAATCTTCAGAATCTTCTGCGCCTCCCGGACCACCCAGGTTGGGCACCGGACTGCCGTCCGCGAACCTCATGTTGATGTCCGTCTGGAACTGCATGACGAATTCACGGAACGACGTGCCGTCGGGTTTGGTGACCGTCGCTTGCGCGCGCGATCCCGCGTCCTCAATCCACGTAGCTCCCTGAGGTTCGACGATGAGCGAGCCAATCGCGCCTTTGTTGCTGTGCTTGATTGGATCGGAAGAGATCAGGTTCGTGGCGCCAAACTCGATCGGGGTGGCGATGCGCTGGAAGCCGTTGATAACAACGTCGCCGGCGTACCACGTGTACCTGGCGATGCCGCCTGGTCCCACCGTCTGGTTCGGATTGAAGCCAACGTTCTTGCCGTCGCTGTTTGCCACGTTGTAGGCAAGCAGTTGCGGGTGCAAGCCCACCTGATTAGATGGTCTCACCTGATTTGTGTTGAAGTGATGGATGATGTTCGACATCGTGTTGAAGCCGTCCAGATCCGGTAGTGTTCTCGGCAGCTTGTTAAGCAGCGTGAAGTTGATACATTCGCCGGCGCGTGCGCGGACGACGAGCGGCTCAATCGGCACACCTGCCTTAACTTTGCCGTAGGCGTCGATGTCTGAACTGCGGAAGTACATGATCGCGGTTGGATCATTGAGCGCTCCGCCGTTTCCAGCTCGACTGTTGTAGATCAGCTTGCCGCCCGGCAATGCTGCTGCACTGACGGCGGTGACACTGATGTTTCGTCTCGGAGCATTCCACGGACAGATGCTTGTTGCAAAGGACTTGCCGGTAGCGAAGTCCGTGGGTAGGGCCGTCACGATCGTCGGCGTGCCGATAACCCACCCAGTACCAGCAATACTACCGTCCACCGAAGCTCCTTCGGGGCTCAAAGTGGTCGTCGTCGTATTAGTGATCATGTCTGGCGACATGTACTTCGTGTCAGTGGTGATGGTCGTATCGTACGTGACCGAAGCGTCAGTCGTATCGTTGTAGTCGGTGACACCGGTCGGAAACTCTGTGTCGACCGTAAACGACGTGTCGTTGGTTGACGAGTCCGCAGCGCCGTACACGTTGTTTGGCAGCGCCAACAAGTCCGTCTTCAGTCCGACTCTGCCGTTGTAGACGCGGAGCAGTCCCCAAACGCCGTTCCATTGGCCGTCGACGGACGCGTTGTTCTGATAGAGGTAATCGATGAATGGACGATTGCCCAGGATCGATTC
Source organism: Pyrinomonadaceae bacterium (assembly GCA_035649995.1). Lineage (GTDB taxonomy): Bacteria > Acidobacteriota > Blastocatellia > Pyrinomonadales > Pyrinomonadaceae > PSRF01. Next base: position 577 of record DASRIM010000187.1, on the reverse strand, counting down.
CTTGCCTGTCAGAAACTCGAAGTGCTCGGAGATACCGGCCACCTGCGAATTCCTGTAGCCGGAGTTGTTGATGGCCAACGGATCTTTTTCGGTGCCTGGTTGATGCAGCCACTTGTGACCGTTGATCGTCAGGTTGTGTGTTTCTTCCTGAGCTCCCACCAGAATACGGATCTGGACCTTATCGTTTTCATAGGCCCTCAGAAGCGGAGTGAACGGGTCGCCCGCCTGCACTCCCTTGGTGAGCGCTGGATAGAAAGTCGGTTGTACGTTGAACGCCGGATCGGCGCGCGTGATGTTCGACTTGTACACCTTCGACAGGTCGCCGGGAGCGCCGAAGGCCTGCGTGTTGGTGTTCGGGTCGCGCACGCGCAACGGCACGGGCTCGTTGCGATAGTTGACGCTCATCGTGCCGGGGTCAGCCGCGGAGATTGCTTCCGGGCATGGCAGCGGAACTCCGCCCGGACAAATGGCGGCGTTCTCGACGATGAACGGTAACCCGACTTCCTGTTTGACTGGCGGGTTGATCACGCCTTTCGGATCCGGAATCGGATGTCCGTTGGCGTCAACGCCAGCGCCT
>DASRIM010000186.1:0-3348 GCA_035649995.1 Pyrinomonadaceae bacterium | reverse complement strand
ACTAACTTTCGCACGACCAAGTTTGATATAGAAGAAACCATCAAGACGATCCGCGACGCCGCGCGTCAAGAGAGCAACTAATGCCGCACTTCCAGGACGAACTTCGCGTCGCAATCGACCTTGCGCGTGCCGCCGGCGCGGCGATTCTCGAACAGTACAAAGGTCCCCTGCACGTTCAACAGAAGAACCTCGACGACGACGTCGAGCCGGTGACGCAGGCGGATCGCATCGCTAACGAGCTGATAGTAACGGGTTTGCAGCGCGAGTTTCCGCGCGACGGGATTCTGGCGGAGGAGTCGATCGACACGGCGCGCCGGCTTCGCAAGTCGCGCGTTTGGATGGTCGACCCGCTTGACGGGACCAACGGTTTCATCGATGGAAACGGCGACTTCGCGGTGCAGATCGGGTTGGTCGAGGACGGTGAAGTCGTCGTCGGCGTTGTGTACCAGCCTTTGCCGGGCGTTCTCTATCGCGCCGTTCGCGGAGAAGGAACGTGGATCGAACGGCCGCAAATGGAACCCGAACGAGCGCAAACGTCAAACGCGACCGACCTGCCAAACATGCGGCTCGCAGCGAGCAGATCGCACCGCAGTCCGCGGATGAACAAAGTCGTGCAGCGATTCGGTTTCCGCGAAGAAGTGCAACGCGGATCGGTTGGGATCAAAGTCGGATTGATCATCGAGCAGCAGTCGGATGTGTACATCCACCTGTCGCCGCGGACGAAGCAGTGGGACACGTGCGCTCCGCAGTTGATCCTGACTGAAGCCGGCGGCCAAATGAGCGACTTGTTTGGTTCGCCGCTAAACTACAACGTTCCGGATGTTCAGAACCGCAACGGGCTCGTCGCCAGCAACGGCGCATCCCACGATCGAATCATCGCCACGCTCGCTCCGCTGCTCGCCGAATTCGGCCGCAAGCAAGTTTGATCAATGATCGTTCGTCGCAAATCGTTTCTCACGTATCTTGGCTTGTGCGCTATTCCTCTGCTGCTCCTCGCGGCGCTCAATTATTGGAACGGCGTGCGGGCGGTCGATTCGACAATCAACGCGATCGTTCAGGAGGATCTGAATTCATTTACGGCGGGCGTCGACGAAGTCCTCCGAGAGCAGGAAAGCGCGATTCTTCGTCTCGCGATGCAACGAAACGTGCAGCAGGCCGTGGCCCAGGCGTCTGACTCGACTAACCCACCCGCGAGCTCGAGCTTGAAGTCAGCACTCGAACCGCCGACTCAGTTTCACAGCCTCGCGCTGTTCGATCGGAGCCGCCGCCCACTCTGGTTCGGCACCAGCAGCACGCAATGGGAAAACTGGAACACGACCAACTCCGCTCCCGCGGACTTGCCGCAACCCGACGAGCGCGTCTGGAAGTCGCACGGGACCGCGGTGGTCCAAAAAACAGGCACTCTGCCGTCTTCCGCGCTATCTCTCGAATACTCAGTACCGATCAGCGACGAGACCGGCAGCGCCAACCAGGGCGCCCTCGCCGGCGTGCTGGACCTCGAGTCAGTCTTCTCAACGGTCTCGCGCGGGCTCGAAGCGCGGGCGAGCTCCGGCACGACCGAAAACACGATGGTCGTCGTCGTCGATCACTCGTCGAAGATCGTCTATCACTCAGATCGCTGGCTCCAACTCAAACCCGTAAACGAAGCGCTTCCCGGTTTCTCTCCGATCGCCGCCGCAATGACGGCAAACGAAAACGGGATTCGCGACTTTCGCTCCGCGTCAGGCGGCGATTACCGAGCAGCCTATTCGCCGATGCCCAGCCTGGACGTCGCAGTGGCAGTCGCTCGCAATCATTCCGCTCCACTTTCGACCGCGCGGCGCTGGGGCGTGGCGGGCTTTGCCATTGCGCTGCTCACGGCGATCGCCGCGGCGTTCCTGCTCAACCGTCACGTGCAGCAAAGATCGCAGGGCATCGAACAGGTCACTGAAGATTTATCCGCCATCGCGCAGGGACAACTGGACCGCCGCATCCTGCTCAAATCCAGCGACGACGCGCGCGCCATCGCCGACAACATCAACGTCGTGACGGAGCGTTTGCGTTCGCAGGTCGCTCGCGAAGCGGAGTCGCGGCAGTTCGAATCGTTCCTGCGACTCTCCGCAATGCTGACGCACGACCTGAAGAACGCGATCGAGGCGCTGTCGTTGACGGTCAGCAACATGGAGCGCCACTTCGACAATCCGCAGTTTCGCACCGACGCGATGAAAGGGCTCGCCATAGCCACCGACAAACTGAAAGCGATCGTCGCGCGTTTGAGCCGCCCGATGACCAGCCTCAGCGGTGAACACAAGCGGCCCACGAACACCGACCTCGTTCCGATCCTCAAACGCGTCTGCGCGATGACAGCGGAACCGCTGCGCACGAAACACACCATCGAGTTGCGACTGCCCGACAACCTCTTTGCACTCGTGGACGCCGCCCGAATCGAAGAAGTCATGGAAAACCTCGTGCTCAACGCGCTCGAAGCGATGGTCACGCCCGGCGGCACGCTCACGATCGAAGCCGGACACGACGCCAACGGCCTGCCGATGTTCGCGATCGGCGACACCGGACCCGGAATGAGCAGGACTTTCATCGAAACGCGGCTCTTTCGTCCCTTCGCCACCACGAAGAAGAACGGGATCGGCCTCGGTCTCTACACCTGCCGCGAGGTCGTGCGCGCCAGCGGAGGCACAATCGAAGTGCAGTCCGTCGAAGGCGCTGGAACGACATTTCGCGTCGTGCTACCATCCACCGCACAAAGACAAGCGTAATCAAGAAGCCGTGCGGCACGTCTTCTTCAAAGCATACCCATTACGCTCGTTCCTCAAGGAGCAGTACCTGCCCAGGCGTCGGGAGCACACGTGCGGTCGGCGTATTGTGCGGAAAAATCGAAATACGAGAGATGAGTAACCAATCAGAGCCGAAAGGTACCGTTCTCGTCGTCGATGACGACGACGCTGTGCGCAGCGGTCTGTATTGGGCGCTCGCCTCCGATTATCACGTCCTGCAAGCGTCGTCGCGCGAAGAAGCATGCGCGCTGATCAACGACAAAGAGATCCAGGTTGTCGTGAGCGATCTGCACCTGCCGCCGAACCTCGACGACATCGGCGAGGGACTGGCGTTGATCGACGTCGCTCGCGCTCAGGATCCGCCGCTGCAAGTGGTCGTGATCACGGGCAGCGACTCGAAACGCGCCGCGCTCGAAGCCGTTCGACGCGGAGCTTACGGCTTTTTCGAAAAACCACTCGATCCGGGCGAACTGTTGCACATCGTGAGTCAGGCCGCGCGCATGCGGCAGCTCGAGATCGAGAACCGCCGGCTGCGCGACGAGTTATCACGTCCGCCCGGTTTCGCGCATTTGCTTGG
>DASRIM010000185.1:0-14793 GCA_035649995.1 Pyrinomonadaceae bacterium | reverse complement strand
GACGAGTTCGATCACGACTTTCATCCGAGCTACATTGAGTTTTTCAATCGCCTGCTGCCGGAGACGCGCGACGCTTTCGTGCTGCGCGAAAAGTACGAGCGCGAGTTTGCAAACAATCCGAGTTACATCGAGATGTACCGGCGCGGCAATGCTTATCACGGCGCGCATCCGTTCTTCATGTGGTACTGGGGCGAGAACGGCCGGCAGCACGTCGGCCGCGTGATCGCCGCCGGCGCGGAAAACGCACACGTACCGGCTATGCTCGGTTGGGAACGCGCCGACAACCTGACCGAAGCGATCGCGATGGCGCGCAGTTATATGGGCAATTCGGCGCAGATCACGATGCTGCACCAACCGATGATCGGTGTTGCGGACATGGAGTAGGAAATGAAGCTCTCTCCAACCGAAATTTACAAAGACAGAAAAATCTTCCTGATCGGCAGCACCGGCTTTCTCGGCAAGGTGACGCTCAGCATGTTGCTGCACCGGTTTCCGAACATCGGAAAGATCTACCTGACGGTGCGCGCGCGTTCCCAGGAGGAGTCGGAATCCCGGTTCTGGAACAACATCATCACCGCTCCGCCGTTCGATCCGTTGCGCGAACGCTACGGCAGCGCGCTCGAGGGTTTCGTCAACGACAAAGTCGTCGTCAAAGGCGGCGACATCGCCGAGACGAACTTCGGTTACAGCGACGAAGAAGCACAGGCGATCGCCGAAGACATCGACGTCATCATCAACTCCGCCGGCAATGTAACTTTCAACCCGACGCTCGAAAGCGGCCTGCGCACCAACGTCGTCGGCACGCAGAACGTCATTGCCTTCGCAAGACGAATGAAACGGCCCGCGCTGGTCCATGTCTCGACCTGCTTCGTCGCCGGCAATCGTTCCGGCGCCGTTTGGGAGAGCGATCCAGTGCTCGGCTACTTCCCAAGAAAGCACGAGCCCGAGATGCGCGGCGTCGAGTTCTCGGTCGAACAGGAGATCGCCGACTGCGCGAAGCTGGCTGACCGCGTGAGAGACGAAGCGCGCGACTCGATGATGACGGCGCGCTTTCGCGAACTGGCCCGCAAGCGGCTGATGGAAGAAGATCGCGACGTTGACGATCCCGATGCGCTCGGTCTCGCCGTCGCTCGCGAGCGAAAGGTCTGGACGCGCACGCGTCTCACCGATCTCGGCGTCGAGCGGGCGGCGTACTGGGGTTGGCCCAACATTTACACCTACACCAAGTCGCTCGGCGAGCAACTCGTCGCGGCCGAGACTGACATGGTGCGCAGCATCGTCCGCCCGAGCATCGTGGAGTCGGCGATGTCGTATCCCTTCCCGGGTTGGAACGAGGGCTTCACGACGACCGCGCCGATCATCTTCCTGATTCGCAAAGGCCAAACGCAGATTCCCGCCAACGAGAAACTGATCCTCGACATCACGCCCGTGGACCAGGTCGCTTCGGTGATGCTGGCCGTTTCGGCTCAAGCGTGCGTCGAAGAGCCGCGTCTCGTGTTCCAAGCCGCGACCGGCGACTCGAACGCGAACAACATGGAGCGAATCATCGGTCTCTGCGGTCTGGATAAGCGAAAGCACTTCCAGGAAAAAGAGACCGGCGTCAAGTTTTTAAATGAAATCGCCGCGCGCATGGAGCCGCGCCCGGTCTCGTTTTCGAAGTACGAACGGACCTCGGTGCCGATGTTCAACTCGGCCGCGAAGAAAGCGTCGTCATTGCTCGACCGGGTGCGGCCGCGTTGGGGCGGCGGGCGCGTCGGCGAAGTGATCGATGTCGTCAAGAGCAACGTCGAGCGCGTTGAAGAACTGACGCGCGAAACGACCGAAGCATTCGACATGTTTCGGCCGTTCACCATCGAGAACGCCTACGTCTTTCGCTGCGACAACGTGCGTTCGCTGTTCGACCGCATCAGCGAAGACGAGCGCTCGCTGTTGACCTGGAACCCGGAAAAGTTCGACTGGTACGACTACTGGCTCAACATCCATCTGCCCGGCCTGACGAAGTGGGTATTCCCAACTCTCGAAGACGAGATGCGCGCGAAGCCGAAGCGCGTCTACACGTATCGCGACCTGCTCGAGCTCTTCGAGACTTCCACCAAGCGCCACGCAACGCGCGTCGCGATGCGCATCGAACGCGACGGCCGCAAGGAACAGTACACGTACGCCGATCTGCGCGAACTGGCGACGCGCGTCGCCGGTTTTCTCGCCAGCAAGGGCATCAAACAGGGCGATCGCGTGATGCTGGTCAGCAGCAATGCGCCCGAGTGGGGCATGACCTACTTCGGCGTGCTGAAAGCAGGCGCAACCTGCATCCCGTGCGATCCCGAGAGCTCGACTGCCGAGATTCTCAACTTCGCGAAAGCCGGAAACGCAGCGGGCATCATCACCAGCAGCGCCATCGTCGACGATCATCCCGACTTGCAGGAACGTCTCCGCGAACAGGGACTGACGCGCTTCTGGACTTACGACGACGTCTTCGAACTTCCTGACGAGCAGACGGAAGACGAACGCATCGCGCTGCTGCCTCACAAGGCACACGCGCAAAGCGTCGCGTCGTTGATCTTCACGTCAGGCACGACGGGCCAACCGAAAGGCGTGATGCTCTCGCATCGCAACCTGACGAGCATGGTCTCGATGCTCTCGTCAGTGTTCGACATGAGCACGAGCGACGGCGTGTTGTCAGTGTTGCCGCTGCACCACACGTTCGAGTTCTCAACCGGTTTTCTGACTCCGCTGAGCCGCGGCGCGCAGATCACCTATCTGCCGGAGCTCACCAGCGACGCGCTCGCGAAGGCGATCAAGAACGGTCACGTCACAGGCATGGTCGGCGTCCCGGCGTTGTGGGAACTGCTGCACCGCCGCATCAAGAACCGGCTCTTCGAACGCAGCGACTTGATCGGCAAGACTGCCGAAAACATGATCCGCGCCAACGCGTGGCTGCGCGACAAGACAAAGGTAAACGCCGGACAGGTGTTGTTCTACCCGATTCACGAAGGCCTCGGCGGTCGCATTCGCTACTTCATCAGCGGCGGCTCGGCGTTGAGCGAGAAGATTCAACGCGACTTCTACGGCCTCGGATTCACGATCCTCGAGGGCTACGGATTGACCGAAGCGTCGCCGGTTTTGACAGTCACGCGGCCGGAGAACCGCATGTTGAGCGGCACCGTCGGCAAACCACTGCCAGGCGTTGAGGTACGCATCGCCGAACCTGACGTAAACGGCGTCGGCGAAGTGCTCGCGCGCGGGCCGAACATCATGTTGGGCTACTACGAAGACGAGGCCGCCACGCGCAAGACACTCGTCGAGCGCTGGCTCTACACCGGTGACCTGGGCCGCGTAGACGACGAGGGCAATCTCTATCTCGTCGGACGATCGAAGGAGATCATCGTCGACACCAACGGCAAGAACGTCTATCCGGACGAGCTGGAAGAGCTCTACGCTAATTCGCCGTACGTCAAGGAACTGAGCATCGTCGGCTTGCCGGATGGAATCGGCGAAAAGGTCGCGTGTCTTGTCGTCGCCGACGACGAGTACGACATTTCGCTCTCGCGCGCGGCGCTGCATCGACTCGTTGAAGAGCACTTCCGCGAAGTGTCGGCTTCCCTGCCCTACTACAAACGCGTCAAGGTCCTGCACTTCACGGACATCGAACTGCCGCGCACCGCCACGCGCAAGGTGAAACGGCGCGAAGTGGTCCAGATCATGGAGGCGCTCGAAGAGAGCTCGAAATCAGGCCGGCGTGAGACTGCGCGCGACACGGCCGATGCGGATGCCATGTGGCTGATGGGAATCGTCGCGAACGTCTCGAATCGTCCGCGTTCGGAAGTGTCGATCGATGCGCGATTGAGCGATCTCGGTTTCGACAGCTTGATGTTCGTCGAGCTGGCAACCTCGATCGAGAGCTCCGGCGGTTCGATCTCCGCGCCTGAGCGTTTCAACGAGATCCAGGACGTGCGCGAGTTGATGACTGTCGTCAGCCGTCGCGGAGCCGCTTCGGTGAAACAGGAAGTGCGCCGTGACGAGGAGGAGAAGGACGACGAGATCCACGTTCCGTCGCTCGTCCGCACGGCAGGCACGAAAGCCGGCGACGTCCTCCAGCGTTTCCTGTACGACCAGTTCCTGAAGACCTATTACGAAGGCCGCTCGAACATTCCGCCGCACACGAATTTCATCGTCGCCGCGAACCACTGTTCGCACCTCGACATGGGCCTGACGAAGATGGCCCTCGGCGAGTCAGGCAAAGACCTGGTCGCGCTTGCCGCAGCCGACTATTTCTTCGACACGAAGTACAAACGCGCGGTGATGGAGAACTTCACTAACCTCGTGCCGATGGAACGCACGGGCTCGTTGCGACAGTCGCTGCGCCACGCGCGATCGTTTCTCGATCGTGGTTACAACGCGCTGATTTTCCCGGAGGGCACGCGTTCGATGACGGGCATCATGGCTGACTACAAGCCCGTCGTCGGTTATCTCGCGCTGCACGCCCGCGTGGGAATCCTGCCGATGTATCTGGACGGCACGTACGAAGCGATGCCGAAAGGGACGACGTTCATCAAGAACCGCAACATCGGCGCGCGTATCGGACGTTTCCTTTCATTCGAAGAGCTGGAAGAGATGACGAAAGGCATGGCGCGCGCTGAAGCGTATCGTCTCATCGCCGCGCGCGTGCGACACGAAGTCGTGAACCTGCGCGACCGCACGCGCGATCCGTTCGACGCGAAAGGGCTGCGCAAACAGTGGCGCAGCGAACGCAAGGCCGAGCTTGTATCCGCTTAATCAGTGTTCTAATGCCCTCTAAAACCCCCGGCAAACGCACCGCGCGAATGGTAACGACCGGCACGAAACGTCGCGCGGCCATTGAGAAGCGACAACGCGCCGTTACGCTGATTACCGGCGGCACCGGTTTTCTCGGCTCGCACCTCGTCCGCCAGCTCAGCGAGGAGGGCGCGAAAGACGTCCGCGTGATGGCCACGTCGATCCCCGACTGGCTCGTCGACCTGGGAGTCGAGACATTCGCCGGATCGATCACGAGCGCGGAGGACACGAAGCGCGCGGTTGAAGGCATCAGCGAGATTTATCACCTCGCCGGCAAAGTCTCGCGCGAGCGCGAAGATGCGCGCGCCATGTACGACGTTCACGTCGAAGGCACGCGCCTGCTGTGCGACGCGGCCAAAGCCGCCGGCGTGAAGACAATCGTTCTCGCGTCGACAAGCGGCACGATCGCAGTGACGAAAGACGGCGAAGGCATTCCCGACGAGACCTATCCGCTGCCGCTCGACGTCATCTCGCGCTGGCCGTACTACGCCAGTAAAGCCTACCAGGAGATGGCGGCGCTCGAACGTTTCAACGGCAAAGGACTGCGCCTCGTCATCATGAACCCGAGCCTCCTGCTCGGCCCCGGCGACGATCGTCTGAGTTCTACAAAACTGATCCTCGACTTCATGGCCCGAAAGATCAGCGCGGTTCCGACCGGCGGCGTCAGTTTCGTCGACGCGCGCGATGCGGCGCGCAGTTTTCGCGCCGCGATGAAAAAAGGACGCCACGGCGAGCGGTATCTTCTCGGCGCGGCGAATTGGACCTTCTCGAAGTTTTTTGGCCGCCTCGAAAGACTCACGAAAATCTCAGCGCCGAAACTCGCTCTCCCTTCGCGGCTCGCGATCACCGGCTCTCAGCTCGTCGATTCATTCTTCAAACAGTGGAACCTCGCTTCGCCCGTCGAGCCGGGCGCGATCGAGATGGCCCAGTACTTCTGGTACCTGAACTGTTCAAAAGCAGCGCGCGAGCTCGGCTTCAAACCGCGCGATCCAGGCGAGACGCTGCACGACACGGTCGTCTATTTGCGGGAAAACTTCCTCGGCGGAAACGCGTTCGGTAAATAAAGTTCCGAATTGGGGAACTCTTTACCGGGCTGGCGCGTCTTATCAGCGTCTTATCACCGGCAACTCAGGAAACCCACATATGCGCTGGATTCGGGCAGTAGTTCTCTTCTCCATGTTGATTGGTGTTGCCGCTGCTCAGGCGCCGCCCACGCCGCTTGAGCAAGGAACACCGATCGAACGCTCAATCAACGGCAGTCAAACTCACACCTACACAGTCACGACCGAGGAAAAACGCCTCGTACAAGTGACGCTCGAACAGCGCGGCGTCGACGTCGTCGTCAGCGTTTTCTCTCCCGCCGGCAAAAAACTGGGTGAATACGACACGCCGAACGGAACCGACGGTCCCGAGAATGTGTCGTTCGTGGTCGTCGAACAAGGCGCTTACCGGATCGACATTAAGCCGTTGCAGGTTGACGCGCCGAGCGGCCGCTACGAGATCAAGATCGGAGAGATTCGCGACGCCACCGAAGACGAGCTCAAGGCCGGCAAGAACCTGGAAACACTGAAGGCGCGCGCGCTGACACTGCTCGACGACATCGAAGCGATAATCGCGGAGTTGCGTGTGCCGCAAAGCCGGATCAAGGCCCAGGTCCAGACAGCGAACCTGTTGTGGGGCTCTGACGAGAAGCGCGCGATGAAGTACATGAGCGACGCCATCGCCGGTTTCAAAGAGGTGCGAATGGCCGCCGAAGCAAACATTCCGGAATACTTCCGAATGTACGGCGAGATCTCACAACTGCGCTACGAGATGGCTTATTTGCTGATGGGCCGGCAACCCGAAATGGCGCTGAATTTCGTCCGCTCCACGCCGCCGCTTCCGGAGCCTTACGCCAACCCGTACTACGAACGGCAAGAACGAGTAAACCAGCAAACTGGGCTCGAGATAGAGATAGCGAACCACATGGCCCGGACCGATCCGAAACGAGCCCTCGAGGTCGCGCGCGAGATCTTGAAGTCGGGGTACTCGGCAAACCTGATAAGCACGATCGAGATTATCCGGCAGCAAAAGCCCGAGATGGCGGCGGAGTTAGCCGGCGAGATCGCCGATAAGCTATTGAACGAAAAGCTGCTCAGGAATAATGAAGCAATGAATGTCGCGGTTGCGCTCATTCGCATCGTTGGACCATTGAGACGAGCCCCGAGCAGCGAGAGGAATGCGCAGTCAGGACGCACGCAGTTGCTGTCGGACCAGCAAAAACGCGATCTGGTCCAAAAGCTGGTGAACGAGGTGATGAACTACAAGCCTCCGGCCGGCTATTCTCCGGAACGCGATCGTGCGTGGAACATGCTGCGATCACTACAGGCCATGGGACCGGATCTGGACGGCGTTTTGACTGGAGGCGCAGCCGCCCTGGAGAAGCGTGGCAACGAGCTCGCCGGCGGACATGGCGATCCTAACGTCGGCGTCATGCAGAAACTTCAGAATGAAATTGGCACTCTGCCGCCGGACGAGGCAGTGGCGGCGGTTGCGCGCGCGCCAAAGGAGTTTCAGGAAAACCTTTACGTCCAGCTCGCGAATAGAGTGGCGGCCGGCGGCGACACCGCCAAGGCCAAACAGATACTGAACGATAACCTCTCGAACGTTTATCAGAGATGGCAGGCACTACGCCAAATCGAACAACAAGACACGCATCGTGCGATGAGCAAAGGAAAGATCGAGGAGGCTTTGAGGACCATCGCGAACATTCCGTTCCCGGAAGAACGCGCGTCGATGATCAATCAGATCATCGAACAGATCGGGCCGGGACATAAACGCGCCGCTGCTCTGAATTATCTCGAACAGGCCCGCGCGTTGTTCTCGCCGTCCGTTCGTGCTCAAGGCCAGGCACAGATGGGTGCGCTGTGCGCGATTGCGAAGGTTTTTTCGCGCTACGATGAGAAACGGGCGTTCGAGATCATGGATCCGCTGGTGGACCAAACTAACGATTTTTCCGACGCAGCTCGAGTGCTCCAGGGCGTTGGCGGCGATTTCTACGTGGACGACGAGTTGAGCTTCAGCAACGGAAACGCAGTGGCCGGCGCCGCGTCCGCGGTAACGCAGGCGATCGGCACGCTGGCGCTCGCCAATTTCGATCGCGCGAAGCTGATGTCAGACCGAATCAAGCTGCCTGAGATCAGGCTTCGCGCTTACCTCGAAATCGCGCAGCAGGCGCTGCAAGCCACCCGCTAAATCTATTCTCCGAGCGCCGCGTACTTGAAGATCCTGAAGCGGTATCGCAGCTGCGCGCGGATGTTCGCGGCGATCACGCCGTGCAGGTTATCGTCCCACTTCGTGTACTGGTCGATGTATTGGTCGGTTGCCGCTTTGTCGCCCGCGTACTGCACCGCCAGCGTCTTCTCCAGCATCTTGCCTACCACGTCGTGATACTTCTCGTAGTTGATGCGCAGCGTCTTCGTGGCCTGATCGAAACTCAGCAGACCATTCTCGAGGAAGAAGTTCCACTGCATGAGCTGCATGGTGTTGTACGGCTGATCGCGCCGCGGGCGATTGTTCTGCAACACGCGGAGAATGCCGCCGGCATAGACGCTTCGCAGTTGCGCGTCGGTGTAGTAGCCCTGCTTGTGCAGCGCCTCGGCGACGAAGAGAGAGACGAGGTCGGCTTTCATCTCTTCCATCGTGTTCGCGTTGTCCTGCAAGGCCTCGTCCAGCTCGCGGCCGTCAGCCGTGCGATCGACGCCGAGATAGTGGCCCACTTCGTGCCACAGCGTGCGATAGAAATTGCCGTCGGGCGTGAGCGCTTTGGCTTGTTCCTCGCCAACCGCCGCCGCAAACGTTCGCGACGTGCCTTCGAAGATATTCGGCTCGCGCATGATGTTCGCGCGCAGCAGGATGGTGCGGCCGTAGCGGCGAGCGAGATAACTCTCGTTGGGAAGAATGGTCGCTGTGTTGGCGCCGCGCGATTGTCCGAAGTCAGCGACAACGTCGTAGACGCCGACGGGAATGTCTTCGCGGATCTTCTTGTGGTTCTTGTACGGCAGTGAATCTTCGAGCGCCTGCAAGCCTTTCATCGCCTGGCGCAGCGCCGTCGTCTCCTGTTGCCGGCTCTGCAACAGCGACAACGAGAAGAACGTCTTCACGCCGAACAGCTCGTCGTCGTAAGTCTCGTAAGAGCCGATCTGCGCGTTGAGGTTTTTGAAGCGGCCGGTGACCCAACTCGCATCGCCCGACTCGTAATCGTTCGACAGCAGATCGCGCGCGCGATTGCGCAGGAACCTCGCAAATTCTTCGTCGTCCTTCTCGACCGCGTCGGCCGCTTCGTTCAGCAGGCCATACGCCTTCATTAGATCGTCAGCGTAAGCAACTGAGTAAGGCACGGCGTACAGAAAATCCACGTCGGGCCTTGCAACCGTAAGCTGCGTGAGCAGTTTCGGATGCAACGTTTGTAACACCGGATACTTTTTGAGTGTAGCGACATCGGCTGTAAGGTTCTTCTGAGATCGAACCACGGATCGCAGATCCAATAGGCCCTGCCATTGACTGGTTGCTTCTTTGGTGATGCCCCACGGATAAACGTTTTTCCCCGGTTTGCCCGGGTCGACGGGAAGAAACGGCTCACGCTTGTTCTCGAGCGTCGTGGCGATTGGTCCCTGGTTGAGCCGATAGAGCATCAGCAGGTTCTGCGTCGCGGGTGTCGAACCGGTGCGTTTGTCGAGGTCTACGAGCGCGCGATAGGCGGAGAGCGCCTGCGGATGCCGCTGTTCCTCGTAGAGCTTCTGAAAGATGCGGCCGGCTTCGATCAGCCTGGCGACGGCCTTGCGCTCGCCTTCGCTGAGTTTCGAAAGGTCCGGCGACAGCGTGATCGTCTGTGTTTTGTCGATGATTGGCTGGCTCTTTTCGAGTGGCCAGTAACCAGTGGGAAGAACTTGAGTTAACAAGAGAGCGGTCATCAGAATTTTAATCATGCTCGCATTCTAAACTGAGCAAATCTGCGGCAGCAATTGTCGGCAATTCTTTGCGACGCATATTTGTTGCACCTGATGTTTACCACAGGTTTTTCGCGTTCATAAGCGAGGCACCACGCTTGCACAGATCGCCGGCGGTGACAAGCTTACGCACAACGATACGACGGCGATTGCAACGCATGACACGGCGGCGCAAGGTGGGCCGGGCGTACGACATGGCGCTGGAAGTCGCGCGCGTGTTGCCGCCGCGGGCCGACGTGCTGGACGTTGGTTGCGGCAACGGTTTTATCGCGCATCATCTCAGCGGCCTGCTGGGAACCACGGTCGTGGGTTTGGACGTGGGACCGAGCACGCCGGCGCGCATCAATTACCTTCCGTACGATGGGCGCCACTTTCCAATCAAGGACCAAAGCTTCGACGCCGTGCTGCTGTGCTACGTTCTGCATCACGCGCAGAATCCGCTACTCGTACTGAACGAAGTCACTCGCGTGTTGCGCGTGGGAGGATTGGCGATCATCTACGAAGACATGCCGGCGTTGTGGTGGGACCGCATGGTCTGTTGGACCCACGATCGGCAGTGGCGTGGACGCACCGGGCCGTGTACGTTTCAACTCGAGCACGAGTGGCGCAAGACGTTCAGCTTCGCTGGATTCGAACTCGTCAGCGAACGTTCGCTGTCACGCTGGCGAAATCTCGCGCATCCCGTCGCGCGCAGGTTTTTCGTGCTGAAGGCTACGGCAGCGCCGCAGTTAGAACAATCACGAGTCACACAAATGTCATGTGAGACCTATTATCCCGCGCTTCAACAGGTCTCGGATCATTCGTAAACAATCAGCCTCTCGAAACGGACAGATCGAGAGTATCGACTGAATGTCCCACGAGCCGTTGATTCTCGACAAGACAAACCCTTCCTGCGGATCGATCTGTTGCAACTGTAGATCGGAAGGCGCGACGAGCAGTTGCGGAACGGCTTGTGGCAATAGATCGTTGGCGTAGACGTGCTTGACGAATTTCTCTTCCGCCACGACCAGCAGTTCCTGAGCGTCAGCGTTGTTGGGCTGCTGTTCCAGCGCTTTCTGCACTATCGCCAGCGCCGCTTCCGGATCGCTGTCGAGTTTCTTCTGCGCAGACCAGATCATCTCCGTCACGCTCTCGGGCAAGTCCTCGACTGCCGCCATCTTCGGCAAACTTTCTTCCGGCAGTTCGCCCGCAACGCGCGCGACGCCCTCGCCGATGAGCGTGTAAAGCTGACCATAAACGTGGAACGCGGAGGCGTGCATGTGATAACAGATTTCGGCGACAGACATACGCTTGTCGACAAAGTAAAGAATGCGCCGGTACTCCTTGCCAAGTTTCAACGACGAAGTCCAACCCGGACCAAGCTCGATGATGCTGCGGTCGCTCGGCACGAGCGTGCGATAGCGGGCCAACTCGTCGAGCCGGTAAATCCCCTCCATAATCACGTTCGTCGGCTCGACTTCGATCACGATCAAGTCCGCCGGCAGCGGCTCGTCGTCGTAAAACTCAAAATCGCCTTCGTTCCAAACGAACAGATCGTAGATCGCGTCGAGCGTGCGCGTCTTTAGGATCTCGAGCACCTCGTCTTCCGTGAGAAAGCCCTGCTGGACCAGCACCTCGCCGAGCCGGGCGCCGGTCTTTCGCTGGACCTCGCGCGCGGCCTGTAACTGGTTTTCGTCGACCTTCCCGTAGTGCAGCAGCACCTGGCCCAGATACTCGCGTGGATCGTTCGATTTCGATCCGACGATCATTCCGTTTTCGAAATAGACTTGCTTGCTGACGTTTCCGCGATCGAATTTAAGTGTCCCTGATTTTCTGCCGGCCGCCAGAAACTGCAGCAGGTCGGTCAGACTCATCGTTTTCAACGTGCCTTGAATCGCCATTTATCTGTTCATTTATCATTGTCGAGACTTTTCAATCTTCGACCAAATCCGCTGAGATCGTCGCTTCGGGACCGGCTTCTCGCGCCAGCTTCAGTAGAAAGTGCAAGTTCTCGGTCTGTTCCTCGTTCAACTCAACGAATTGAACTCCAAAGCCAAGCCCGTGATGGTGATGGCGAACCTCGCCTTCCAGGTAAAGCCAATCTCCATCAGGAAGCAGCACGCGAAAGGCGACGATTTCGCCGGCCATAACTTCGCCTACCGTGTCCAGATAACAACCGCCCTCCGATAGATCGGTTACGCGCGCTGAGTGGCGTTCCTCGCCACCGTGCCAAACCGCATCGAGGCGCACACTCAAACGTGGTTTCGCCCGTCGATCATCCATGCATCGAGCATCATAGAATTTTTTGACGAGGTAGAGAAAGAAAAATCTATTTCTTTAAACTGCTGAGCGGACTCGAAGTGCTTCAGGAATGATCTGGAACGTCGCCGGAAGTCTTCCAGGAAGTTCTCCATCGATTTCCAGATTTACGACAGAATCGCGATCGGGCGGGCGAACGACGACTTTTCGCGCCAGTGCGTGGCTCACTTCCGGCATCGACAAGTGCGCGCCGAGGTACACTCGCGGCGCGCTCGTAAAAATCTTCAAAGCGCCGAGGTCGCCGATGCCGACGACGTCGAATTGGCCGTCAGTCAGTTTTGCATCCGGCGCGATCTTCATGCCGCCGCCGAAGAAACGAGCGTTGGCGACACAGAGATTGGCTACTACGAGGTTTCGTTCATGCGCGTCGTCGAGCTGGACGACGAGGCGCGTTCCTTCGCTTCGCAGCGCCGTCTGAAACATGGAAACACCGAACGAGATGCGCCCGCCGAGCCATTTTGGAGTGTTGACCGGCAGCCAGTCGGGCGCGCCGGCTTTCACGCGCTCGATGACTTTCGTGCTCATCCCGCAGGAAGCGACGCCGAGAAAATAACGCATCGCTTCTCCGCCGTCGTGATCGAGGAATGAAACGCGCCCGACGTCGATGCGGCGCGTCTGGCCGGTTCGCAGTACGCGCGCGGCGGCGCGACTCTGCGCGGGAATCTCGAGTGTTCGACGGAAATCACCGCCGGTCCCGCTCGGCAGGATGCCCAGCTCGACGTCTTTACCGGACGAAAGAATGCCGTTCGCAACTTCCGAGACGGTGCCGTCGCCGCCGCAGGCGATGATGAACTTCACGCCTTTGCGCGCGGCTTCGACGGCGAGCGTCGTCGCATGGCCGTGGCTCTCAGTAAAAACAGCCTCGAATGCACCGAACTGCGATCGTAGATCGCTCGCCATCTGCGTCCACGCGTCCGCCGTGCTGCCGCTGGCAGACGCGGGATTGATGATTACCAACGGCAAGCTCATTTTTTAACCAACCTGCGATCTTGTTCCGCCAGCTCGGCGATCTTCTGCATGACCGTGTCGGCGATCTCCTTGTGCGTGCGCAAGCGATCCGGTTTGTTCAAGTGCTCGGACAACTCGAGTTGCGGCCCGAAATGGATGCGGATGACGTCCTCGCGGTTCCAGTTTCGCATCACTTGCCGCGGCAGGCTATTGCACAACCCGGCGATGAACACAGGAATCACCTGCGGCTTCGCTTCCATGATCAACTTCCCGACTCCAGGCTGCGCGCGTAAAAATGAATACGGGTCGTCGCCTTTATTGCGTGTGCCTTCCGGATGAAAGCCGATGACGTTGCCTGGTCCAGTCCGAGCTAAATCAGTCAGTACGCGAAACGAATACTTGTCAAACACGCGTTTCTCGGGAATCGGGTGATCGCCAGTCGAGAAGAATGGCGGATACATTGACCACCAGCCCATGATCAGGTTCACCAGCAATCCCAGCGGCGACTGGTAGAAAAACCTGCCGCGCACGGGAAAGAAGAGCTGCTTGCGCCACGTCGTATTGCGAAACAGCACGGTCGAGACCGCGTACATGTCGAAGAACGAACGGTGATTCGCGACCAGCACCAGCGGCCGCTCGCGAGACGCAGCCTCGATGTTTTCGAGGCCGTAGACGTTCATGATGTTGTAAGTCGAGATATGGATCCAACCCGCGCCCATGGTGCTTTGACACCAGGTCCAAAACCGTTTCCAACGCCCGCGATTCATACGCTGGACGAGGCGCAGAGAGAAACGTTCGAAGGAGGAAAGGGCGTCGAGTTCTTCCTTCGTAGGGGTTGGACTTTGGTCTTGGGTCTTTGGGCTTAGGTCTTGTTCCAACTGTGACTCAGCAGTGCTCAACTTCAGGCTCCAGGACACCCAAGACCAACTTAGTCTATCGAGAAATATTTGGCCTCCGGATGGTGGACAATAATAGCCGATGTCGATTGTTCCGGCTCTAACTGAAACTCCTCGGTGAGGCTGACGTCGATGCGGCCCGGATCCAGCAAGGTGAACAGTTTTTCCTGGTCTTCGAGGTTCGGACACGCAGGATAGCCAAAACTGAAACGCGAGCCCTGGTACTGCTGACGAAACAGGTGCGTCAGTTCGTCTGCGTCGTGTTGAGCGATGCCGAGCTCGTGTCGAATGCACTGGTGCCACAACTCGGCCAGCGCCTCGGCAGTCTCCACGCTGAGACCGTGGAAATAGAGATAGTCGGTGTAGTTATCAGCCTTGAACAACTCGTGCGCATACTCGCTGGCACGGCGTCCCACGGTAACGAGATGAAACGCGACGACGTCCATGCGCTCCGACTCGCGCGAAGCGAAGAAGTCAGCGAGGCAGAGGTGTTTACCCGCAGGCTGTCGCGGAAACGTGAAGCGCACGCGCTCGCTGAGGTCGTCCGCGTCATAGACGATCAGATCGTTTCCTTCGGACTGGCACTTGAAGTAGCCATAGACGACGCGCGGCACCAGCAACTCCTCGCGCATTGAGCGTTCCTGAAGCTCGTCGTAGATCGGCTTCACCTTCTCACGCACGAACGCTTTGTACTCGTCGGGCGGCATCTTGCCCTGTTTGAATTGCCACTGGCCTTTGAACAGCGCGTTCTCGTTTACGTAAGCGAATACGTCTTCGAGATGGAGGTCGTCGATGATGCGCGTTCCGAAGAAGGGCGGCCGTGGAATCGGCGCGTTGGGATTCACGGCGGA
>DASRIM010000184.1:0-6062 GCA_035649995.1 Pyrinomonadaceae bacterium | reverse complement strand
TCAGCGAAAAGAGCGCCGAGCCGTCGAGCACCTGGTCCAACTGTCCCAGGTAGTTGAAACTGATTTCCGGGACGGGCAGACGGCATATCTCGTGGGCGACGCTGTCGTCGTCGTGGACATAACGCAGCAAACCGTAACCGACGCCCTGTCTCGGGATTTCGCGCAACTGTTGCCTGACTGACTGCAACATGGCCGCGGGCGAGAGACCCGCTTTTGCTTCCAAAACGACGGGAAACGCGCTGGTAAACCAGCCGACTGTGCGCGAGAGGTCCACGTCGTCGAAAAGATCCTCGCGTCCGTGTCCCTCTAGCTCGATCAACACGGCGTCGCCGCCGGTCCAATGCGTGACGGCGTCGAGCAACGCCGTCAGCAACACGTCGTTGATCTGTGTGCCGTAGACTTGCGCGACGTCGCGTAATAGCGCGCGCGTTTCAGCTACACTCAGCGCAACCGTTACCGTGCGCGTCTCGCCTTCGAGGTTGCGGCGGTCACTGAAATCGATCGGAAGAGGCACGGCGGCCTCGGCCGGGAGTTTGGTCCAGTAATCCAGCTCGCTGCGAGTTTGTTCGGAACGCGCGTACTCGGTTAGCAGGTTGGCCCATCGCGCAAAAGAGGTCGTCCGCGGTGGGAAACTGACGGCTTCGCCTCTCTGCAACTGCTGGTAAACGCGGTCGAGGTCTTCCAAAAGAATGCGCCATGAGACGCCGTCGACGACGAGATGGTGAATGACAATCGACAAACGCCGCGGCTCGATCAAGCAGGCACGCAGTAACACGCCGTTAGCGAGATCGACCGCGGAGGAGGACAAATCAAGTACGCGGATCGGTTGTTCGTCGGCGATGAATTGGCGCCAGCCACCGGGTTCCTTGACGAACCGCAGGCCCAACGCATCGTGATGCTTCACGAGGTGTATGAAGGCCTGGTCCAATAGGTCAGCATCGAGCGGCTCGCGCGCCTCGAGCATAACGGCCATATTCCAGTGATCGGGAAACGCAAAGTCCTGCTCGAAAAACCAACGCTGAATCGGCGTGAGCGGTATGTCGCCTGCGATCGTTTCGTCCACGCGGTTAATGGCGTGAGTGATGGCGGCGACCGCAGCCAACTCGGCCGGCGTCGGAAACTGAAATACCTGCCCTGGCGATATTTGCAGTCCCGCCAGACGAGCGCGCGCCGACACCTGGATGCTCAGAATCGAATCGCCGCCAAGCTCGAAGAAGTTGTCGTGGATGCCGACGCGTTCCACCTTCAGAACTTCAGCCCAGACATCGCACAGCACGCGCTCGGCCTCCGTGTCCGGCGAAACGTAGGATTCGGCGGAAACATCCGTCGCCGGCGGCGGCAACGCGCGCCGGTCGATCTTCCCATTCGGCAAACGCGGCAACTCGTCAAGCACGGTGAAGCTCGCCGGAATCATGTACCTCGGCAGACGATCCGCTAACAAACTGCGCAACTCGGACGCCGCCTTCTCGTCCGCAACGACATACGCACACAGCCTTCGCTCGCCGCCATCTTCACGTGCGACGACAACGGCATCGCTCACCGCTTCGTGCCGCAGCAGCTCCGTCTCTATCTCAGCCGGCTCGACGCGGTAGCCGCGAATCTTTACCTGCTGGTCCACACGCCCCAGAAACTCGATCTGACCGTCGAGCCTGTGCCGAGCCAGATCGCCGGTACGATAGAGCCGCGCACCCGGCGCGGAACTGAACGGATCGGGAATGAACTTCTGCGCCGTCAACTCCGGATCGCCAAGATACCCGCGCGCCACGTTTGCTCCGCCGAGAAACAACTCACCGCGCGCTCCTGGCGCCACCAGTTGCAGTTGCTGGTCCAGGACATACGCCTGAGTGTTGGCGACAGGCCGGCCGATCGCTACGGACGTCTGCGACTCATCGAGATCGCACATCGTGGCGACGACCGTCGCTTCCGTAGGTCCATACGTGTTTACCAGCCGCACGCGTGGTCCAACTTGCGTGTGCCATCGCTCGACTCTCTCAGGCAGCGCCTTGTCGCCGCCGACGATGACCAGCCGTAAATCGTTCGCAGTGGCCCAGTCGTCGCGCGTGAGGTGCGTGACCAGCTCGTGCCAGTACGCCGTCGGCAAATCCAGCACCGTCAATTTCTTTTCGCGGCATTCGCCCAGAAACTCCGCCGCGTCCTTCGGCGTTTCGCCGTCGCGCAGCACGAGAGTCGCGCCGCTGGTCAGGCACGTGAAGATCTCTTCCACGCTCGCGTCGAAGCTAAACGACGAAAACTGAAGAACGCGATCCTCGGCGACGATCCCGTACGCCGCATTTGCACACTGAAAGTAATTCGCGAGGGCGCCGTGTTGGACCATCACACCCTTGGGCCGTCCCGTGGAACCCGAGGTGTAGATCACGTACGCCAGATTTTCAGATGTAACAGCCGGTGCGGGATCTGCATCGCTCTCAGAATTGATCGCAGGTCCGTCAGCTTCGAGAAGCTGCTCGGTAAGCAACAGTGAAACGCCGCTGTCCTCCAGCAGGAACGCCAGGCGCTCCTGCGGGTACGACGGATCGAGCGGCACATACGCTCCGCCTGCTTTGAGCACTGCGAGCACGCACGTCAGCATTGCCGTCGAACGTGGAACACAGATGCCAACGCGCACCTCGGGTCCGACGTCACGCGCGCGCAGATAACGGGCCAGCCGGTTCGCGCGTTTGTTCAACTCGCCATAGCTCAACGTCTCTGCGCCGGCGGCGACAGCGATCTGATCGGGCGCCCACGCCGCACGCTGCGCGATCGACTCGTGTACGCAGGCGAGCGGCGCAAACTCCACGCGCGTGTTGTTCCAATCGTATAAGAGCTGTCGGCGGGTGGCGTTCGAGAGCAAACGGAGCTCTGACACGCTGACTGCCGGATCGGTCGCGATGCTCTCGAGCAGGATGCGAAAATGTTCGCTCAATCGCTCGATCGTGATTGCGTCAAACAGGTCCGTGTTGTACTCGAACGAGGCTTCGAGTTCGGCACCGGCTTCGGCGACGGTCAACGACAGATCGAACTGCGCGGCGCGTTGCTCGAGTACGATTGGTTCCATCCGCAAACCGCCGAGTCTGGACGGAACGGCGTCTTTCTGAAACGCAAACATCACCTGGAACAGCGGTGAGCGCGCGGGATCGCGTTCCGGCTGCAACTGCTTCACCAGCAGATCGAACGGATAATCCTGGTGCTCGAGGGCTGCAAGGACTGTCAGCCGCGTGTCAGCGAGAAACTCCGAAAACGATCGCTTACGTGGAATCTTCGCGCGCAGGACCAGCGGGTTGACGAAGTAACCAACCGCGCCCGCAAACTCCGCCGACGAACGGCCGGATGACGGCGAACCTACGAGGATTTCCTCCTGCCCTGTGTACCGATAGAGCAGCAACTGAAATGCGGCGAGCATGGTCATGAACAGCGTCGCATCATGCGCCGCTGCGACGTGCTTCAGCCGTTCAGTCAACTGCTGGTCCAGTCTGGACAGGACCAAAGCGCCGCGATAAGTCTGAACAGGCGGACGAGCGCGATCGGCCGGCAACTCGAGTACAGGCAGTGGTCCCGCTAACTGCTGAAGCCAGTACTCTCGTAAAACTTCACCCTCAGTACCGGCGAGCAGTTCCGCCTGACGGCGAACGAACAGAAAATATGGCGTTGGCGGATCCAAAGCTGCGGGCCTGTTTTCGACCTCAGCTTGGTACAACCGCCCGAGCTCGCGGATCAAGACTGCCAGCGACCAGAAGTCGACAATGATGTGATGCGCGGCGAGCAATATCACATACTCCCGCGCGGATCTTTCGAACGCGAAAGCTCGCAGCAACGGCCCCCTCTCCAGATCGAAGCTGGTCCAGGCCTCCACCTGCAAACGATCTCGCAATTCACCGTCCGTCCAACCCTTTGCGTCTTCAACGAGAAAAGAAATCTCTGTCTGCTCCTGAATCACGCACACAGGCGCACCGCCGCGCGCAGGAAAACTCGCGCGCAGCAGCGAATGACGGCGGACCACTTCAGCGAACGCACGCTGCAACGCGCCGGCGTTCACCTCGCCAATGAGCCGGACCGCAACGGAGACGTTGTAGGCAATGCTCTCCGGCGATACATGCTGCACGGCCCACAGCGCACGCTGACCGTGAGACAAAGAACCGTCTGAAACTGCAACGCCGGAACGCGCCGCGGGACGCGCGAGTTGATCCAGTATCTGCTTTGTGAGGTCCGCGACAGTCGGGTTCCGCAGAAAGCTCGCCGGCGGCAGCTTCGGGCCGAGCTTCGTTTCCACCGCATGGATGAATTCAAGCGCGACCAAAGAGTCGATGCCGTAACGGCCAATCGGTTGATCGACGTCGGGCGATTGCACGTCGAGTCGCTGTTTCAGCAGCAGGCACAGCCATTGCGCGACAGTCTCCGCGTTTAGCTCGTCAGGCGCGTCCGGCAATACTTCGCTTCTGTCATCACCCGCATCATCACCGGCCCGTGCGCGCCATGACGCAATCACTCTCAAGCCATCGCCGACAAATGCTTCTCTACACGCCGACCTCCTCACTTTGCCGCTGGAAGTCTTCGGAAGCGTGCCGGACCTGATCAACACGATCGCCGCCGGCTGTATCTCAAACTCCTGCGCAACTACCTCGCGAATCGTTTCGATGATCTCAGGCGCCTGACTGCCACAACGCGCGTCGATCTCGTGGACCACCACCAAACGCTCTTCGCCTTCAATTTCAACGGAAAACGCCGCGCCGCCATCAGGTTTAAGCGCAGCGTGCGACAGCTGCACCGCCGCCTCGACGTCCTGCGGATAGTGATTACGCCCGCGAATGATGATCAGGTCTTTCAACCGCCCGGCGACGAACAACTCGCCGTCGCGCACAAACCCCAGATCGCCCGTTCGGAGGAAACGCGTCGTTCCATCCTTCGCCAGCCGCGCCCGAAACGTGTGCTCGGTTTCCTCCGGCCGGTTCCAGTAACCTGCCGCGACTCCTGGACCAGCAACCCAGATCTCGCCGACCTCATCCGCCTCACAACGCAACGACGTTTCGGGATCGACGATCACCACCTCAGTCCCAAGCGCAGCCCGGCCGCACCCAACCAGCGTCCGCGAATCGCGCGTGCAATAGACAACGTCTTCATCTCGCCGCCCGCCGGTAACTTTCAGTGTCGCTTCCGCGAGCCCGTACGCCGGATAGAACGCCTGCCGGCGAAAACCACACGCCGCAAATCGCGCGGTGAATCGTTCGAGCGTCTCGCGACGCACAGGTTCGGCGCCGTTGTAAGCGACACTCCAGCTACTGAGATCCAGCGATGCATCGTCGACGCGCCGCACGCACAGGTCGTAGGCGAAATTTGGACCGCCACTGTGCGTCACGCGATAGCGCGTGATCGCTTGCAGCCACGACGCGGGATTCTGTAGCAGCGCCGCGGGCGACATGAGCAGTCCCGTGAAGCCGCTGTAGAGTGGTTGAATGATTCCATCGACCAGGCCCATGTCGTGAAAATGCGGCAACCACGATAGCGACACGCTTTCTGGTCCATGTGCGAACCCATGCTGAATGTAAGCAGAGTTTGCGAGGACGTTGGCGTGCGTCACCATCACGCCCTTCGGAGTCGACGTCGACCCGGACGTGTACTGGAGATACGCCAGCGCATCGCTATTCAGCGCCGGCTCGCGCCACTCCGCGGCGGCGTCGTTCGCAGCATCGTCAATCGCCAAACAGTGAACGCCGCGCGCCCAGGGCTCCTGCTCGACCTTCGCTAACACGTTTCGTGTACTTAAGACACACGCTGACTGCGCGTCCTCTGCAATCACCTGCAACCGCGCCAGACCGCGTTTCGTCTGCGGCAGACTCGATGGGACCGCAATCGTTCCCGCATAAAGACACCCAAAAAACGCGACGATGAAATCGAGGCCCGGTGGGTAGAGCAATAGCGCGCGCTCGTTTCGTAAGTTTCTATCTTGCAGGCAGGCAGCAACGGCGCGGGCGCGCAAATCTAGCTCGCCGTAAGTCAACGTCTCGTCTTCAATCTCCGCAAGAAAACGGTAAGCCGTGAGCGATGGCTCGTTGAGGCTTCTTGAGCGA
>DASRIM010000183.1:0-8788 GCA_035649995.1 Pyrinomonadaceae bacterium | reverse complement strand
CTGCCGAACCGTGAGTTGCGCGTGTTCGACGCCTCCGCTCGCGGGCTAAGGCTTAACGAACAGCCTCGCGACGGCGCAGTCGTGCGTTGGGTTCGTGAGGCAGGAAGTCATCGGCCGTTCGTCAAACTCGGCGACGGGCGTCTCGCTTTGGTGGACACCGGCTCAACACTCGGTCTTGCTGTAACCGATGGACGCTCGTCACACAGATCTGACGACGCGCGCATCAGCCACGATCTCGGGGGCGGACGAGTTCAGTCTCGCCGCGTCGCTCCACAAACAGTAAACATCGGCGCGCTTGTCCTGAACGGCGTACCCACTGACGTTCTAACCGGCGCCGCGCCTGGCACACCGATAATCCTCGGCCGTCGCGCGCTGTTCCCGTTTCGCATTACCTTCGATCCTGTCGCGCGCTTGATATCCTTCGAGCCTGCTGAGCGGGATTAAGTCGATCTACAACGGAATGTTGCCGTGTTTTTTCGGTGGATTCGTGTCGCGTTTGTTCTCGAGGAGCGCGAGGGCACGGATTAGTTTCGGGCGGGTTTGTGAAGGTTCGATTACTTCGTCGACGAACCCACGTTCGGCTGCCACGTAAGGATTGGCGAACTTGTCTTCGAGCTCGGCGATCTTCGAACGTCGCGCTGCTTCCTTGTCTTGTGCTTCGCTCAACTCGCGACGATAGAGAACGCCGACAGCTCCCTCAGCTCCCATCACCGCGATCTCCGCCGACGGCCACGCGAGATTGACGTCCGTCCGAATGTGTTTGGACGCCATCACACAGTAAGCGCCGCCGTAAGCTTTGCGCGTGATCACCGTCACCTTCGGCACAGTCGCCTCGGCGAACGCGTAAAGCAGCTTCGCGCCGTGAGTGATGATGCCGCCGTGTTCCTGCGAGACGCCGGGAAGAAATCCCGGAACGTCTTCGAACGTTACCAACGGGATGTTGAAGCAATCGCAGAAGCGAACGAAGCGCGCGCCTTTTACTGAAGCCGAAATATCCAGCACCCCCGCGAGAAACGCCGGCTGATTGGCGACGATGCCAACGGCGCGCCCGCCCAGACGCGCGAAACCCACGACGATGTTCGGCGCAAACAGTTGCTGCACTTCAAAGAAGTATCCATTGTCGACGACGTGATGGATAACGTCGCGCATGTCGTACGGCTGGTTCGAAGCCTCGGGAACGATGTCGTTCAACTTCGGCTCGACGCGGTCGACCGGATCGCTCACAGGCAAACGCGGCGGGTCTTCGACGTTGTTCGACGGAATAAACGAAAACAGCTCGCGTACGATCCGCAACGCATGCTCGTCCGACTCGGCGGCGAAGTGGGCCACGCCCGAAATGCTGTTGTGCGTGAGCGCGCCGCCCAGCCTCTCTTTCGTAACTTCCTGGTGCGTCACCGTCTTGATCACGTCTGGTCCAGTGATGAACATGTAAGACGTGTCCTTGACCATGATGTTGAAATCGGTGATCGCCGGACTGTAAACAGCTCCGCCCGCGCATGGTCCCATGATGCAACTGATCTGCGGGACGACGCCGCTCGCCAAAGTGTTGCGAAGGAAAATGTCGGCGTATCCGCCGAGACTGACGACGCCTTCCTGAATGCGAGCGCCGCCCGAGTCGTTGAGACCGATGATCGGCGCGCCCACTTTCATCGCGAGATCCATGACCTTACAGATCTTCTCTGCGTGCGTCTCGGATAACGAGCCTCCGAAGACGGTAAAGTCCTGCGCGAAGACAAAGACCGCGCGCCCGTCGATCAAGCCATGACCCGTAATCACGCCATCGCCGGGATAAAGCTGCTTCTCGAGTCCGAAGTCCTTCGAACGATGCACGACCAGCTTGTCAAATTCTTCAAACGATCCCTCGTCGAGCAGAAACTCGATCCGCTCTCGCGCGGTCATCTTCCCGGACGCGTGCTGCTTCTCGACGCGTTCGGCGCCACCGCCTTGTTCAGCCTTCGCACTCCGCTCGCGCAAAGTATCGAGCTTCGATTTCGACTCTCTGGTCTGTTGTCGAGAGGCCATAAAGTTATGCGCGCGTTCGCGCGTCGTCGAAAGGGTACGATCGCGTTTCGATCAACGTGATCAGTTCCGCGAGCGCAGCGTGCGCTTTCTCCGTCACCTCGGCAGAGTAGCCATAGCGCGAGGCGTTTTCTTCAAAGTCTTCGAGGTCGAGGACCCTGTATGAGAAATCGGGTTTGACCAACACGTCGATGTCGAGATCGACGTAGCTGAGAATGCGGCCGTCAAAACTCGGCGGCATCGTCACGTTACAGTAAAAGTTCCGAATATTCCCGTCGCGATCCCCAAAGCGAAAAACGTTGTACCAGCGATCGAACCAGTAGTATTCGATACTGATCGTTCCCGACGCAACCTTCCCGAGCAGATCGTGTTCGATGTCTTCCTCGAAAACCGCGTCAAGCACGAGCAGCGAACCTGTTTGTTCAGCGAGGAGAGCCGGCCAGCTTCGATGTTCCGTACCGTCGTACTTGGCCACTCGAACGACGACCGCGGCGTTACTTTCTTCCACTCATTTTCTTCCGCTTTTCGCCCAGTCGGCGAGGAATTGCGCCTGCCCTTTATCTGTCAACGGATGATTGAAGAGTTGTTCGATTACTTTAAAAGGCATGGTTGCAATGTCGGCACCCAGACGAGCCGCTTCAATCACGTGAATCGGATGGCGCAGGCTTGCGGCGAGCACCTCAGTCTTCCACGTATAGTTCTGATAAATCTCGACGATGCTTTGCAGCAGGTAGAGCCCGTTCTCGCCGATGTCGTCGAGGCGGCCGAGGAAAGGGCTGATGAACGACGCACCCGCTTTCGCCGCGAGGATCGCCTGGGCCGCCGAGAAGCACAACGTGACGTTGACGCCGATGCCCTGATCGGATAGCTCACGCGTTGCTTTAAGTCCTTCTTTCGTCAGCGGGCACTTGATGACGACGTTCGGCGCGATCTTCGAGTACTCAACTCCTTCGCGCACCATTCCATCCTTGTCCTGGCTCGTGACTTCCGCCGAAACCGGGCCCTGCACGATCTCGCAGATCGCCGCGATGTGCTGCTTGAAATCCACGCCGCCTTCCTTGGCAATGAGCGTCGGATTGGTCGTGACTCCGTCGGCGAAACCGTATGCCGCCGCCTCGCGGATCTCGTTAAGGTTCGCGGTATCGAGAAAGAATTTCATCGTATAACTCCTTTAAGAAATAACTTGTCCTTGATCGTACACCCGATTCTTCAAAATACCGACTCCACTCACTTCGACTTCGACGACGTCGCCGTGCTTCATGCGGGAAACGCCGGCGGGTGTTCCGGTCGCAATCAGGTCGCCAGGATATAGAGTCATGATCGCAGAGATGTACCGTATCAGGAAAGTCACGTCGAAGGCCATGTCGGCTGTGTTGCCTTGTTGTTTGACTTCGCCATTCAAACGTGTGATTACCGTGACATTGGCCGGGTCGAGGTCGGTGACGATCCACGGCCCGACGGGGCAGAAGCTGTCGAACGATTTCGCGCGGGTGAACTGGACGTCCTTGCGTTGCAGATCGCGAGCGGTGACGTCGTTCACGCACGTGTAGCCCGCCACGTAGCTCAGCGGATCCTCGACGACGTTTCGGGCCACCTTACCGATGACGACTCCGAGCTCGCCTTCATGTTCGACCTGTTGCGACGCGCCGGGAAGTTCAATCGGATCTCCCGAAGCAATCACCGCCGACGGCGCTTTCAGAAACAGCAACGGTTCGTCCGGCATCTTGTTGCCGAGCTCAGCCGCATGCTCGCGATAGTTTCGACCGACGCAGACGACCTT
The DNA here is from genome assembly GCA_035649995.1 of Pyrinomonadaceae bacterium. Classification (GTDB taxonomy): domain Bacteria; phylum Acidobacteriota; class Blastocatellia; order Pyrinomonadales; family Pyrinomonadaceae; genus PSRF01. The sequence continues at coordinate 4,989 of DASRIM010000183.1, read as the reverse complement.
CGACGGCGTCACGGGCGCGAGCAGCCGCACTTCGTCAAGTGAAAACACGGATTCGTTGTTTGTAATTACGTTACTGCCGAAATCATAGTCTTTAGGCAGTACAGAAACGTTGGATTCCAGGATCACGGCATAACGCGGACCTTCGAGATCTTTATGTGCGATGCGACAAAGCTTCATGTGTTTCTTTAAGGAACCGTCTCCGATCCGACTTCAGACGGTCGACTCTCGTTGCCGGTCTTATCGACGGCGACGATGTAGTAATAATAGGTCTTGCCTGATTCGACTCTCTCGTCCTGGTAAGTCGTGCGCGTCAACAGCGTCTGGTTCAGCTTGGTCCATGGCTTCGGCTGGTTCGGATCCGTCGAGCGATGGATGTTGTAACCCGCGACGTCGGGTTCTTTGTTAGCCGCGAAGAATATGGCGAGCCGGCCGAACGAGGGATCGGGCGCGATGCTCGGACGCTCCGGCGGTGCAGGTGGAAAGACGTCGCGAGCGGCAACTTCCACGGAGTTCGAATTCAAACTCTCAACCTGCGCGCCGCCCGTGCCGAGTGACACGGCGCGGACGATGTATCGATAGTTGTTGCCGAACTGGAAGCTCTTGTCCGCGTACTCTGTTCCGGAAACAAGCGCGGCGTTGATCGGCACCTGGTTGGGTTCACTCTGCGACTCGTCCATTCGATAGACGTTGTAGCCGAGCAGATTCACCGGCGTTGAGCCGTCGATATTTGCCGCCGGCGGACGCCACGAGATCGTGATCGAGTCTTCCGCGACTTGCGGCGACGCCGAGAGTGCCGGCGCCTGTGCGATGCGTGCTGCGGGCTCGATGCTCAGAAAGTTCGAGAACGCTGCGCGTTGACCCGACGCGTTCACGTATCGCAACGCGTAACGAAGACGCGTCGGTTCGCCGGCGAGCTCGAGCGTGTCGCGATACGTCAACGTATCGCCTGCGTTTCTGATCTGTTCGTAAGTAACGGACCCGACCAGCGTTGAGCGCGCGGCAAACTCTTCCTCGGTGAGCGGCAGCGGCGCGCCGGGTTTTTCAGCGAGGCGATATATGTCGATGCGACGGATGCTTTGCACGCTTTCGTCGGGCGCGTTTCGCCGCGGTGCAGGCCAACTGAGGATCACTTCGTTTCCTTGCTGCGCGCCTGAGAGCAATTCGGTGCGTTGTTGCACGCGCTCGACCGGTGGCAAGGGAGGACGCCGCTTCCCGCATCCAGCGGCAGCCACAACACCGAACAAACAGAAAATCACTAATAAAATGCGTCTGTTGACAGGGGGTCTCACAGAATGTAGCGACTCAGATCCTGATCCTTAACAGTCTCGGAGAGCATGCGTTGTACGTAACCTGCGTCGATGCGCTGTTGCTTGGGTTCGAGATCGGGCCCTTCAAAACTGATGTCTTCGAGCAGCTTTTCCATGATCGTCTGCAAGCGGCGGGCGCCGATGTCTTCCGTTTGCTGGTTGACCTGGGCCGCGTAGTTCGCGATCGAGTCGATCGCGTCGGCAGTGAACTCGATCTTGACGCCTTCGGTGTCCATCATCGCCTGATACTGTTTTATGAGGGCGTTGCGAGGCTCAGTCAGGATGCGTTTGAAGTCTTCGATCGTCAACGATTCCAGTTCGACGCGAATCGGAAAACGGCCCTGCAATTCCGGAATCAAGTCTGACGGCTTCGACACGTGAAAAGCGCCCGCGGCGACGAAGAGAATGTGGTCCGTGCGGACCATGCCGTAGCGGCTGTTGACGGTCGTGCCTTCGACAATCGGCAGGATGTCGCGCTGCACGCCCTCGCGCGAAACGTCCGGGCCATGGCCTGATTCGCGGCCGGCGATCTTATCGATTTCGTCGAGGAAGATGATGCCGGAGTTTTCGACGCGCTCGATCGCGGCGCGGGCCACCTGGTCCATGTCGATCAGGCGCTCTTCCTCTTCCTGCATCAAGTACTCCATCGCCTCGTCGACGCGCATTTTGCGTCGCTTGGTGCGGCCCTGAAACAGGTTGCCCAACATGTCTTTCATGTTGATGCCCATCTCTTCGACGCCTTGCGGGCCGGCGAGTTCGATCACGGGAAAGTTCTTTTCGCGCACTTCGAGCTCGACGAGGCGGTTGTCGAGTTTGCCGCTGCGGAGTTGGGTGCGGAGTTTTTCACGCGTCTTTTGGAATTGTTCGTCGCGTGCGGGCGCGTCGAGCTCCGTTGAAGGTTCTTCGGAGCTGTCCGAGTCGAAGTCGTAGAAACCAGCGACGGCGCGTGGCGGCGGCAGCAGCAGATCGAGGATGCGTTCCTCGACGTTGAGCTCCGCTTTCTCGGCGACTTCTTCGCTCTTTTCCTGACGCGTCATCTCGACGGAGATCTCCGTCAGGTCGCGAATCATGCTCTCGACGTCGCGTCCGACGTAACCGACTTCAGTGAACTTCGACGCTTCGACTTTCAGGAAAGGCGAGTTGGACATGCGGGCCAGACGGCGCGCGATCTCGGTTTTACCGACGCCCGTCGAGCCGATCATGATGATGTTCTTCGGCATGACGTCGACTGCCATTTCGGGCGGCAGCTTTTGCCGCCGCACGCGATTTCGCAAAGCGATCGCAACCGCGCGTTTCGCGTTTCGTTGTCCGACGACGTGCTTGTCCAGCTCCGTTACGATCTGACGAGGCGACATCTCGTCCAGCCGAGCTTCCTCATCAACTTCTCCCGCCAAATAAATAACCATTACAATTCTTCTACTACTACGTTTTGATTCGAATAGATGCAGATCTCGCCCGCAATGCGCAGGGCTTCGACCGCGATCTCACGAGCGGAAAGATCCGTGTGTTTGATCAGCGCGCGCGCTGCCGCCAAAGCATAGGAGCCGCCGGAGCCGATGGCCAGGACGCCCTCATCCGGCGCGATCACGTCGCCGTTGCCGGACAGGAGAAAAGACGCTTTCTTGTCGGCGACGACGAGGAGCGCCTCGAGGTGCCGCAGCATCTTGTCCGTGCGCCACTCTTTGCTGAGTTCGATAGAAGCGCGTTCGAGGTTGCCGTGATACTGTTCGAGCTTGCTCTCGAAGCGCGTCAGCAGCGCGAACGCGTCGCCCGTGGCGCCCGCAAAACCCGCCAGAATCTGATCGTTATAAAGGCGGCGGACTTTTTTTGCGCTGGCCTTCATGACAGTTTCGCCGAGCGTTACCTGGCCGTCTCCAGCGAGCGCAACGTGAGCGTCTTTCCTTACAAGAAGGACAGTAGTGCTACGCACCCTATTGTTTTCTTTCCGCATGTTTAGATAGAGAGCACTATAGAAACTCGTTTGAATGTAAGTCAAGGACGCCAGATTTGCCCCTAAACGCAAACGGTGGAATATGGGTTATCATACGTTTCATGGAAAGACGACCCCGCATCGGGATCGCGATGCGCATCGAATACCCTACCGATCGGTTCTACTTGTCACGACATTACAGCGAAGCCGTTGAGGCCGCCGGCGGCGCGCCCTTTCACATCAGTTTGATCCCAAAAGCTGACTACATCGACGCCATTGTGGACGGTGTGGACGCGATCCTTTTGCCCGGCAGCGACTCAGACGTCGACCCGCTTCGGTATGGACAGCAGCCGCATCCCCATCTCGGTGCGGTTCAGCCGATCAAAGACGCAACCGACTTATTGATAATCGACGCCGCCGAGCGCAAGCAGATCCCTCTGTTTGCGATCTGTTTCGGGATGCAGGTGTTGAACGTCTCGCGCGGCGGGACGCTGATCCAGGACATCGGATCGCAGTTGCCGGAGGCCATCAAACACGAGCAGGGCGTGCCGCGCGACCGTGCGTCGCACGGCGTGAGAGTCGAGGCGGGCAGCAAGCTCTCAGAGATCCTTCGCACTCCCGATCTACTGGTCAACAGTCATCATCACCAGGCGATCGAAACGCTTGGCGCGAACCTCGTGGCGACGGCGTGGAGCTCAGACGGCGTGATCGAAGCGCTTGAAGATCCGCGTCCGGATCGATTCGTAGTTGCCGTTCAATGGCATCCCGAGCTCGGTTGGCAGGACGATACGTTTTCTCGACGGCTGTTCGACTCGTTCGTGGCCCAGGCGCGCGAAGCAGATCTTGTTAATCCGGGTTCTTCTTACATCCGTAACACGCGCTAACCAACACTCATGGGGAACACGGATAAAAAGAATATGGGCCTGGCGGATCGAGTTGCACTCGTTACCGGCGGCTCGCGAGGGATTGGCAAAGCAGTGGTCCTGCTGCTCGCTTCGCACGGAGCGAAGGTTGTCGTCAACTACGTCAGCGATGAAGCGTCGGCTGCCGAAACGGTAGACGAGGCGCGAGCGCGCGGCGGTGACGCGGTTGCGATCCAGGGCGACGTTTCGAGCCTCGCGGAAGGCGAGCGCGTCGTTAAGGAAACAGTTGAACGGTTCCAGCGAATCGATTTCCTGATCTGCAACGCCGGCATCTGGAAAGGCGCGGCTGTCGAGTCGATGCCGGAAGCGCTCTGGGATCGGACGATGGAGATCAACCTCAAGGGCACGTGGTCGGTGTGTCGCGCTGCTGCGCCGGTCATGAAGAAACAGAAGTTCGGACGGATCGTGATTGTCAGTTCGACGGCGGGACAGCGCGGCGAAGCACAGTTTTCCAACTACGCAGCATCGAAAGGCGGTCAGATCGCGTTTACCAAGTCGCTGTCGAGCGAGCTCGCACCTTCAGGCATCAACGTCAACTCGGTTGCGCCCGGATGGGTCGAGACCGACATGACAAAAGACGTCTTTTCTGACGACGCGAGCCGTGAAGCGATTCTCAAGACGATTCCCACCGGAAGGGTAGCGACACCGGAGGACATCGCGGGACCGATCGTTTTTCTGTGCTCGAACTGGGCTGACAACATTACGGGAGAAGTACTCAACGTTAACGGCGGATCTGTTTTGTGCGGATAAGCCGCAGGAGAAATCTCGAGTATGACTTTAACTGTAGAACATGAACGCGAGCAGGTGGTCTCGAAAAGGGAATTGGCGC
>DASRIM010000182.1:0-7127 GCA_035649995.1 Pyrinomonadaceae bacterium | reverse complement strand
GTCGTAACACTGCCGAAGATCACGATCCCGGAACAGGTCGCAGCTCTCGTCGCCTTGTTGAAACAGTTGGAGGCCGGGACCGGTCTCGCCGAAGGCAGTCTGAAATTCGAAATGATGATCGAAACGACGCAATCGATCATCAATCACAACGGACAACTCAACCTTCCGCTGCTACTTGCCGCGGGCGACGGACGCTGCGTGGCAGCCCACTTCGGCACGTACGATTACACCGCCGGCTGCAACATCACCGCCGCGCACCAGCACATGCTCCACCCGGCGTGCGACTTCGCGAAACACATGATGCAGGTGTCATTCGCAGGCACAGGCATCTGGCTGTCGGACGGCGCGACAAACATCATGCCCGTAGCACCGCATCGTCCCGCGCAGGGCGAGTCGCTGACGAAGCAACAGTCAGACGAGAACCGCGACACCGTTCATCGCGCGTGGAAGCTGCACTACGATCACATTCAGCATTCGTTAACCAACGCTTACTATCAAGGTTGGGACCTGCACCCGGCGCAACTCCCAACGCGCTACGCCGCCGTCTACGCGTTTTTCCTCGAAAGTCTCGACGCCGCTTCCGAACGTCTGAAGAACTTCGTCGAGAAAGCAGCGAAGGCCACGCTCGTCGGCGACGTCTTCGACGACGCTGCAACGGGACAAGGCTTGCTCAACTACTTTCTGCGCGCCATCAACTGCGGCGCGATAACGGAAGCAGAAGCTGTCGAGCGTTCGGGGCTGACATTGCCGGAGCTCAGATCCGCTTCCTTCGTGAAGATCCTGAAGAACCGCCAGGCGTTATAAGGAACCTATCATGCTCAAACTCTTCGTCTCTATCGTTTTAACCATGACTCTAATCCTAAGCACGACCGCACAAAACAACGGCGACCCGGAGCTCGCGCGCAAGATCGCACGCTTCGCGCCAACTGAGTTGACCGCCGACGTCTCAAAGCTCTCGCCAAAAGACCGGCAGGCGCTCGACAAGATCATCGCGGCCGCGAAACTGCTCGATCCGTTGTTCCTGCGACAGGTATGGAGCGGTAACGAGGCGCTCGAAAAGAAACTACAAGCTGACAAGACCGCCGCGGGCCGCCAGCGTCTGCACTATTTCTACATCAACGATGGTCCATGGTCGCGGCTCGACGAGAAAGAGCCGTTCATCGAAGGCGTGCCGAAGGAAAAGCCGCCGCAGGCGAACTACTACCCCGACGACATGACGAAAGACGAGTTCAACGCCTGGCTGCAAACACTTCCCGAAGCCGACAAACATAAAGCCACAGGCTTCTTTCATCTGATCCGCCGCGGCCCGGACAAGAAACTGACGCTCGTCCCGTACAGCCAGGCTTACAAAGACATCCTCGAGCCGGCGGCGAAACTTCTTCGCGAAGCCGCCGCTCTGACGACGAACGCTACGCTCAAAAACTTCCTCAACAAACGGGCCGACGCGTTCGGTTCCGACGACTATTACGCCAGCGACGTCGCCTGGATGGACCTCGATTCACCGATCGACGTCACGATTGGACCATACGAGACTTACGAAGACGAGCTCTTCAGTTACAAAGCCGCGTTCGAAGCGTACGTCACACTTCGCGACGACGCGGAAACGGCGAAGCTCACGAAGTTCAGCAGCCATTTGCAGGAGTTGGAAAACAATCTGCCGATCGATCCGAAGTATCGCAATCCGAAGTTGGGCGCGGCGTCGCCGATTCGTGTTGTCAACGAGGTGTTCGGTTCGGGCGAAGGCAACAGCGGGGTGCAGACGGCGGCGTTCAACCTGCCGAATGACGAGCGCGTCGTGCAGGAGAAAGGCTCGAAGCGCGTCATGCTGAAAAACGTGCAGGACGCGAAGTTCAACAAGACGCTGGTGCCGATCTCGCGAGTCGTTCTCGATCCGTCGGAACAATCGGCGTTGGCGTTCGATTCGTTCTTCACGCACATCCTTTGTCACGAGTTGATGCACGGGCTCGGACCACACAACATCAAGATCAACGGGCAGGAGACGACGGTGCGGAAACAGTTGAAGGAGCTTTATTCCGCGATTGAAGAAGCGAAGGCTGACATGACGGGATTGTGGGCGCTCCAGTTCATGATCGATCGCAACATCATCGAGAAGAGCATGGAACGCACGCTCTACACTACGTATCTCGCGAGCATGTTTCGCTCGGTGCGTTTCGGAATCACCGAAGCGCACGGACGCGGCGTCGCGCTCCAGTTCAACTACCTGACTGACGAGGGTGCGATCAAGTTCAACGACGCGAAAGGAACGTTCAGTATCGATCACGCGAAGATCAAAGACGCCGTACTCAAGCTGACGCACGACCTCCTGATGATCGAAGCTGAAGGTTCTTACGAGAAGGCGAAGGCGATACTCGACAAGCTCGCGATAATCAGACCGCCGATGCGGCAGGCACTGGACAAACTAAAGGACGTGCCGGTGGACATCGAGCCGATCTTTCCACTCGCGAGGGGCGCAAAGTAACCACAAAAGGCACAAAAGACACAAAAGGCACAAAACGGATTTCAAAAGGGGAGAAACGCATGTCTAAAAGAGCGTTACTTTTCTTTAGAATTGCTTTTGTGCCTTTTGTGTATTTTGTGCCTCTTGTGGTTACCGGGTTACCGGAACTGTTTCCTGAAGAACGTCGCGATCTTCCACGCGTCGATTGCTTTCCACGGAAGTTCCCCTGTCGTGTAGTGACCGCAGGGAAGCCAGACGATGTCGAGCGGAAGATTGAACCGCCGAGCTTCGGCGACGGCGTCGTGCGATAGGTCGAGCGGAAACGTGAGATCGTAACGCGCGATTATGAAGCGAATCGGACGGTGCCGCATCGCGGCCACTCGCGACATGTACGGGAACGGGCTGATCGGCCGCCAGTATTCGCGCAGTTCGTCCAACGTCACCTGCTCGCCGAACCCCGCGCGGACGTGCGTCGTCGACAGCCCGTGCCAAACGACGTCCGCAACGTATCCTGAAACGTGATTGAAGGCGCCCGCGTCGAGATCCGGTTCGTGCGCAAACGCCAGAAACGAGATGCACGATCCGACGCTGGTGCCCAGAATCCCGACGCGTTCGTATCCTTCGTTTTTCAACCACCGCACCGCAGCGCGCGTGTCGAGCACGGCCTGACGCATCGATTGAATCGTGCGTCCGATGTTCGTGCTGACGAGGTGGTCGGCTCGTTCGATCTCAGGCGGCTTGCGTTGTAGATGGTACGGCAGTGTCAAACGCAGCGCCGACATGCCGATGAGGTTGAAGATCCGGCAAGCCTCGACGTGACTCTCCGGCTGAGCGTTCCACTGCGGCAACACGACGACAGCGTTTCGCGGACGCTGCCCGTTCCTGGGTTTGGCGGGAAAGAACCGCGCGTGGGCGGTGTTGTTATCGATTGACGGCGTGTGGATCGCACTCGTCCACGTTAAAGAGTCGCCTTCAAGCCGGTAATCAGTGATTTCGGGCAGCGAGTAGAAGTCGTCGCTCGACTGCATTACGCGGGCGCTGTGTTTGCGGAAAAGCTCGCGCGGGTCGTCGCCATTTACGTGGTCGACGATGTACGACAAACCCCAGTCAAGGGGCCGGACAAGACGATTGTTATCACGTTGGTGGTACCAGCGTTCTCGCCGGTACATGTAATTCTTCCAGAAAGCCATTGTACAAATCCGTGTTTCCGAGCGTTCGGGGCACACGGAAACACGGATTGTACAGAAAGAACCAGCTAGTTACACGTGCTCAGCTTGAACGAGTGGATGTACGTGCTCCAGTTGAAGTTACCGTTTGTCGGCTGGAACTGCGACGTAAACACCATCGTGCAGCCGTCAACCGGGTCGACGGAGATTGTGCTGTAGTCGCCCCAGCGTGACAGCGAAGCGGTTTGGCTGCCGAGGCCGGCGAATGCCGTCGTCTCGTTACCGAGCGTGCCCGCCGGATCCGACGGCCCGCGATAGGCGTAACGAATGCTCGGCACGATCGAGCTGGCGTTCGAGATGTTGTAACCGATGGCGATGCCGCCGGTTTTGTCCATCGCCGCGCTTCCCATCCAACGGAAATCATTGGTCGGCGCGAACGTGCCTTGTTGGTGCAGCACCGGATTGGCAGTAGCGAAGCTCTGTCCCCCGGCGTTGCGTAATTCATACCAGCGGATGCCGGTGCCCGTGCCGCTCGTGACCGAGTGATTGATCACCATCGCTTCGTGCGTTCCGAAGTTGCGATAACTCAAACGGTACATCAGGCGATCGGCAAGCGAGTCGAGCCGCTGCGACGTGCCGGGTTGTGGAATGCAGGCGCCACCGCCGCAGGCGCGCGAGAAGGCGGCGACTCCCGAGACCGCAGTCGGCCCGGTCAGCGTTCCAGTGCCGGCGGCCCAATTCACGGCGAAGCGCCAGAAGTTGATCGTCGAAGTCGTCATGCTCAACAACAGGTTCGGCGAGCCGGCAGGCGGCAGCATCGTGCCTTCGAGATCGGCCGGTTCGAGACTGTGGTGCGACGTGCTGGTGCTCACGCACGCCTGACGGGCTGGACCGCCGACGAGCATCTGCGCGCGCTCGAACGCGCACACGCGATTGCCGACATAGCGGCTGCCATTTCGGAACATGTTGTAGGTGATGTAGTAAGCATCCGGCCACACACCCATCTTCGGATAGTCGTTGAAGTCGCGACTGTAAGAGAAGGCGTAACGGAAATAGTTGCCGGTCGGATCGGGCGTCGTCGAAACGGCGACGCACTGAGTGTATGGCTGTGCCGACACTGCAAACTGAGTGAGTATCCAGCGGTCAGCCAACTGATCGTATTGGACGATCGGATCGCCGTCGTTGTCTGACTGGCAGCGTCCGCCGAAGCCCTGCCACACGACGTTGCCCTGTTTGGGAAAGCCCGGGACGAGAGTGAATGCCGTTATCTCGTTGTTAAGGCCTCTGATTAACGTGTAGATCGAGTACCGCAGGTTGACCCACTGAACGTAATGGTTTGGGCCAACGTCGCCGGTTGTGTCGGGCGGAGCTACGCGGGCCTGCGGATCGACGGGTGTACCGACGGTTGAAGCTTTCGGATTTGCGAGTGCGGAAGGCGCGCTGATGCCTTTCGCTGCGAGCGGATCCTCGACGTTCGGGTTGATGTCGGTTACGGGTTGAGGCCGGCCAGGTTCGAAGTCGCGTCCGCCGCGAGCTTTCTTAGGCGTCTCGCCGGTGTCGAACATTTCGCGTAAAGGTTTAGTCGTTTTATCAAAATGGATTGGGTGGCTGATTTCGGCTCGGCGTTGTTCGGCTACGTCACTCTGGCCCTGGGCCACGAGTGGCAGGCAGCTAACCGCACACAGGACTACTATCATTACAAACGCATGGAATTTTTTCACAGGCATCCTCCAGATTCAGGGCTACGGTGAGAAACGTACGGCGATAGTATTTGGGAGCAAACGACTACGCGTGTGTAATTAAATTTAAAGCTTTACGCAGAACTTCCCAGAGAGAGGTCACTGACGAAAATGCTGGTACGAGGCGAAGTATAGCCCGACGACTTAACGCCGTTCAAATAGGCGGCGGACGATTTGAGGAAGGAGCAGGGAGGAACTGAACACGGATCCGGTGGTGAAACGGCGGGCAAAGCCGCGGAACAGCTTCCCCGCCTCTTTCGTGTAGCGAAACCACCAAACATCGGGCACCCACGGCACGGCGTTCACGTGAATGTGTTGGGGCGTAACGAGTTCGAGCAATCCCAGCCGCCCGTGCGTCCGCCCGTAACCGCTTTGCTTGACGCCGCCCCACGGCGTTTGCGCCACGGCGTGCGTGTAAACGACTTCGTTGATCATCACCGTCCCGGCGTCTATCCGTTCCGCCAGGGCGCGGCCGCGGGCCATGTCGCTGGTGAAAACACTGGCGGTCAAACCGTAAATACTGTCGTTCGCCAGCCGGACCGCTTCGTCGTCAGTCTTGAACGTCATGATCGGCAGCAGCGGCCCGAACGTTTCATCGCGCATCAACTCCATCGAGTGATCGACGTTCGTAATCACAGTTGGTTCGTGAAACCACCCGCCGGAAGCGTCCAAACGACGACCGCCCGTCAACACTTGCGCGCCCCGTCGAACCGCATCGCTGACGTGACGTTCGACAGTCTCTAACTGTCGTTCATTCGTCATCGCACCGACGTCAGTGCCGTCCGCGTCCGGCTTGCCCTGTTTCAACGAGCGCGTCTCTTTCACGACGAGGTCGATAAACTGCGGTGCGATCGATTCGTGAACGTAGCAACGTTCGATCGACGCGCACGCCTGACCCGAGTTGCAAAACGCGCCCCAGATCGCAGCCCGCGCGGCGTTTTCGAGTTTCGCGTCGTCGAGCACGATCATCGGATCTTTCCCGCCGAGCTCGAGCACGACCGGAGTCAAATGCTTCGCAGCCGCTTCGGCGACTCGTTTGCCCGTGGCGACACTACCCGTGAACATGATCTTGTCGACGCGTGCTTCGACAAGCGCGGCGCCCGTCGATCCATCACCAGTGACGATCTCCAACAATCCCGGTGGCAGTTTGGCCTCTTTGAAGACTTCGCCGATTTTCAACGCCGTAAGACACGTCAGTTCGCTCGGCTTGAGGACGACGGCGTTTCCCGCCATCAACGCCATCACGACTTCGTCGAGCGGTGTGGCCCAGGGAAAGTTCCACGGCGAGATGACGCCGACCACACCCAGCGGTTTATAAAAAATGTAAGACGAGCGCCCCATCAAACCGTACTGGCCGATATCGATCTTCTGTCGCGCGAGCAGCCGCTTTGTGTTGTGCGCGAAGTAGTTCATCAGGTCGAGGCTCGGAACCACTTCCATCGAGATTGCTTCAGCCGGAGGCTTGCCTGTCTCGCGTGAAATGAGGCCGGCGATCTCTTCGGTGTGCGCGAGAACGATCTCTCTCGCCCGCAAGATGAACTTTGCCCGCTCGCCATACGAAAGCGCCGCCCACGACGGTTGCGCGAGCCGCGCGCTGCGCACTGCCGCTGCCACGTCCGGCGCGGTCATTAGTGCGGCGCGGCCGATTTCCTCTCCGGTCGATGGATCACGAGAAACGATGCCGTGAAACCGTTCTGACAGAAGCGTCTGCATGGCGCTCATTATCTATTAAATCCGTGGTTCAGGTACAATGCCGCGCATGAT
>DASRIM010000181.1:0-25210 GCA_035649995.1 Pyrinomonadaceae bacterium | reverse complement strand
ATTGCGAGCGAGCGCCAGATGCGATTTAAAGGGCCTTTGCTCTTGAGCGGCGCCCGCATCGACTCCGCTTCAGATCCAGATGAATTTGGCTTCCGTGTTGTTTTCACGTGAAATGTGCGTATCTGTTTAAGGCACAGCGGGTGCCGGAACGGGCGCGACCGGCGGTGCCGCAGCAGCTCGCTCTACTCGCAGTTGGTTGATAGTAATCCGCCTTCCGTCCCTGGTCCGCACGAAGATTTCTCCTCCCTGTATAGACCGGACGGGTCCCCGGAAAATGTGGACCACGCGGTATCCTTCATTGCTTCTGAACGAGAAAACGGTTGTTCCACCCCCTCGTGCCTCTTCGAAATGGGGGCGAATTGTGGGATCGCCAATCACATCTCGAAGCAGCTCCGCTTCGGCGTCGACTCCCGCCGCATGCGCGCGGCGAAACTCGGGGTTTAGTGCTCCGCTTGGATCTCGCACTTGCAGTCCAGGCGCCCCTATTCGGTGCTCATACCTCCGCACATTGAATCGCTCCGCAAGCAGGTGAAGCAGATTCATTTGAAAGCTGACATCGTCACTGGCAAGCATGTCGTCGAGGTCCACGTAAGCCAGTCTGTAATCGTCGACGAAGAGCGGCCTGCCACCTACATGACTAGCTCCCGTGACCAGCCGGAGAGGAACGATGTCGCCGCGGCCGATGAACGCGCGAAGTTGCTGCTCGAAATTCGTCGCAGCGCCGCCGGGGACATCGTCAAACTCAAGCACCGTTCCATTCAACCTGAAGTGAGTTGCCATCGATAGCTGGTTGATCCTGTCGATAAGCTCGTCGCGCCTGGCAAAAGCGGAATTCTGACGGCCGCGTAGAGGACGCACTTCGATCCTGCGTTGAACAACTGGAGTAGGCGCATTCGTTTGCTGCACAACGTGAGCCAGTTCGTGCGCCAGCAGACGCTTTCCCGTCTCGCTTTCAGGACGGTAGTGTTCAGGAGCAAACACGACGTCGTGTCCGACCGTAAAAGCGAGCGCGTTAACCGCGTTGGCTGACTCTCCCGCAACCCTATCTGTGTGTACCCGGACGTCGTCGAAGTTGTTATTAAAGCGGGCTTCCATGAACGACCGAGTGTCTCGATCGAGCGGCTGGCCCGGTGAGTTGATCGTTTTGTGTACTAGCGCCGGCACGGCCATTTGATTAGACGGCCTCGGCCGACTTACCGGCGATTGATCGGCTACCGGCGTTCGCATGATCTGATCGGCACTGCGATCCGCTTGAAGCTCGTCAGCATCGCCAGGATCGCTGAGGGTTGGCTTTCGCTGAACGGGAAGGACGTTGAATGCGAGTGACTGCCACAGTGGATTCTTTGCTGGTGCATCGTTCGCCGGCGCGTGATCGGCTGTTGCACCCGGCTCGTTTTCTCCTGTGTTCTTTTTGTTAATCGCTGTTGCGAACATTCCAGTTTCAATCGGCTATTGTAAGCGTAGGACTCAACGCAGGTTCAGATATCTTTCTCCGGCGTCGCGGATGAGAGGTGCTATTGCTCCATCAATCGCCGCTTGGTTCGTCTGAATGTAAGCTGTGAGTTCCTGCGCGGCCGGCGGCGTTGGCGTCCAGTAGTCTGCTGCGCGGTAGAACGGTGAGATCGTACTAAGGTCGGCTGGGGTAAATGCCTGGCCGGCACGTTGCTTGACGAAAATCGCCGCTTCGACACGAGCGATCGTTTCACTGAGAAACGACTGTGCCGTGGCCGTGGCATTGCTCTGTTCCGTTCCGTACGGTGGACTGCCCTTGAAGCTCGGAAGTTGCCGAATCTGCCTTACAAACGGCAGCAGCGCGTTGACAAGACGTGTCTCGACGGCCGCGTAGCTGGTTCGATCAAGATTGCGATCGACAATAGGCGTCCCAGGTGCGCGTGCCGCGTTGCGTGCCTCCACGATCTCCATGAAGATGTGCATCATCTCGTGGATCATCGTGGCCTCGATACCCTCGAGGTTACCGTTCAGCGCGTCAGCACTTATCTCGTTGAGATTGACGTAGGCCGTGGGTGTTCCCGCCCCAAAGGCTTGACCGTTTGCGCCACCCAGATGTTGGAGAAGATCGACTGCGAATGTATTAAGAGTGAAATTCGTTCTACCAAAGGTCACGGTGACTGGTCCGGGAGCTGCCGCACGCGACGACTTTCCATAAGGCTTAGTTGGCGAGCCCCATGGAATCGGCTCTGGCGCGGCCTGCGCAGCAGGAAGTGTGGCAGCGTATAGATCGGCGATTGCCGCGCTATATGGCGAAGTAACATTGCGAATGTTAGTTATTGCTTGCGGCATGACGTTGGTCACGTAACTCTTGTGAAACCGACAAACACCTTTGTCAACGGCGTTCGCGCAGGCTGCAACGAAACTGGTCTGTCCGCGGGGAACGATGGAGGGCGCTCGCGTGGGCGCTGGAACGCTCCGTGGTTGAAACCCGCGCAGCCATGCTTCAAGCAGACCGCTAAAGCGAATTTCAGAGTTCGTGGGACCTACCTGCTGACCCGTGTTCGGATCGATCCCGCGTGGCGGAAGCCCATTCTCTCTCCGGTATCGCTCAATTAGCTCGTCGTGAACGTCGGGCTCTGGTTCGGCGGGCGCACGGCTGATATTGGGAGGCGCAGCACTGATCTTGAGTTCTTCCTCTTCACACGAATCGCACTTCCGCTGCACGGACGGTGAAGCTGGAACCCGCATCACCTGATCAGCAACGCGATCGGCTTCCTCTTCGTAAGGATCGCCCGGTTCGCTGACGGTGAATTTGGCTTGAATGCCATTAGGGCCAAGAGCCAGCGAGCGCCAGTTATCATTGTCATTCGCTGGACCACTCTCTTCGCGTGCTCCTTCCGCCGGTTTGCGGAATATGGACCACCATCGGCTTGGTTCTTCCGCGGGTGGGGTCGGCGACGGCGGCGGTGTTGTGGGTGGAGTCGGCGGTCGTGCTTGTGGGTCGCAAGTCTGGACGGCGCTGGCACTGAGATCGGTAGTGATTGGGTCGCCAGTGAACCGAACTTCAAAAGGCACGTCATAGGCTAACGGTTCAGCCGGCCAAACTTCTCCACTCTTCTCGAGTCTACTTAGTGGCACCGTCAACATTTGCTCTAATCCCGTACCAGCGCCTCCGGGACAAAAGTCGATAGCATCGCGAACGATGAACTGGAGATCGGTTCGCACTCGAACTCCGGTTGTACGTCCGTCCGCACCCGTCACCCGAAAGAAGACGATGCTGCCCTCCATCCGCCGGGTATCAGGCCCGGCATCACTTTGACTGACGCCACCGGCGATGTGGCCCGGTATTTCTCCAGGGATGTTGAAATTTATGGGGAAGTCCAGTTCAGCGGCCGGGAAAATCTGGGCCGCTGTGAATCCCATGGGAAAGTTTGCAGGTAACGCAGGACAGGTACGGCGAAACCAATCCTCGACGAGCCGCATGAGATTAGTCTGACGATCGCGAATAGTCTGCGACTGTGCAAATGCCTGAGTGATCCGGTGTGCCGGATCGCTGAAGACGTGGCGCGCCAGTGAAGCCCCGTGCGGACGGCTCAGATACGTTCGCCAGAGAGCGCCTACCTCGGCGCCAAACCGCGACGTAAGCGCGGGCAGAAAATGGTTAACAGCGATCCGGTTAGCTCGGCGCGCCTCTTCCAAAGAAGGCCAGGGCTGACAGAAGTCTTCTAATCGCACGGGGGGCAATTGCGCGACGCCCTGGAGCAGCACATCGATCGGCGTGGGCCCATCTCGCTGAACCATTTTCAAACCGCCGCCGTGCTGCTGAATCGTGTGGGCCAGTTCGTGAGCCAGCAGCCGCTTTCCAGAATCACTGCTCGTATTGAATTGATTAGCACCGAATACGATGTTGCTGCCGACGGTATAAGCTCGGGCATTGACGGCGCGCGCCGATTCGGCGGCTCGCGCATCAGAATGTACCCGCACGTGACCGAACTTCTGGCCAAAACGTGATTCCATGAACGATCGCGTCTCGGGACTGAGCGGTTGGCCCGCCGAGTTCAGCACCTGATCGACGGCTGAAGGAGCCGGCGGTGGCGTATCAACGTTGTTCGCAGGCTTGCGTTGTAACTTCTTTTCCTCTTCGTCCTCACACGAAGCACATTTGCGCTGCGTCATGATAGGCGCCGTTGACGTAAGGATGCGCGTATCATCTTCACGCCGGTTTGCGGGCATTCGCATGACGCGGTCGGCGATGCGATCTGCTTCCTGTTCGTAACGATCGCCGGGTTGATTCACGGCGAGCTTTGCTTGAACGTAGCCGTGAGTTGTCAGCGCCAGCGACTGCCAGACGGAGTTCGGCTGTATCGCTTCTCTTTGAACGGCGAGCTCAGCGGCCGGGTGATCCCTGGCTTTCGCCGCCGGCTTCGTCTGATTAATGGCACGCGTCGGTCTCACTTACTCAACCGTCCACTTCTCATAATCGCTACTGGCGGCTCGCCAATATGATCACGAATGCACGACACGGCGTCGGGAAGGTCATGGACCTATCGATCGGTACCATCGTTGCCTGGGCATCAGCGTCCATGCCGATATTTGTTCGAATGCGATCCGCCTGCTCGACTATTCCCGTCCTTTCAGGAGCGACAACGTCATTACGGTGGACCACCGCGATTTCGAGCACTCGTCCACCGCCGCCGGGCAGAGCACGCCATTTTTCGAGCAAGACATTCATGCTGTTGCCGACAACCGTGGTTGTGTTCTCTTCGAACTGTGGACTATCGATGAGCTGCAATTCGTTGCGCCGGATCACGCTGGCCTCGATGTTCGCGCCCGGTGCAAGCGTCCGAAGCGTCCGCACGGCGTTGTTAAAAGCGCTGTCGTTATCGGTTCGAAATACCGACATGCAAACTGTTTGAAGTCGCTCCTCAGGCTGGAGGATCGTGAATGCCGGACACGCCGTGGGCATTGCGAGGGCCGCCGGCACCGTTATGGTCGTCAACGCAGTGGCCGGAACAGGCGCGTCGTTGAGTCTCTCCGCAATGGCTAACGCCTGGTCTGTCCTCGACGGGTTGTCCGGTGGAGAAGATTGAAAGACAACCGCCGCCTGGGCCACTCTTCCACCCTGATTTGCAGCCCACGCGTTATCAACAGTCTGTAAGCTTTGTCCGTCACCAAAAACCGTGCCGGTCCGTTCCTGGAACAGCACGTCTCCCAGAGAGATCAATTCGGTCCGCAAGATGACATCAGCGATGTTCCCACCGGTCATTCCGCGAAGCGCGTTAACCACTGCGGCAAACCGGTCTGCATTTCGCGCGCGGTACACGGAGTGGCAAACAGACGCCACGGGCCTGAGAGTGATCAATGCGATGAATCCATCCGTGCCTGGAACAGCCAACTCCGCATGTACTGTCGAATGTATTCCCGTCGTGGTTTGGGCGCCGGGTTGCGAAGTTGGAGATACTGCTTTAACGACTCGCACCGTTCGATCTCTCGCGACCGCTTCGCCGTCATTTGCAGTCGCGCTGGCAATCGCGATGTGTACGATCTCTCGACCCGGATTCGTCAACTTCCAATCCGCATCCACATCACTCGGCCGCGAGATCATCGTCGCTAACCCGGGTTCAAACTCGAGCACGTCGACTCTCGTGAAGAAGATCGTGTTCGGATCCATAGGTCTGTTACTTGCAATTGCCTCGCCCGCAGCAGCAGCAGCGCGCGCGTCAGCAGCAACACCCATCCAAAAAGCAAAACGACGCGGCGGTGGCGGCGGTGGTGGCGGAGCGACGTCGACCTGACACTGCTTCGTCCGCCTTCGGTGGAAGAGCACCCAGTCCATCGTGCCGCGGACCAGCAGGTCGTCGATCGGTTTCGGTGGCGGTGGGAAAAGTAAACGAGCTTTCGCATCCGCGAAATTCGGATCCGATAAAGTGCCCGCGACAACGCGCAGCGCACTCAATGCCTTCACGTGACTGTCGTTAGTCGCCGAAAGCACATCGGCGTTTTCTTTGAGCACGGCGTCAGCCAAAAGAACATCCAGTAGAGCAGCGTTAAAATCGCGCGGGCTCTTCCGAATAATCGCGGCTCTTACCTCGAGGGGTTGATTCGCCCAACGCGCCGACAATTGCAAATCCATCTCTGCGTGGTGGAGCAGAATCGCTATTTGCGAACGGTCTTTCAACTGAATACTCGCGTCAAGATCGACGAGTGTGTTTCTGCGAGTTCCGGAGGTCCCTAATCCCATGACCGACAACTGCGCGTTCTCAATGCGTCCCTTTACAACCTCGGTCGTGCCCGTGGCCGTCGTTTCTTCGACTACCTGGAAGACGCCGTTCAGCTCTACATCCAACACCGGCGTTTTGGCGGTTGAAAGTGAAACGATGGCCCGCGCGTTGAAGTTAGTCGTATCACCGCGCCTCGACGTGAAAACGTTGCCGTCGCATCGCAGACTCATCCAGAGCCCTGATATCAAGGCCGGCGCCGCTGGAACAGCGATTTCGGAACCAGGCGTCCCTACTACCTCGCCCGTGTTCACCGTACGAAATGTCTGTCGAAACTCACCGCTCAAGTAGAACGCGCCGCCACTCGACGCTAGTTTCTCTGCGCGAGCCGCGCCTTTAAAGCTAATGTTGTTTTGCTGGGAAGTTCCGGTACCGGACGCACCCGCCGTCAGTACGAGCGGATTCACGTCAACCGATGCCTCGAATCCCATTCCTTCACTTAATCGCTTTTGCTCGATGATCTCGCCGTTCGGCACCAGAATGTCGACTTGAGGTTTGTCTTCCGGATTATCGAGACCCTGCAACAGCGAGATGCGCTCCATGTGTTGCGCTTCTTCGAGCGCGTGGGCCACGTAATCCGGACGCACGACACAAAAACGCAAATCGACGCCGTTACCCATAAACCGCCGCACCTGCTGATTGATCGTTTCACGCAGACCTGGAACCACCGGCAGATAGCCGGCGCTCGGCAACTCGATAATGCCGCCGCGAATGAGCAGTTCATCCTGCGGACGCTCCGCCAATTCACGGCCCACGCGGAACAGCTTGTCATTCAAAGCCGTCAACCGTGGCAGTCCGCCTTCAAACCTCATCTCCTCTTCGGGATTGAGTCGCAATGCGATCAACCGCTGCGCAGTCGACTCGTACAGTCTCCTGAAATCAGCAACTGTAGTTGCCGCTTCCTGAAGAACGCTGCGAGCGCCGTCGCACGGATCATCGTCGTCTGTTTCCGGCATGCGGCGGAAAAGATCGCGAAGCTGGCATTGAAACTGAAGCACCTGGGCCATGAAGACGTCCCACGGCCGCATCATCATGCGCCACTGCCAGTAACGTTTCGCCGGTGTGTCCATGAGCTCGCGACGCGCGATCCACGGATCCAGAAAAATCGTGGTGGAGCCCGCACGTGCTATCACGCCAATCGCGACGCCGTTGCCACCCGCAGCATCCGCGCCTAAACACCACGTTTGCTGTTGTAGCCCCAATCTCGAGATCAAACTCGCCACGCGCCGGCGCTCGTCAGCAAAGTAGGCCGATGCAATGCGGGAGCGCAGATGTAACTGGACCAACGAGCGTGCGCGTGAATTCGGCAGAGGCGTTCGCAACGCGAGCGGGATCGCGCGCAGAGTTATTCCTTCCATGACGTAAGGCCGGTCGGTACTGGTCGCGCAGGCCTCTTCGCAGAGTTTTCCGAAAACGTCTTCCTCGCCGCACAGCGCCTCCGCCGATGAGACGACGATCAGAAACAGGTTGGCGTTCGGCGTGAGGTCGATCGCCGGCTCGTCGCTCTTAAGCTCGCACTCGTCAAATTCACTACCTTCAAAAGCGGTCTGCTTACCCAGCGCACGCTGAACGTTGAGCGACTTGTCGATCAGCTCCTGCACGTTGACGGTGATCGCCTGCGGCAACAACAGCACGCGGCCTTGCGGATCGATTGCGAGTCCTTCGCCGACGTTGAGTGTGTCGCCCGTGCCGGACGTCAGATCGAACCCATGTGCGACGCCTGGCCCACTGGCCTGGTTCGAGTGCCGCACCAACTGCCGCAAGTAGTCCTGTTCGAGCTTGAGATCCTGCGCGCGAAGAAACTTGCCGTCGAAGTAGTTCAGCCGGGTTAAGGGCGTGCTGGGAATGACGACAATGCCATTCTGCCTGCTAACGAGCACCATCGCTTGAGACGCGTTGATTGTCGCCATGACTAGCTCTCCTTCTGTCGCATCAATACAAAATCGCTCCCGTGCGGCGCGGGCTGATCTTCAACACCGCCCGCAAGCGGCAAGTTGTCGTCGCCGAGCAACGGTGTTGGCCCAGTGCCTCGCGCGATGACTCGCGCCAGTCCGATTCCGAAATCAGGTGGGGCCGGATCGGGGTTAAGCGTCACTTTCGTTCGCGCTGCGTCGAGGGTTGCACTCAAGCTGAAAACCTGCCAGCCGGAGGCACTCACAAAAACAGAAACCGAAAACGCCTCGGGACGCACACTCGACGCCTGTAGCGGACGATCGAAGTCAAGCACGATGTCGTTCGCTGCCATCGTCACCGTTGTCACGCGTGGTCCAACAGCCACCGGCGCCGTGTCTCTGGGCACGGTGGGCAACATCCCGCACAGCAGGTCCTGGATCGTCGTCGTCGCGACGTGCGACGGACGCACCGACGTGTCAACTGTGCCGCCAGTCAGCTTCCACGAATTGTTTGCTTGTTGTTCGAGCGTGACGCCGGAAAGATTCGCGAGCAGAACGACCGCGTCTTCAGCTCCCGGGAAGATCGAGACAGGCGCGCCTTCAGTGGCGGCCGCCGGCTGGAGCCCAATCTCGTCGAGGGCCGCAAAACGATGAAAGGCTTTGAGCCATTCGGCGGGTTGATCTTCACCGGGCAACGCGCGGATGCGTGTGATCTCGTCGAGGACCACTTGATCGTCCGCCGTGGGATTGGTTGAGCCTTCCTGTAGCGCCGGCTCGTCGATGCCGAACAATAGTCGCAGCCGGTGATACGGAGGAGTTGTCGCGCCCGCGAGTCCCGGAAGCATCAGTATCTCCACGGTTTCAAAGACGCGTGAGTAAGCAGTGCTCGTACTCGCGTTGTTGCAAGGCTCCATCAACGCCGGCACTTGTCTGCTCAAACACGCCTTGAAGCGTATGACTACGTGCGCGTCAAACGTGCGAGTGCCGTTAGTGGAGTTGATCGTGAATTCAGGATCGTCTTTGTGCTTTTCGAACCACTCGCCGGCGTTGAGACACGCGTCAGCTTCGAGGTGCAGTTCGTGACCGGCGGCATCCAGCGCAAGACCGCGCGTGACGCGAACCTCGCCGTGCTCGAGGTCCGACGAAACGCCGAAACCCCACACAACACCCTCGCGGTGGAGCCAGGCGTTGTGAAGCCGCATCTTGGCCCGATGGTAGCCCTGGTCCGTTTTGAAATCGTCTTCGCCGAGCAGCATGCCGAAGTGATAGTGCAGCGCATTGAAAGGACTGAGCGGCAGCAACTCACTCTGGTCGCCATTCGATTTGAGACAAGTAACCATATCAGGGGTAGCCATAACGTCTCCTTTATTCAATCGTCACCACGCAGAGCACTGAAGAGGCGCGCAGACGCGGTCTGGCGCGCACCCGCTTCGCGCGCCGCGCGCGCGTCGCGTTCGGCAACCAACTGCGACAACACAGACGCACTCGCATCTGCTTTGAGCTGGGCCGTCACGTAGTTGCTTTCCGCCGTCTCGAGCGCAGTCTTCACCGACGCCGCAGTCGTGGTCTTCAAAGCATTCAACGTGTCCTGCGCCTGTTCGTACTGGTCAAACAATCGCCACGTTGAATCGGGCACTGCCGCTTCCCACGCGTCGAGCGTGCCGAGCGGCGAATCCATGTAATCCCCTTCGGCATCTTCCAGATCTTGTAGCGCGTTGTTGAGGTTGACTCCGGCGGTTATCACTGCCGGATCAGTTTCGGGATCGTTTCCCGCTGCAATTGCGGCCTGCCTCGCCTGGTTGAGCAGTTGTTGTTTGTTCTCGACGTCGACGATCGCGAGCTCGTACTCTCGACGCTTGTCAATCCATACACCGCGCGCCGCCTCAAACGGTGCTCGTGCAGCGTTAACTTCGCCTTCGGCCTCGACTACGTCCTCCGCTTTCGTCGCGTCAGTCGGATCGGCTTTCGCTGCGACGATGGCATCGTCGAGCACCGCCTGCTTCTCTTCGATTGTCTTGAATAAATCGAGGAGGTCTTTCTCTTCCTCGGTCGCTGCTTCACGAGCGTCTTTCAGGTCTTCATCATGGATGTTTTCCCTCTGCTCGTCCGTTAGCGGCGAGTTGTCTTCGTTCCCGACCTGCGCGAGCGCCGTTTTCGCCTGCTCCAACCGCGTCGAGGCTGCGCTGACGTGTTCTCCAGCCGCTGCCTCTGCCGCGACGAACGCGGCCAATAGATCCGCGGCGCGCACCGCCAGGCCGCCATTGTTCTTCCGTTCATTCAGCACGGCATCGCCGGCGGTTTGGGTGTTGTCGGCAGCAGCAGTGATGCGCGCCTCTTCAGCAGCGCGTCGTACCTGCGCGTGAGTGAACAGCTTTGCCGGAATGTCGGCTTCGATTCTTTCCTTCGCGTTCTTGAACGACTCACCTTCCGGCAACGTCGGATCGAGCGCCTTCGTCGCCTCCGTGTGGAGCGACGCCAGCGGTTCGGCGCCGAGTGCCGTTTTCCACTCTTCGCGGCGCTCGTTCGCCGAAGTTGCCGCAGTGAGATCTGATTCGGTGGTGGTAAGTTCAGCGGTCGCGCGAGTGACGTCCGCTTGCGCGCTGGCAATGTTGCGCTCGGCCACGACGACGCCCGCTTGAGTTTTGGCGATCAGGCTTTCTGCGGCGCGCTGGCGGATCGTTACCTGTTCGAGCGCGTCCAGCAGCGCTTCGCCATCGGCGGGAGTCGGAACGACGGCTAACTTTTTCCTGATGTCCGCGGCCGCATCGTTGAGCGAGTCGAGCATCGCTGTTTGCGTGGCAAGCGCGTTGGAGGCATTGGTCAGCGCCGTTTGCGCCGCCGTCAACTGTTGCTGACTGTTCGTGAGTCGCAGTTGCGCGGCGTCGCGACGAGCAGTCGCATATTCAATAATCGTAGTTGGTGCAGCCATACAATCCTCCTTTTACTGATGGACCACGAGATCGATCGGGGCGCCCGGGAACGACCGGCCTGCTTTTGCATACTCGCGCCGAATGGCGTGAACGAAATGAAGCCGATCGATCGGCACACCGTCTCGCGCCGCCAGAAAACCTGCGGCCACTGCCGCGTTGCGAATCACGCCGCCGACAACCGGATACAGCGCTGCCAGTTCATACAAATTCACGTCTTCCGCCATCGGCACGTCAGGCGGCAAATGACACTTCCAAAGCGCGACGCGTTCTTCACGATCCGGTTCCTGAAAATCAATGACAAACTCAAGCCGGCGTAGAAACGCGGCGTCGATGTTTTGCCGAAAGTTCGTGGCGAGGATCGCGAGGCCTTCAAACTGTTCCAGTCGCGTCAAAAGGTATGCAGTCTCGAGGTTCGCGTAGCGATCGTGTGCATCGATCACTTCGGTGCGTTTTCCGAAGAGCGCGTCCGCCTCGTCGAAGAACAGCGCCGCCTTGCCGCGCTCGGCCGCGTCAAAAACAGCAGCGAGGTTCTTTTCCGTTTCCCCAATCCACTTCGATACGACGCGCGAGAGGTCCACGACGAGCAGATCGACTTTCAACGTTCGGGCGAGCACTTCCGCCGCCAGCGTCTTCCCTGTTCCCGGCGGGCCGGTAAACAACAAACGCACGCCACGCGCGCCGCTGCGGTCGCGCAGGAAACCCCACTCATCAAACACGCGACCCTGTTGCTCGAGACGCGAGACTGCTTCCTGCAATTGGTCGAGCCGATCGTTTGGCAGAACGAGATCTTCCCACGATGCGCGCGGACTGATGAGTCGTATGCCCGCCGCGAGCGAGATGTTGCTGCGCGCGCGAATGCTTGCGGCGACGTCGTCGCTGGTGGGCGGTCGATTCTCGAGTTGGACCACTGCCTCGACGTCCATTGCCACTTCCGCGGCGACACCCGGCTCGACCGGATAGCGAGCGGCGAGGAATGCCGCTTCCTCAGCCATCGCCGGGATCACCTGCGACCACATTCGTTGGCGCGCAGCGGGCAGCATGCGATCGAGGTGTACGTTGATGAGTGGACGCGAGCCGACGTTACAGATCGACTTTGAAGGACCACAGGCGACGACGACTCCCGGGAAGTCGGCGAAGCAAGTTGCTTCTTCCGTCGTTGGACCATCGACGGCCGTGGTTCTCAACACGGGCACGACGTCGCGCGCGAGCGCATGAATTCCGATGAGACGATCGAGGCCCGTCTGGCCCGGACGGAACGAAAAGCCCTGCGGGTTCGCGCCGGCGTGCGCGACCAACGCGAGAGCACGGTTGAAGGCGGATTCTTCGTTGTCACCCGTGACCGCCACGGTGCAAGTAGCGCGTTTTTGGATTGCCGCCGCGGCGAGTCGTGGGTGAGGAGTTTCAAACCATTCTTCGAGACCCGACGACACGATGCGACTCTTGATGACGTTGACCCCAGCCGGCCACGCATCCACGCCATGCAGGACCGACCACAACGCTTCGGGAAGCTGAAGCGCTTGTTCGAAGAGCGGCACGTCGCCCGCGAGTCGCAACGCTCCGCTTCTCACGGCGGCGCCGTTGACGAGCGTTTCGCGCAACGCTTCGCGGCTGAAGTGATCGTCGCAGATCAGTTGCGCTGCAAGGCCGACGGTTGGTTGAGCTTCATGCCGGGGATTGAGAGTGCGCAAGACGGCGGCGAGGCCTTCGTGCTCTTCACTCAAACCGGCGAGAATCAACAAGTCAGTTTCGGCGGGCGAGAGCGAGAGGCGCTGTGTGATGCGATCGAGCGGATGCAACGCGTCTTTTGGCTTGCGCTCGAGCGGATGCTCCAGCCACCACTCGAGTGGATGGCCGTCGGCGACTGCTTCGAAGAACGCCTGAAGAAAGGACTGTCCGTCGGCAAGCGGCGGCTCGAGACTTGGAAACGACGCGGTCAGGAACTGCGCCAACCGCGCGGCCATGATGCCTGCTTCGCGTGTTAATCTAGCGGCTTCTTCCATAAATGTTTCAGGCGCTACTCATAAACAAACTTCAAGACGACGCCCAGCCACTTCACATAACCGGGATCGAGATCCAAACCTGCGCGACGAATTTCTGTAGCGACCTGGTCCAACGAAAAGCGGACCTCGATCCATGCGGGATCCGCAACGATCTCGGCGTGTCGATGGCAAACAAAATCCTGTAGTTCCGTGTCTTCGGCAATGGCCAACGACGACAAGTGCTCGACGATGCGTGCGGCGAGTGTTGTCACCGCCTGTGTTTCATCGTGTGTCGCGAGTGGTTCGAGTTCCGATGGAGGTGACGCATCCGGCAGCAGTCCGGCAAAGGCGAGAGCCGCGGCGTCGGTTGGGCCAACCGGCGTCAAGCTCATCGCAAGCTGGTGGAGAACCCAGGACAGCGGCCGTACGCCGAGCACGGAATCGCCAACGATCTGTTGCGGCAATTCAAGTTGATCGATGACGTGGATCAGGAACAAGAGACCGCCGTAATCAGTTCTCGCACGCCGCCGCGGATCTGAGACCTCGTTGTTTTGTTCGCTCGCTTCTTCAAGCGGCGGTTGAGGTGAAATCTCGTGTTTTGATTCGGCGGCCTGCGAAACGGTGACCGTTTGCCTGTTCGCCGCGATCGAAGACGCAACGACGTCAACGACACTTGCCGCAACCGGCGAATACAGCAGCGCCGCCTCTGCTTCAAGGATCGCGAGTGCGGCGATCGCACGGCGCATCGTTTCAACTGCTCCCTGAAGCACCGACGAACAGCTGATTGCCGCGAGTATTTGCGAGCGCTCGAGAATGCGAAGCGCGTAACTGAACACCCGCGACGACGGCGTACCGTCACTGTCATCCCGGACCAGAAACACACCCGCATGCATCAAAGCAGCTTCACTCAACTCCTGCCACTGACTCGACGACAACCTGCGTGACATCGCCGGCAACGCATCCGCCGGCGCCAGGTACCGAAACACAGGCACAATCAATTCCGGCTCGCGTGTTAACGCCTGCACCAACTCCCGCACCGCATTCGCACTCTCAACCGTATTCCTGTCAACCCAGAGCCCCAACTGCTGCCACGCCCACGCGCGCTCGTATTCACCACGCGTAACACACAACGCGAAATCGAAAACCGCCTGCTGACGCGAGTAATAAAAGACGCGCCGCGACCTTGGACCATTGCGTATGACGTCCGTGAGACTCTGGGCCAGCTCCGCGGTCCAATGCGCCGTGATCGACTGGTCAGACGAGTCGAGCCGCAAACGCACCGGCGCGGAAACACTGCGCAGGCACAACTCCCCATCCTTCGGTATCCCTGCCCGCTCGATCGCGAGCTCAAACGCGTCGTCCAGCACCTTCATCTGCAAACGCTCGAGCTTCCGCCATTCCGCGCGATCCGCGTGCGGCATGACATAGTGAGTATTCAGTTTGCGAAGACTGACTTCGGTCATCTTTTATCCGGGCCTGCTGTCTTCACCGAGTTTGCTGCCGCCGACGATCGTTCCCGCGGCCGGCTTTCCTAACACTGCGCCGCGACCCAACAACGAACTGCCGAGCTGTATCTGATCGAACCCGCCGCTGCGCCCGATGATCGACGTCAACGCGACATGTAAACCACGTCCGACGCGCATCCCTGCGTCGACCGTGCAGATTTCGACCAGCGTGTGCGAGGGACGATGCAGCTCGAGAATGTGTTGGACCACCGCGCGTTGCTCGCCTGTAAGCTGTGCGGGAATGACGAGCGAAAAGCGATGCGCGTGAGTGGCAAACGCGTCTTCGATCGGTTGGTCCAACGACTGTATCTCTTCCAGACCGATGGCGCCGCCGATGCGAAATCCCGCGCCAAGCACCGAATTCGATATCAACGACTCGTCGCCGAGTAGCGCTCCGCCCAGGCCACGGAAGCGATACTTCTCGAGGATGATCGTTTCGAAGCCCAGATAGATCTCGATAAACCGTCGCAGGCCGGCGATCGTGCCGCGAAAACGAAACAGCCACGTTGCTTCGGCGATCAGTTGGCGGCGAATATCTTCCGTGCGGCCGCCGGGACGCGGGGCGCGCGCCATGCGTTCGTCGAACACCAGCCCCAGGAAACTCGCGAGCCACGGCAGAATTTCAGCAGGCGCACTGCGCGGATCGAGCAACGCCGCGCGCGCATCGGCTTCCCCCTCCAACTCGCCGAGCACTCCTTCGAACATCGCGAGGTATCGTTGAAGGAAATTGGCCACGCGTTCGTCGCGAGAAAAAGTTTTTGGAATCCGCTTCAGATAATCGTGCGTAGGATATTCAGCGCGGATTGCTTTCACGCGCGGCGTCGTGCGCGTATTGCCCGTCAGTTCGAGCACGACCCAGAGAAAACGTCCCGGGCCCGACATCACCGGAGCTTCGTAAGTCTCAAATGAATCACCGGGCTGCGGCCGCACCCACGGCAACTCTCTTCCCGTTTCACGGCGATGAAGAGTCTGCGGCGTCGCTTCCACCACGCGATCGAAGAGCGACTTCGGCGGCATCGGCGGCGACAAGTCCGCGTGCGGCAGATTTGGAGTCGTATTCGCCGGAGACTTCCGCGGAAGATCCTGTCCTTCAGGAGGTTCATCGGCCGTAATGCATCGCACTGCTACCCGAGTTCCCTTCGGGATGCACGCGTCGATGAACAGCCGTCCCCACGTCGTGTAGAACTCGTTGCTGTCGAGCCTGAACGTGATGACGCGGCCCGACGCGTGATAGCGAAGTCTCGCCGCAACGGCCAGACGAAAACCGCGAGCGGTCCAGAACCCGATGCGGCCGTCCGGAACGCGCACGATCCCAAGGCCGTCGTAAGCGCGTGCTTTGAGTGGCGTGAGTTGGGCCGGCTCCGTTTGACCGACACAGAACCTGAGGAAGTCTTCGCCCGGCCGCCGCGCAACTACGAGCACATGGTTTTCACCGGAACATGATTCAGCCAGCAGCGGATCGCCCGTTTGAAATTCGATGTCCGTCGCAAACGCAACGGCAATGATTGTCGCAGGTTCCTCGTAATGGATTATGCGTGCGGTCGCCTGCCCGGCGTTTTCAAGAATGAACAACTCGCCATTCGGGGCCAGCGCGAGACGTGATGGATTGACGATCCCTTCCGGCAACTCCATCGTTTGCACGTTGCCGCGCGCGTCGATGCGAACCAGCTTCGGCGACTTCAGCAACACGTAAACCCAGCGCCCTCGCGCGACGAGATCGAGCGGGTCGCTTTTGAATTGCAAACGAGTCAGAAGACGCCTGGACCACAAGTCGTAAATGAGCACGGTCTGCGTCCCGGCTTCCGCAACAAACAATCGATCGTCCTGGTCCACCGCAAGGCCGAGCGGCTTCTGCAATCCGCCGTGCTCTTCGTCGATAGGTTTGAAGTCGCCGAATTTCTGACCATGTTCGGGCCCGATCAGATCCACCGGTTCAGCCTGTGCGCCGCCGGGTTGAAGCGGATCGTGCGCTGCCCATAGGAGTCGTTCAATTCGACCTTCGTGCGTCACGCTGTGATAGAGGCGGCAGTGGCTGTCGAAAGCGAGCCCGGCGCCGGGTATCTCAAACGGATCATGATTGTCGTTGCCTTGCGCCGCGTCGTCGTGCCAGAAGAGTTGCACAACCTCGCCTTGCAGCGCCGTGTTCTCGTGCGACGTGCGCAACCACTGGTCCTGCGTGCGAATGAGTGCAAAGGGGCGTGGCGCCGGCATCGACTAACACTCCTCACGAATCACCGGAACAGGCAGCGGCGTGCCTGACGGCGCAGGTTCGACACTCTTGCCCGGATCGAGAGCTGTCGGTCCTTCGACAACCGTGATCGAAGTCAGCTCGACAACTTCATACTTCTGCAACGTGACCGAACCGTTGACCCACGTTTCGTTTGCCTCGTTCCATCCCGCGACTTTTAGATCGTTCAGAAAACGCACTCCCTCGACCTGCAACGCCGCTGCCTCGAGCTCTGGTCCATGTACCTTGCGACCCAGCGGCCAGCCCTGACCTTCTGGTCCATACGGCGGCAGCGGTGCGAGGTATTGGCGCAGCACGAGCTCGACCCAGTTGCGAACCGCTTCGATGCCGTAGCCGTCCTTCACTTCAAGGGCGACGGATACTGCAACCTTTCGGTACGTCGGTGGAATAACGTACAGCTCAGTCGTCACCAGTCGCCTCATGTCGAGCCACTGGCAAACCATTCGCAGCATGTTGCGATCGGGTTTGGGTGCGTTTGGATGTGCAGCATCGACCCTGGGCCAAATCACGACCGTGTTGATGCCCGCAGCTTCGGATCGACGCGTCGGCGGATGAAAGCGCGGCAAGCATTCGGCGCGTCCAACGTCAGCGCCGGGAGTTGCGAGCGCGAGTTCCTGAAAGTCAGTCGCGGTCACCGCGCGATCGCGCCGGCGCAACTCGCCGGGGATGCGGCTCAGTCCTTCGGCGATCGTTTCGGCAGCCGCGCCGCCGCGTGCGCGTAGAGGATTCGTGACTTTGACGTCCTTGATTTTGACCGCGGCGGAGATCGCTTTCGGCGGCACGTTTCCTTCGACGCCGCCGCCGAAGCGATACTCGCGCGCGCGAATGCGGTGTCCGATCTGCGGCGGCAGTCCCTGCAAACCGTTTCCAAATCGAACTTCACCTGCTTCGGGATCGACGACGAAGTGACGATCGTCAGGCTCGCTCGCGTGAAATCCGTCGACTTCTTTCCACTCGACCCAACGCGACCCTTCCTCAACGTCAAGTTTGAGACTTCCCGCAATTACCGGCGTGTAGACCAGCTTGAAGCGTTGATTCGGCTGGGCATTGCCGGTGCCGAGAAACTCCGTGCGCGCTTTCTTTGTTTGCACGGTTTCCGCGGCGTTCGCTCCGATGAATAGAACTTTGCCAAACCCACTCGCGTCGTGACGGAAGCCGTGAATCCAGCAAAGAATTTTCTTCTCGGTTTCCTCGTCGAGCACGGGCGGGAAATCGCCGGTGCCGAGTTGCGCCGGATCGTCAGGAGCGAAAACGCCAACCTGCTTGACGTCCGCCGGCAATCGCAGCCGGACCACGCCGTCCTGAGTCAGGCCGCGCGTTGTGTCTCCCTGTTGAGCGATGCTGACGTACTGTGGTTTTCCGTCTTTCAGTTTCCCCGTCGAAACTTTCCACTCGACCGCCGGCGCCTTCGCGGTGAAGCCGGCGCCCGGACACGGCCGAACCTGGTCCATCGTTTCGAACACTGGATCGAGCACGACGCCGACGTTCAGTAACGCGCCGCCAAGCTCCTTTGGGTCCGCCTCCTTGTCGAGCACGACTGCGATCCAGATCTTGCCGTCCACAGTCTCGTTGAAATCGACCGGCGGATTTTCGAGATCGACAGGATCGTTTTTGTAGTAAACCGGTTGTTGTTCGCGCGCGAGTGGTCCAATCGCGTCCAGCACGCTCACCGCGAACTGGTAGACTTCCGGTTCCCTGTCAGGATCGGGCTCAGGCGACCGCTTGCGGCCCACCGCGACGAAAGAAACCGGCCACACTTTGACTTCCGTTTCCGTTTCAAACGACAACTTGCCCGCCGTCAAATCGGCGCCCGTCTCCACCAGCACGCCGTCCTTCTTCGTTGTCGTGAAGGTTACGAGAGTTCTGGCGGGCGTCGCGGGCCGCAGCGGAATTTGCAGCAGCCGCAAAAACTCGAGCCGCGCAGCTTCCGGGATCTGGTTGAAACGGTACAGCAGGTTTTCGCCGAGGAACGAAAACAACTCGATCAGCGTGATGCCCGGATCGCTCGCGTTGTGATCGGTCCATTCCGGTGTGTAGACAGGAATCCGCAGCACCAGCTCGTCGCGCAGTTGCTGGTATGAACGATCGTCGAGAATTGGATTCCGGATCGGCATGCGTTACGGCTCCAGATAAAACGGGTAAACGAGATTTCCCTTGTGACCATCCCTGCGGTGCAGGTAGTTGATCTCGATCAGCACCAGCGACGGATCGTCACCCGGCGTGGCCTCCACGCTCTCCAGGTCGATGCGCGGCTCCCACGTGCTGAGGGCGTTTGTGACCTCGCGTTGGATCAGCGCGCGCGTGGCGGTCGTGTTCGGCTTCATCAAGTGGCGGCGTAAGCCGCAGCCAAAAGCCGGGCGCATGATTCGTTCGCCAGGCTCGGTATCGAGAATGATCCAGATCGACTGGCGCACCTTCTCCGCACCACTTTCATAGTTGAACTTGCCGCTGCGGTCGTCGGGTTGCAGCGGAATGGTCCAGCCTTTGCCGAGAAACCTGAGTGTCGTTGTCATGCGAAGACCTCCGCTTCGACGCGCTCTTCGTATTCGAGTTTGGCAGTCAGGGATGGCGCGTTCTGTTCCTGACCTGACTCGTAAACACTATCGGCCATCTCCGCGATCGCACGCGGGCCAAGTCCGCCGGGACGATCCGGCACTCCGTTTCTCAAGCCGCTGACCATCTCGTTGCCGAGGTCAACTTTCAACCGGTTGTTGAGGTTGTTGCCAAGTGTCGTGCCGACGTCGACGCTGGCATCGACGCTCACGTCCAACCCGACATTCAGCGCGGCGTTCAGATCCGCCGCGAGCCCGGCGCTCAGTTGAATACTCGGTGGAATACAGAACTTAAGCTTGAGCATGAAGAACAGCCCGAACAGCAGCGTCACCACCGGGAGGAACAGCTTGAAAACAAACGTGGCCACGATCGTGATCAGGGGAATCGAGAAGGAACAGATCTGACTCGACGTGCCGTGATCGGTGATGTTGCCGTCTTCGTCCGCCGTGACTTCGAGGTTCGAGCTCGGCGGCGACACCATGCGGAACGGCGCCAATTGATTGGGCGGCAGCGCCGCGGCCTGCGCTTCGAGCGCGCTCAGATCGGGGAGCTGCATCGACACCGGTCGATTGTTCGTCCCCGCCAAATCGAAATGTGGAGCGAGTTGGTAAACCTCGGTCGGTAAACTCCAGACCGTTTCGCCGCAACAGCCGGGAGTCGGTGGTTCATGTTTGAAGCGTCTGACGAAACATCGGATCTCGTACTGCGTTGCATCGTCGAAGCGCGCTTTGCCGAACTCGTCGGTGTCGGAGCTTCCCGTCGGCACAACGCCGAAGTAGATCGTTCGCCCCTTGCCGGAGTGTCTTGCATCGCGCGGATCCGGAATCAGCGGATAGAGTGGAAACGTTTGTTCGGTGATATTGCCGGCGGGTGTTTCGCTAACGTCGGTCCATTGACCGATGCCCTGGCCAAGTTGCCTCCACCCCTGCACGCGCACCGCGATGCCGTACTTGTTGGCCCACCGGGCCACTCGACTGCGTTCGACTTTCAACTCCTCGAGCGCGAACGCTTGTTTGGGACCAATCGACTGTGTGACTGCAAAAGCAGACAGTCGCCGCAGGATCGGCTCGCCCTCGGCGATTGCCTTCTGAGTGAGATTTCGAACGATGCGGCGCCGAACTACGAACCCGGCACTGCACACCTGCGCGCGATTGACCGGCGGAAAACCAGTGATGTCGCAGTGCAATTCACAAACGACGAGATAGAAACGTTTGTGTGTGTCGAGAAAAAGCTTGCGTGTAGACGTCGGAAAATAGCCCAGATCTGACAGCCGCCGCGGTTTGCCGTTGTAGGTCGCAGGGCTCATCGGCGGCATGGGCCTGACTTCGTGGACCCGATCGTCATCAGTAAACTTCAACGATCGCTGCGGCTCTTTCAGAAATTCCGCGACCATGCCTGGACCATCGTATTTCTGAAAAACCGGACGCGAGACGCGGCCCGCGCTCGGCACGCCCGGATGCGCCCAGCGATACCACGGTCCAACAAGTTTCCACGCGTGCTTGTTCATATCACCAAATGTTTCCCGCGCCCGGTGTGTATGACGGCGAGACTACTCCCGAGCTCGCAATCAACGTCGTGCAGTTCACAATGCCGTCGAACGTCGCAACCGGCGCGTGTACGTTTACTGCCGACGCGGTTATTTCGACGGTCGCGTTGGCCTGAATCTGGACCTGGCCGGCCGCGTTCATCTTCACGTAACAGCCGTTGGAATGCTGCACGGTCACTTCCTGCGCGCCGTCGTCGAGCACGACCTTGTGACCACTCTTCATCGACAGCGTCACCTTCGGCGTGCCTTCCGTGTCGTCGAATTCAAGCAAGCTGCCTGAACGGGTTTTGATCAGGCGCTTGTTGTTCGGCGCAGCGGGCGCCTCGGGCATTGCTTCTTTGCCGTTCCAGGCGGAGCCGAGGATGTACGGCCGTCGCAAGTCGCCTGCTTCGAACGCAATTACCACTTGCGTGTCGACTGCCGGCAGCACTTCGAAACCCTGATCGTCGTCAGCGTACGGCGTCAGCAGCGTGGCCCATGCGCGGACGGAATCGCCGTCCGCACCCAACCAGGGCAGCTTTACTTGAATCCGGCCCAGGCTCTCCGGATCGACGATGTCCGTCACGATTGCCGGAAAGACGCCGAAATAACGTTCGGCATTGCCGTCGGGTCGCGGTGCTGCGATGGTCTTACTCAAGTTCCCTCCTGAACAGTTGCGCGCTCTGCTTCGAAGTGCGTGCGGAATCCGTTTTGCGAATCGTAGGTATGGCGAATACTCGTAACGTAATAACCTGGTCCATCGAATGGATTTCCGGTGCGTTCGAGTGTCAACTTGCTGCCGACGACCATGTCTGCCGATCCACGCGTGGTGCCGTTGACGACTACAAACCCGCGCGCGCGCCGGAGCATTTCCGCTTTGACCCAGTCTGTCGCTTCGCTCGAAGTCAAAGGCACGTCGCGCACGCGATACGAAACGCGATCGCCAAAAGCGCGCTGCAACGCTGCTGGACCGGTCAGGCCGCCGGAAACCTCTGCTTGAATCGCGTCTTCGCCGGCTTCTTCTTCGATCCGTTCGCGTTGAGTCGCGTCGTAGCCGCTCACCTTCACTTTGGTGCGCTGGTGCGCAAGGTCTGCGCGAGCGCTCAGGGCGATCAGATGATTACCCTGGACCAGCGTCAGCTCCGTCGCGGTCCTGTTGTTGCGCGACTTGAAGTTGAGCGTTTCGTCTTCGATCCAAAGCTCCGCCTGGATTCGCCTGGCGCGTTCGCGCAAGAAGGCAAGGTCACTCATGTTCCACTGCTGCACGATGTCGTACGTTGGGCCATCGGCGTCGACTGCCGGCGTGAGCCCGTGTTCGGATGCAATGGCACTCGCGATGTCAGCGTCGCTCACGTTTTCGTACGTCTTCATGCGGCGAGTCATGCGCAGCTTCATCAGTTTGTCTTCGGCGAAGATGACGACTTCCGGCTCCTCGCCTTCCTTGAAGTCGGCCTGGATCGCACTGATCCAGCCGGTGAAAACGGTGTGCGCTGCCGGCGACGCGCCAAGAACGACTGACACTTTCTTGCCGAAGTCGAAAACCGATCCGTCGAGGTAAAGCTGGCGTTGCTCGGCCGACGAGCCAGTGCTGCCAATCGCAATGAAGCGTGCCGTGAGCGTTTTCAACCCGGCGGTCGTCTCGTGGACTTCGAGGTGCAGAATGTCTCGTGCCAACTCGACGTTGGGTTGGCCTTCGATCTCGAAGACTGGACCAGCGTATGTGAGTAAAGCTTCAGTCATCGTAATTCTCGGCTGAAGTGCGACGCGCGTCGCGCGCGAGCTGAGCGCGCACGTCTCGAATGTGCGCCGTGTCTTCCCAAACCATCGCCGCGCCAGTTCCAGTCGCCGGAGCGCCTGCTTCGGTGCTCACTTCTGAAGTCATCTCGTCAACGTGTACCGGCATTACAAAACCCTTTCACTTTCTCAATGTCCGCAACCGCCGGCGCATCCGCATGGCCGAGTGGGACGAATTTTTCGCTGCGCGCGGTCAGCGGTCCTGCGGGAGACGTCGCGGACCGGCAGCGCGACCCACGCAGGCTTCGTTGGATCACGCGTCATCGGCGGATCGCCTGTTACGATCTTCGGCTTGATGGCAACGTCTCCGTTGATCGTCTCCGCACGTTGATCGGCAGCCTCGCCGATCGTCGGTCTCAACGGCACACCGAAACCAAAGGAGCCGGCACGAGCGTCAACACGCGGAGGCCGCGGCACAGGCGGAGCCGCCTGTTGCGCGGAGACTATCGGCAGACCAGTGCGGACGAGCGGCGTGTGTTTCTGTTCAGGTGGTTTCGGTTGTGCGAAGGAGGTCGTAGTCGTCGCCGCGGACATCGGCTTTGACGGCGTCTTGAACGATGCACGAGTTTGCTGCTCCGCTTGTTCGATCTTCGCGAGTTTGACTGCGTCGATCGCGGCGCCAACACCGCCCGCCGCTGAGAGAGCGAACCCTGAAGCGAGATCAGCGCCGGTGCCCACACCGCGCACGGCATTAACGTTCGTGTTCGTCGTTAAGCCGAATGATGCTTCCAGCGGGGCTGAAACTCCGGCTTCAACTCCGACCGTTACACCAAGCCCGGTGCTCGCCGTCAGGTTTGCGTTGAAGCCCACTTCAACGCCCGCGGACAGCGCCAGCGAATTCTCTCCGCCAAGATCCAGTCCGCGCCACGCGGCCGGATCCAAACCGACGCGCGCGGCAAAATCGCCGGCACTCTCGCCGTCGAGTGCGACGCCGATGTTTGCCGACAACCCAAGGCCCACGCTCGCCGAGACTCCAACGCCAACGCCGAACGAACCACCAAAACCCAGACCACCGCCGCCCGCACTTCCGGGCGCGGGCGCGCCACTCCGGCTGTCGCGAATACTCGTCAATTCCAGATCGCGATCCTGAGCCTTGATCGACAGCGAGACTTTCGCGCGCAGTGGAAAACCGTTCGAGGCGAAGTGTTCCAGATCCACGGTCAAACTCTCGACAACACCGTGAATGACGAGATCGCCCCACGCGAACCGGATTCGTGGCGGCGCGCCTTGTTGTGGTCCGGATCCCTTGGGAACCAGAAAACGCTCGATTTTCCTGGTCTTGGAGAGCACTGAAACCGGATTGCCGCTTGTGCCTTCGTCAGCCGTATCGAACACGAGGTCCAGGCTGAGCGTTGTTGAGCTTGGTCCAAGATTTTGCCGCACCTCTTTGCCGCGCGTGTTGCCGCCCTCGGTGCGATTAGCAAGTGTTAGCCTCAGCGTAGTCGGGTTGAACTGGACCGGAAACGAAGTGCCCTCTATCGCCTGGCCGCGGTCGTTGGCTTCGCTGATGCTGGCTTTCTCGAGTGGCATACTTTTAAGAATTGATCAGTCGCAGTCCTTCATGAGCAATGTGCAGTTCTTCCATTGCTACCTCACCTGTCTTCGCGTTCAACTCCGGGCCGCGAATCTTCAACGGCAACCCGCGATCGAAAACCCACGTCGCTGAAACGTTCATTCCCGAGCTCATCACCTCGATGATCCCGTCGTAGCGCGCGACCGGGCGTTCACCGGAAACAACGGCCTGTAGCCAGTTCCACAGATCACGATTCGCTTTGTTTCCGGCGCTGTAGAACATGCCGCGTTTGAGAACTATCGGACTGTACTTTGCGCGGCCGACGCGTTTGATCACGCCGTCGTTGCGCCCACCTTCGAGGTATTCCTGCACATCCATTTCGACTTCCAACCCGGAACACTCCTGAAACGCACCGTCCGCGAGCGCGGTACCCGCCGGCGCATCGTTAGGCGACTGCGCACCGGATTCACCTGCCGGGCTCTTGCGAAGCTTCACTTGAAATCTGAATGCGCGCAGCAGTTGCTCGGCCATCGTCGTTTACTCCCGAATCGTCAGCGTGCCGTCGTTGCCACGCGTGAGTTGGACCACAATGAATTCGAGCGGTTCAGCCGGCGCGATGCCAATCTCCGCCAGCAGACGTCCGGCATCGGCGAGGTACGGCGGGTTGTTAGTTTCGTCGCAGCGCACGAAGAACGCTTCGTCTTCATTGGCGCCGCGAAACGCGCCGAGGCGAAAGAGTTGCCGCAGATAACTCATAAGCAGCACGCGGATCTCTCCGCGCAACGCTTCGTTGTTTGGCTCAAACACGACCCACTGCATTTGTTGTTCGAGTGCGCGCTCGATCATCGTCATTAACCGGCGAACGCTGAGTTGGCGGAACCAGGGATCGCGACTCAGTGTGCGCGCGGCAGTGAGACGCACGCCGTCGCGCTCGCGCAGATAAACATTTATGCCTTGCGGATGAAGCTCGTCATGGCGCTCCGGGGAGACCTGTTCGTCAACACCGACTACCTGCGCCGCCAGGACATTCGCTGGACCATG
>DASRIM010000180.1:0-11371 GCA_035649995.1 Pyrinomonadaceae bacterium | reverse complement strand
GTGCTCAAGCTGCTGTTGGCGCTCAGCGAAAAGCGTGAGCAGCCTTTGCGAATTCTCGAGATCGGCGGCGGCGTCGGACTGTTGACGCGGGTCCTGCTGCCGGAGTTACGCGGAAAGAACGTCCAATACTGCTTCACCGATATCGGAACGTCTTTCCTGCTCGCGGCCCAGGATTGGACCACGGCCGCGGACCGCGAGTTCGTCACGTTCGAGAAGCTCGACGTCTCACGCGACCCGCTCGCGCAAGGTTTCACGGCGAACAGCTTCGACGTAATCATCGGTCTCGACGTGGTCCACGCCACACCCGACATACACGCGACGATCGGCAACTTGCGAAAGCTGTTGGCGCCGGGCGGCTGGCTCGGTCTGATCGAAATGGTCACGCCGTGGCCGTGGATCGAGATGATCTGGGGGCTCACCGAAGGTTGGTGGGGTTTCGACGATTTCCGTAAACAAACAGGCACCGCGCTCGCGAGCATACGGCAGTGGGAAGATGTGTTATCGCAACACACCTTCGACACGGTTGAGGTCTATCCGAAGCCCGGCGCGGCGCGAGTTGATGCCGATTACGCGTTGATCGTCGCTAAGAACAAAGCGCAATCAAACAGCGAAATCAGCCGGCTCGAAGAGCTCGGCGCTGAAGTCCTCGCGCTCAAGGCCGACGTGAGCGATATACATCAAATGGCCGCCGTAATCTCCGCCGCGCGCAAGCGTTTTGGTCAGATAAACGGCGTCATTCACGCGGCAGGCGTGCCGGGCGGCGGCGTGATGGTCAGGCAGACGCCCGCTGACGCCGGCGAAGTCTTCAAATCGAAAGTCGACGGCACGCTCGTGTTGCATCGATTGTTCCAGGACCAGAAGCTGGACTTCTTCCTGCTGTGGTCGTCGGTCGCTTCGTTCATCGGCGGCACTGGTCAGGCGACATACACGGCTGCGAGCGCCGCACTCGACGCTTACGCCCACTCACAAAATGATTCACGCCGCTTTACATGCTCCATAAACTGGCCGCTCTGGAACAACGTTGGCACCGCTATTCCGGTGCAACAGCGCCATCTCGAATGGACCGGCAAAGAACGCGGCGACGTGATCGAACCTCACGACGCCATCCGCGCGATGCTGCGCGTACTGACGTTGGACCAGGCAGCGCAGGTGTGCGTCTCGCCTGTTTCGCTGCAAACGCTGATCGAAGGCTTCAAGGACCTGTGGCGCCGGGGAGACGAACTGCTTGACGATCGACTAGCGCCGGAAGCGAAAGCGAAACCCGCGCACGCGCGTCCGCAACTCGCAACCTCATACTCCGCGCCGAAGGACGAACTGGAGAAAGCGATCGCCGCGATCTGGAGCGACGCGCTCGGCGTCGGCGACCTCGGCCGCGACGACAACTTCTTCGAGCTTGGCGGCGATTCGCTGGTCGCCGTGAAAGTGATCTCGCAGATCAAACGCGCGTGGAACATCGAGCTCTCGGCGGTGGCGATGTTCGAGTTGCCGACCATCGCCAGAATCGCGGAAGAGATCCGCGGCGTGAACGGCGACCGCGGTTCGTTCCAGGAATCGTTGAAAGAGATCGACGACCTGCAAACGAAACGCAAGGCCGCGCGCGACCGCAGAAACAAGGCTGCTTACGCTGGAGACTGAGAATTGAACGGCGAAAACAGAGATTGGATGACCGACGCGATCGCCGTCATCGGCATGGCCGGGCGCTTTCCGTCTGCTAATTCGGTCGAGGAATTCTGGCGGAACCTCGTCAACGGAGTCGATTCCGTGCGGCGTCTCGAGCAGGCCGAGCTCGAAGCGCTGGGTGTCGACGCGCAATATCTGAGCTCGCCGCTGTCTGCGAAGGCCGGCGCGTTGATGGACCATGCGGACGCGTTCGATCCGAACTTCTTCGGCTATTCGCCCGGTGAAGCGGAAGTCATGGATCCGCAACATCGCGCGTTTCTGGAGTGTTGTTGGGAGTCGCTCGAAGACGCGGGTTACGACGTCAATCGTTACAAGGGAATGGTCGGTGTCTACGCCGGATCGAGCCCCAACGGGCACCTCGTAAACCTGTACCTGGACCAGCATCCGCTCGCCGCGGAAGCGCCGCTGCAGTTGCAGGTCGGGAATGGTCCATGGTCGCTGACGACGCGGGTCTCGTACAAGTTGAACTTGCGCGGGCCGAGTTTCTTCGTGCAGACCGCCTGCTCGACCTCGTTAGTCGCCGTGCATATCGCCTGCCAGAGTTTGCGCAACTTTGAATGTCACATGGCGTTGGCGGGCGGCGTATCGGTCGTGTTTCCGCAGCCGAGCGGGTTCTGTTTTGAAGGCGGCGGTATCACGTCGCCATCAGAGCGTTGCCGCGCGTTTGACAAGGACGCCGATGGGACCGTGTTCGGACAAGGTGTCGGGGTCGTGGTGTTGAAACGGCTCGAGGAGGCTATCGCCGACAACGACAACATCCGCGCCGTGATCCGCGGCACTGCGCTGAACAACGACGGAGTCAACAAAGTCGGATTCACCGCGCCGAGCGTGGATGGTCAGGCGGCGGTGGTTGCGGCCGCGTTGGCAGACGCGGGCGTCGAGGCGCGTTCGATTGGTTACGTCGAAACGCATGGTACGGGAACGCAGCTCGGCGATCCGATCGAGATCCGCGCGCTCTGCAAAGCTTTTGGCGCGCAGTCGTTAACGCCTCGTTCGTGCGCGATCGGATCCGTGAAAACAAACATCGGCCATCTGGATGCAGCCGCGGGCGTCGCCGGATTGATCAAGACGATCAAGTGTCTTGAAGAGCGGACGATAGTTCCGAGCCTGCACTATCGCGCGGCGAATCCGGAGATCGATTTCGAGCGTACGCCGTTTTACGTCAACACGGAATCGAGCGCATGGGAATCAGAGACGCCGCGTCGAGCGGGCGTTAGTTCTTTCGGCTTTGGCGGAACGAACGCGCACGTCGTCGTTGAAGAGGCGCCGGTGCGGGAGCGTGAGGTTGCGGAAAGTGACCACGAACTGTTGGTGCTCTCGGCTAAGTCGGCAGCAGCGCTTGAATCCGCCGCCGCTCGGCTGGTGGATCATCTCGAGCAGCATCCGGACGTCGATCTTGGCGACGTCGCTTACACGCTGCAAACGGGGCGCGGCAGTTTCAGTTATCGACGGCGTGTCGTTGCGCGCGACGCCAAACACGCCTGCGAACTATTGCGCGAACCGTTTGCGGCAATGCCGTCGTCAGGCGAGCCGTCGATCGCGTTTCTCTTTCCGGGGCAGGCTGCGCAGTACGCCAACATGGCCCGCGAGCTCTACGAAAAACAGCCGGTCTTCCGTCGTGAGTTGGACCACTGTTTCGAACTGGTCCGGAGCGAGTGTGGTGAAGACCTGACACGCCTTGTCTTTTCTGAAGCCGGCGATGAGCTACGGCAGACACGACTCGCGCAACCGGCATTGTTTGCTGTCGAGTACGCCTTGGCGAAGCTCTGGATGTCGTTTGGGGTTACGCCGTCGGTGATGATCGGGCACAGTCTGGGTGAGTACACCGCGGCCTGTTTGGCTGGTGTGTTCACCTTGGAAGAAGCAGTTTACCTGCTGGTCCATCGCGGCGAGATCGTGCAGCGGACTGAGCCTGGGCTGATGTTGGCGGTCGCGCTCTCCGAAGACGAGACGCGCGAACGGCTGACGCCGAGCATTTCGGTCGCCGTCGTGAATGGTCCACGAAGTTGTGTCGTATCGGGCGACAGTCTCGAGATGCAG
Source organism: Pyrinomonadaceae bacterium (assembly GCA_035649995.1). Taxonomy (GTDB): domain Bacteria; phylum Acidobacteriota; class Blastocatellia; order Pyrinomonadales; family Pyrinomonadaceae; genus PSRF01. The sequence goes on along the minus strand of DASRIM010000180.1, from coordinate 7,651 downwards.
TTGTTGGAGAGTGAGCTGCAACGCGACGGCATCCACTGCGTGCGTCTCCAGACGTCGCATGCGTTTCACTGCGCCTTGATGGATCCGGCGATTGCGGACCTCGGCGACGTCCTGCGCAAAGTGCAGCTCCGGAAGCCGCGCATCCCGTTCGTATCCAACGTGACGGGGAAATGGATCACGGATGACGAGGCGACGAGCGTCGATTACTGGACCAGTCATTTACGTCAGACCGTTCGTTTCGCGGATGGGTTGAACTGCCTGTTCGAGCAGTCGAACCTGATTTGTCTGGAAGTCGGCCCGAGTCAAACGCTGACGCAACTGGTTCAGGCGAACACCGCCGGCAGCGGGAAAACGGTGCGGGCGTTCGCATCGTTGCCGCGCAGGGGCGTCGTCGATCAGGACCAGCGGAAGATGCTCGAAACTGCGGGCGATCTGTGGCGTTTCGGCGTCGATCTTGACTGGGCGGCGTTGCACCCGGGCCGGAAGCGCTTTCGCGTGTCATTGCCGTCGTACCCATTCGAGCGTATGCGATACATGCCGTCGACGAACGGCCACGCACGTTTGCAGACGGCGCGTTCGAGCTCGAAGGGATGGTTCTATTCGCCCTCGTGGCAGCGTGATGAGCGAGTGGAATTTGATTTTGACGTGCTGGCGGCGCAACGAGGCACGTGGCTCGTCTTTGCAAACGAGGATGAGCTCAGCAACCGGCTGCTTGGATTGCTGGAGGAAGCAGGCCAGGAAGTAGTTGTAGTGCTGCCCGGCGATTCGTTCGATTTGGAACGACTTCCGGATCGCGTCGTTCATTTGTGGAGTCTGCGAGACGCGGGCGGCGACTGGGAAGCAAGCCAACATCTCGGGCTTTATTCCTTGCTTCAGTTGGCCCAGGCGTTGGCGTCGAAGCAGTGCGCGGGCCGGCGCGAATTGTTCGTGTTGACCTCAGGGACGCAGTTGGTGCTCGGCGACGAAACGCTGCGGCCGGAGAACGCGACGATGATCGGCGCGTGCCGCGTGTTGCCGGTTGAAGAACCATCGCTGTCTTGCCGGTTGATCGACTTCAACGCCGGCAGCGCTACGGCCGAACAGCTACTCGGCGAGATTCTTCGTAATGGACCAACCGTGAGTGCGCTTCGTGGAGACTACCGCTGGACGCCGCATTACGCGTCGCGCGAAATGCCCGCGTCAACCGTCGTGAGCAAAGAAAGTCCGGTTTATTTGATCACTGGCGGACGCGGCGGCATCGGTCTAACCATCGCTCAGCACTTCGCGGACACGCAACACGCTCGGCTGGTGCTCGTCGGCCGGACACCCGCGCAGCCGCTGCCCTCGCTGGCACAGAGTGCGGCCGAAGTCGTTAACTTCACCGCCGATGCAAGCGATCGTGAACAGATGCGCAAAGTGATCGACGAGACGTTGAAGCGGTTCGGCACGATCGATGGCGTCGTACATGCGGCCGGCGTTGCAGACAACGGCAGCTATCACAACAAGACGCTTACGCACATGCGAAACGTGCTAGCGCCGAAAGTCAGCGGCGCGCTGGTGCTGGCGGAGTTGTTGGAAGAGCGGGGAATCGATCCGGACTTCTTCGTGCTCTGTTCGTCGGTGAGCTCGCTCGTGGGAGCGTACGGCGAGTCGGTCTATGCGGGCGCGAATGCTTTCCTCGACGTGTTGGCCCAGTCGCTGCGCCAACAGAAGAAACTGGCCGCTACGTCGATCAACTGGTGTGCCTGGCAGGAAGTCGGCATGGCGGCAAACGCAGAGGTGCCGGACCATTTCAAGGAGATCGTGCAGCGTGAGCTTCGCAAGGGTTTGCTGCCGCGCGAAGGCGTCGAAGCGCTCGATCGCATACTTGCCGATCCGGCGCAGCCGCAGGTGATCGTGTGCAAGACGGATCTCGTCGAGCTGGTCCAAACCGGACCGCTCTCGCAGCTTACGGGCGGGAAAGATACGAGCGACGTGCGCGTGATGTATCCGCGCCCAATGATCGACGAGCCTTATGCCGCGCCGCTCACCGCGCTCGAACACAACCTCACCCGCGCCTGGCAAGAGGTCCTTTGTCTCGAAGAGATCGGCCGCAACGACAGTTTCTTCGAGCTCGGCGGCAATTCGCTGATCGCGACGCAGTTAACGTGGAAGATGCGGCAGGAGTCAGGTGTCGAGGTCCCGATCCGCGTGCTCTTCGAGTTAGGGACTGTCGCGGGACTGGCGCGTTGGATCGAGACGGCGTCCACGTCCGACAGCGAGATCAATCCAGTGACGATGGCGCGGCGGCCAATCGATGCGGAGATCCCGCTTTCGTTCGAGCAGGAACAACTCTGGTTCCATGCTCAACTCGAGCCCGGCAGCCTCGCTTACAACGTTCCGTTCGGTGTCGAGTTGAAAGGCCCGCTCAAGCTGGATCTCGTCAGCCAAACATTGCGCGCCATGGTTCGCCGTCATGAGACGTTGCGCACGACGTTCGTTGCGGTCGATGGACAACCGAAACAGATCGTGAATCCAAGCGACGAGATTGCCTTGACGGTGACGGACCTTTCTGAAGTGCCGTTGGCGGAGCGCGACGTTTTCGTCCGCCGGTTGATCGATGACTGCAAGCGGCGCCCGTTCGACCTCGTGCGCGGACCGCTCTTCCGCTCGGTGCTGCTGCGGCTCGATCCGCTCGAGCACGTTTTGCTTGTGGACCTGCATCACATCGTCGCCGACAACTGGTCCACCTCGATCCTGGTGCGTGAATTCGTCAGCATTTACGCGGCCTATGACGAGCAACGGCCCGCGGCGCTGAGTGAGCTCGCGATTCAGTACGGGGATTACGCGTTCTGGCAGCGGCAATCGTTGAAGGACGAACGGCTCCGCGATCTCGTCGCGTACTGGAAGCGGCAACTGAGCAATCCGCCGGAACTGCGGCTGCCGGCTGAGAAGGCGACGGATGAAGACGGCCGCGGCACGGAGCCACTCGTCTTTACAAACGAGCAGTTTGAAACTTTGCGCTCGCTGAGCCGCGAGGAGAACGTCACCACGTTCATGCTTTTGCTCGCGGCCTTCGCCGCGACGTTGAAGCAGTTCAGCGGACAGAACGACATGGTCGTCGGCGCCGACGTCACGAACAGACGCCAGCCAGAACTCGAGGACCTCGTCGGTTTCTTCATAAACATGCTGGTCCTGCGCGTCGATCTCAGCGGCAATCCGAGCGTGCGGCAACTGCTGGCGCGCGTACGAGAGACAGTCGGCGGCGCTATCGCGCACCAGGATTTACCTTTCTGGAAGTTGGTCCAGGAAGTGAACCCGAAGCGGACCGGCACACACTCGCCGCTCTTTCGCGCAGTGCTCAACTATCAACACGCACCGAGCCAGGATCTTCAGCTTCCCGGACTGGCGATCAATCCGCTAGTCGTCGAAGAGCCGTCATTGCGCTTCGATCTCAGCCTCATCATCACTGAGACTCCCGAAGTGATGGAGGGCGAGTTGCGCTACCGGCGCAGCGTAATCAGCCCTGACCTCGCGCGGCGAATCAAGGAATGCTTCATGATCGTGCTCGACAAAGCCGCGGCGGACGCGGGCAGCACGATCGACGAGCTGCTGTTCTACGTGCAAAACCTCGACTCGACCAGAAAGGCTGAGGCGAACCGATCGCCGAAGCATTTCGTTCCCACACGCAAACCAGTCGAAATATCAGAAGCCGTTTCCCGTTAGCATGGCCCAATCACAACAAAGTGCTGTCGAAGCAGTTGGCTTCGAATTGTCTGCGCAGCAAAAACGACTGTGGCGATTCGGACAAGGCGAGTCGTGCCGCGCGATGGCCGTCGTTAAGGTTGCCGGCGAGGTTGATCAGTCGTTGTTGACTGAGGTGTTCAATCGCGTCGTCGATCGTTACGAAGTGCTGCGGACGACGCTGCACATCGACCCCGCAACTCGTTATCCACTGCAGGTCGTTGGCCACGAACCGCAGATCACGTTGAACGTCGCGGGTGATTTCCTGCGGTTGGAGTTGCCGGCGATGTTCGCGGATTTCGTGAGTCTGCGAAATATCTGTGACGCGTTGGCCCGCGAATACGCGCATTCCGCAGACGACGCGATCGTTCAGTACGTCGATTATGCGGGCTGGCAGCAGACGCTGTTGGACCACGACGAAGCGGCTGAAGCGCTTGCTTACTGGCGCGTCCGCGAGCGTCGCTCGTTCGCAACCGAACTGCTGCATGCCGAAGTGGATGCGACGGCGATCGATAAGACGGGATCGCCGGCGCCTGAAGGTTTCGATCGCACGTCTCTGCTGGCGGCGTGGTTTGTTCTGCTGTGGCGTCTGACGGGTGAGGAGCCGGTTATCGGCGTCGAGTTTGACGGCCGCACTTTCGCTGAGCTCGATCGAACAGTTGGGCTGTTCGCGCGCTGGCTGCCGATGAGTGTGAAGCTCAACTCGCGCATGACGTTTGAAGAAGTCGTGAAGGAAGTGGCGCTGGAAGAGGAGAGATCGCGCCGCTGGCAGGATTATTTCGAGCTCGATGCGCAGTCAGAGTCGCAAGAGCGATTTGCGGCCGGCTTCGAGTTTCGCGATCTGACAAGTGAGTCGATCTTCTCGCTCGTGGATTACGACGTTGCTTACGAGCAGTGTGAGCTCAAACTGGTCTGCACGCTGAGGGATTCGGGTCTGCACTGGAGCATAGAAGGTCCTGCCCACGTCCGTGAATGTTTCGCGCAATTAATTCAAACGAGCCCGAATACACGGATCGATCAGATCGAAATCCTGACGCCGGAGATGCGCCGTGGCGTGTTGGCCGACTGGAACAAAACCGCGCGCGAGTTTCCACGCTACGCAAACCTGCACGAACTATTTGAAGCTGCCGTCACACTCAATCCGCAAAACGAGGCGCTGACTTTCCCAGGACATTCCTGGACGTTCGCCGAATTGAACCGACGCGCCAACCAGTTGGCCCATCACCTCAAACGGCTCGGCGCCGCACCGGAGACAGCCGTCGGTCTGTGCCTGGAGCATTCAGATGAACTGGTGATGGCTGCTCTCGCGATTCTGAAATCAGGCGCTGCGTTTGTCCCGCTCAATCCGGTGCTGCCAACAGAACGGCTACGTTCACTGGCGGAAAAGACGAACCTCACGTTGATCGTAACGGCAGCGCAGTTCGCAACAGCTTTCGCTGACCGCGTTATCGTGGATATTCACGCCGCAGAGATCGCGAATGAAAGTGATTCGAACCCGGTGTCTCGAGCTACTGCGGCGAACCTCGCTTACGTCATGTACACGTCAGGTTCGACGGGCGGTCCGAAGGGCGTGATGATCGAACACGGATCGCTGCTGAACCTGGCGTTTGCGCTCGAAGAAGCCGTCTACTCACGCGCGCCGCAGGCGAAGTGCGTCAGCCTCAACGGCCCCTTGAGTTTCGACACGTCGATCAAGCAGTTGGTGCAACTCTGTTTCGGCCGCAGGCTCTGCATCGTGCCGCCCGATCTGAGAAACACGCCCGCGGAATTCGTCGAGTTCGTAGCCGCGAATGAGATCGACGTGCTCGACTGCACACCGTCGCACTTGCGGGTACTCCTCGACGAGGGTTTACGTGGACCGTCACTGGTCCTGGTCGGCGGTGAAGAGTTCGACCCTGCGCTGTGGGACCAGGCTGCACAAAGCGACATTCAATTCGTCAATCTGTATGGCCCAACCGAATGCACCGTCGATACGACCGTCTGTCACGTCGACGATGCGAAAAACCCGTTGCTGGGACGGCCGCTCGCAAACGTGCGAACGTACATTCTGGACGAAAACGGCGTGCCTGTTCCTCCGGGCGTTATTGGAGAACTGCACATCGGCGGCGCCGGCGCCGGCCGCGGTTACTTCAACTCGGCGGATCTAACCGCATCGCACTTCATTCCCGATCCGTTCTCCGGCATCGCCGGCGCGCGGCTCTACAAGACCGGCGATTTCGCCTGGTCCTTCACCAACGGCGACATCGAATATCGCGGACGGCGCGACGATCAGGTAAAGATCAGAGGCAGTCGAGTTGAGCTCAACGAAGTTGCCGAAGCCATCCGTCAAAATCCGGCGGTCGAGCAGGCCGTGGTATTGCCGCACGAGCAGGTTCTGATTGGTTACGTCGTATTTCATCGCGGCGCCCGCGCCGGCGCAAACGAATTGCGAAAATCCGTGGCTGCAACCCTGCCGGATTTCATGACGCCCGCACGGTTTGTCGAAGTGAAATCGATTCCGCTTACGACCGGCGGAAAGATCGACCGGCAGTTACTCGCCACGTTCGCGGACAAGCCGCTCGACGAAGGCGTGGTCCAACAACCGCCGCAAACGCCGACTGAAGAAACCACCGCCGCAGTCTGGTGTGACGTGCTCGCACAAGACACGATCAGCCGCGATGCAAACTTCTTCGAGCTGGGCGGTTACTCGCTGCTCGCGCTGCGCGCGATCGCACGGCTGCGACAGGCGTTCGACTTCGAACTGCCGGTACGCGTCTTCTTCGACAACCCGACCGTGGCCCTGCTTTCATCGGCAATCGACGACATGCGCGGCATCACGCGACCGATCGAAAACGAGCTCCGACGCGTCGAGTTTCAAACTCAGGAACGCGAACTTTCACCGGGACAGCAAGGCCTGTTCTTCATCTCTCAACTGAGGCCCGGCGACACTTCTTACAACATTCTGCTGGCGATCCGCCTCCAGGGTGAACTGCGCCTCTCCGCACTCGAAGAGGGCCTCGAACGAATCTTTCAACGCCACGAGCCGTTCCGCACGAGGTTCGCGCTGGTCGACGGCGTGCCAAAGGCGATCGTCGCAGACGACGTCAAGGTGGATCTACAGACGATCGATCTGAGTCACGAACACACTTACGAATGGGCAGCGTCAGAAGCGAAAGTGCCGTTCGATGTGCTGCAATATCCGCTTTACCGGCTCCACCTCGTGAAACTCGGTCCAAGCGAACACGCGTTGATGTTCGTCACGCACCATCTCATCTTCGATGGGCCATCGGTGCAGATCTTTTTGCGTGAGCTGGCCGATCTCTATGGAGGTTCGCAATTGCCGGAGCTGCCAATCCGTTATTCAGACTTCGTCGAGTGGCAGCGCAAGTCTGATTTTCAGCCGGGATTGGATTACTGGCGCGAGAACCTCACGGACGCGCCAGTGGACCTCACATGGCCCGAACAGAAGGCCGCTCCAAGTGCGGCGCGAGCGGAACAGGCATTTGAACAGGTCGTACTTCCGCCTGATTTCACGCAACAGTTGAAAGACGTGTGCGGGCGGGAGCAGGTGACGCCGTACGTGATGTTCCTGTCCGCTTACGTTGCGTGCCTGCATCGCTGGGCCGGGCACGCGGATCTGGTCGTAACGTCTCCCTACGCCGCGCGCACACACACCGAGCTCGAGCCGCTGATCGGGTTCTTTATCAACAATCTCGTGCTGCGCCTGCGTATTCCATCAGATGCCACGTACCGATCTTTGTTGGCGATCGTAAGAGACGCAGTGCTCGGCGCAATGGCCCACCAGGACGTGCCGTTCAGCAAAGTGCTCGAGGCAGCGGGCGTGCCGAGTAGAAGCGGTGAGACGCCGTTCAATCAAGTGCGCTTCGACTTTCAGACGGAGGGCGTTCGTTCTTACCAGTTGCCCGATCTCACGATCAGTCTCGAGAGCGCCGACACGTTCATGGTCCGT
>DASRIM010000179.1:0-7604 GCA_035649995.1 Pyrinomonadaceae bacterium | reverse complement strand
TTCAATGCCGTCGTCACGTTGATCGATCCCGGCGATGAAGTATTGATTCCTAAACCTTACTGGGTGACGTTTCCCGAAGTCGTCGTCTTCGCGGGCGGCAAACCGGTCTTCATCGAAACAGAGACCACGGATTTTTTGTTGACGGCGGAGCAAGTCGAGAAAGCAATAACTTCGAAGACTAAGCTTTTAATACTCAACTCCCCGTCGAATCCGTCCGGCCGCGTGCTTCCACCGGAAGACTTCCGCCGCATTCTGGAACTGACGACCGAACGCGGCATCTACGTGATCTCCGACGAGTGTTACCTGCGCTTCGTCTATGCACCGGCGCAAGTCTTCAGTGCTGCCAGCCTGCCCGCTGAACTGCGCGCGCGCCTGTGCATCGCCGGCTCGTTCTCCAAAACTTACGCGATGACTGGCTGGCGTATCGGCTATTCGCTCGCGCCAACGGAGTGGACGAAAGCCATGCTGAAGGTCCAGGGCCACTCGACCTCCAACGCAAACTCGATCGCGCAATGGGCGGCGGTCGCAGCCTTGACTGGACCACAAGATTCAGTCGCGACGATGCTCGCCGAATACACCACTCGCCGCGAATGGCTGCTGTCAGCGTTGAGAGAGATTCCGGGAATGTGTTGTTCGGAGCCGGAAGGCGCGTTTTACGCGTATCCGGACGTGCGTGGCTGCCTTAAAAACGGCATGAAGACTTCAGCGGAGTTCGCGCAGCGGCTGCTCGAGAAGGAACACGTCGTGGTGACAGACGGCGCCGGCTTCGGCACGGAAGGTTTCGTCCGCATCTCTTACGCTACGTCGATGGAACAAATACAGGAAGGCGTGAGGCGTATCAAAAAGTTCGTGACCACGGATCCGGATTAATCCGATCCGTGGCCACGACGTAACTACCAGTAAATTAGTAAAGGTTGAAGTTGTATTCGAGCTGCATCCACATCGAGACTTGATGCCCGTCCTTGGTGGCGGGCACAAACTTGATCTGGCGCGCTGCCGCAATCGCTCTTTCCGTCAGTCCGTACGGCAAACCCGAAACAGTTCTGATGTTCGTCACCTGACCGTTCGACGAGAAGACCACTTTCAGCACCACGGTGCCGGTAATCTGGTTCTTCCGCGCGTCTTCGGTGTATTGCGGCTCCGGCTTCGAAATCAGACGTGCTTTCGACGTCACTTCGCGGCCGGTAAAGATCTTCGAATAATCGCCGCCGCCACCGCCGCCGGGTCCACCACCGCCGGCGCGGAAATCGCCGCCGCCGATGTTACCGCCGCGGCCTGGTCCGAGACCGCCGCCTTCACCTGGTCCGATGCCTCCGCCCGTTCCCGTTCCGATACCATTGCCGGTGCCGGGACCTGACGAGGGATCGGTGCTCTTCGATTTGTAGTCGCCATACGGAAGGACGCGCGCATCAGGCGGGACCAACAGCGGATCGGCAACTACAGTCGCGGCCACGGGCAACGACGGGTTCTTGATTTGCGGTGGCTTCGGATCGGGCGCCACCACCTGCGGGACGTCTAACGAAGCCTGCGGAACTTTACCAAACGAAGCCGGCTTAGATTCTTCACGGCCGCCGCCGCCGCCGCCCTGCGGGCGTTCAAACTTCGGCTTGCTGCCGCCGCCGGCTCCCTTGTTCAGTCCGGCCGTGCCGGGATCGGGAGTCGGTTGCTCGTCCGGAATGTCGAGCATCTGCTCGACCTGAAGTTCTTCCTCGGCGCTATTGTTCTGGGCCAGTAAACCACCACCGCGACGGTCGATGGCGACGACCACGCCCAGAATCACAAACAGGAAAACGAATGCCGAGATCATTGCGGCCACGACGCTGCGAGAGTCAGACGGCTCAGCGCCCATAACGGCTGCGCCGCGCTCACGTCCAAGCCACGTAGAAAACAGAGCAACCAGCAAACCACCGGCAATGATCGAGAACGTGATCAAGCCCGCTTTCGAAACGCCGCTCGACTGTGTCCGATCCATCAGCATGACGGCGCCAACCAGCGCGATCACGCCGAGCACCGCGCAACCCATCGCCACCATCACGTTCGGTTTCGCGAGAAACTTCCGCAGCATCCCGCCATATCCGACGATGGTCCGCTTGGTAAACCCAAACGGGTCGCGCTTGAACTCGGGCCACGTCAGTTGATACTGGCGCGCCGTGTCTCTCAGCTCATGAGTCAAACGCGAAGTCAGTCCTTCGTCACTCAAGAACGTCAGGTGGTACTCGTCTCGCAAGGCGAGAGCACCGGTAGTGCCCGCCGCAGCGCTGGCCGCAGTCCAGGTGGTGTCAGTGACCTCCGGCTGCTCGGTGTAAGCTGCTGCAGCTTGAATTGCCGGCGGCTGATCATTTTTGCTAACCGTTACGCTTGGATCGTCCACGATCTTTGGCGACGCCGCTGTCAGCGGCGTACCGTCAACGGGACAAAAACTGAACTTATCAGCAAACTCTTCTTGGCACTTGGAACAAAACTTCATCGACACTACCTCATCTGGCCTAAGGGAATGCAGCGCGGGTGAACGCCCGTCTGCACCAGAAAATTCTCTTAAAAAACTGGTTTCAATTCGCTTGTCGAGAATTCTCGAAGGCCCCGCCGTGGTCCAGCGTTCGAGCAAAGCTTTGAGCTCGTGATCGGAATTAAACTTATCTTCCGGCTCGTCGCCCATTTCAGGCCTCCTTCAAAGTAACAATTTCCCGACTACTATTCAATTCCGAACTGTCGGCTAGATACGGCCGCAAGGCCCTTCTTAAACTCTCGCGCGCCCTGTACAAACGCGCCTTTACCGCTCCTACATCAGCCTCGACGACACCGGCGATCTCGTTGAGGCTCAACCCCTCGTACTCGTAAAGAATCAGCGCTTCCCGTTGCAGCGCGGGCAAGCTGAACACCGCGTCTCTGACGTGCGCCGCCAACTCCTCGTCCAGCAGCTTTCTGAGCGGCGCGTGCCTTGGCGAAACCTGCGCCTCTTCAGTCATCTCGTCGAGCGTCGTCTCTCGTCCTGTATTCCTGAAATGCTTAAAAGCCAGGTTTCTGGCAATTGCAAACAGGTAAGTCCTGAGCGACGCCCGCTCCGGACGAAAGCCTTCGGGCCTGCGAATCAGACTCAGAAAGCAGTCGTGCGTGACGTCTTCCGCAATGTCAATTGACCCCAGGAGCCGATAAGCAAAACGAAAAATCGGTTCCCGGTGACGATCGTACAACTCCAGGAACGCCGCCTGGTCGCCCTTGCCTGCCCTTTTCAGCAAAAGGTCGTCTGTAGTTCTCTCGGGCAATCAAGCACTCGATCCTGTAGGAATTGCTTCCTACTGTAGTTTCCTAAAACCCCGAAAAAGTTACGGTCCTGGCTGGAAAAAACTTGCAATCGAACGAAATATAATCTCCCAGAGGCGGCAAGTACATAACTCTTTTGAGAGTTTCACGGTCAGGCCGCCCGCGTTCACTTTGCCAACCAGGGCTTAGGATGCGCTTAAAAGCCAAACGGTTGACGGGTAAACTCACGGCATCTAAGATGTTTTGCTCCCTGTTGACCCTGTGATCGTTACTGGAAGACCTCGGTTTAGCCTCAAGATGTCGATACCATTCGCCACCCGCGTCCAAGCCATTCCTTATGGGCAGATTATTACAACCGCGCTCACTTTACTCCTGTGCTTTTTGCTAGTGGCTCAACCGGCCCGCGCGCAAAATTCGCCGCAAACCTCCCAATCTTCGAATGAGCCGGAGCGCGAGCAGTTGCTCAACGGCTTGCGCCTGCTGATCTGGCCAAAGCCCGGCAGCTCCGAAGTTTTGCTGAAACTCCGAATAAATAGCGGCGCCGCTTTCGATCTGTCCGGCAAATCAGGGCAGATGGCGCTGCTCGGCGACCTGCTGTTTCCGGATCCCAATACGGTCGAGTTTTTCACCGAGGAAATGGGCGGAAAACTGGAAGTTGCGGTGAACTACGATTCCACCACGATCACGATGGCGGGCAAGGTCAACGAGTTCGAGCCGATTATCGAGGTGCTGCGCAATGCGTTGCTCGCGACGCAGTTGACGCCTGAAGTCATCACGCGAATGCGCGAAGCCAAGATCAAAAGCCTGCGCGATACCGCGGTTATCCCGTCAATGGTCGCGGACCGCGCGATCGCGGCAAGACTGTTTGGTGATTTTCCTTACGGACGTCAGATTAGCGGCACGCCTGAGGACCTGACGCGCGTCGATCGCGCGGATCTCATGCTCGCGCGCGACCGTTTTCTCAATTCGAACAATGCGACGCTCGCGATCGTCGGCGGCATCACGCGCGCACGCGCACTGAGGACGATCCGTCAACTGCTCGGTCCATGGCGCAAGAGCGAAAACATCGTCCCGACCACATTTCGCCAGCCGAAACCGCCCGAGCCCCGCACGTTGCTCGTCAACGTTCCTGGGCCATCGGCGGAAGTGCGTCTCGCGGTCCGTGGCGTCTCGCGGACCGATCCGGACTTCTATCCGGCGAGAGTGCTCGCCAAACTTGCCGAACATCGCTGGCAGGGAATGGCGCCGGAGTTAGCTAAACTACCAGTCTTCGCTCGGAGTGAAAGCCACGCTTTGCCCGGCGCTTTCGTGATGGGCGCCGCAGTCGACGCGCAAACTGCGGCAGACGCTGTCGCGAACGCCAGAAAAGTGATGGATTCGCTGATGACGACCGCCGCCACCGCGGCTGAACTGGAACGCGCGAAAACTGAAGTAATCAACGCCGTCTCCGGACTGCTCGCAAAACCCGAAGCCGCGCCCGATCCGTGGCTGGATCTGGACACGTATCATTTGTCGGCGACTCAGGACCAGATCGCGATGCTGCGGTCAGTCACGGCCGAGGACATTCAACGAGTTGCTAATAGACTTTTCAAAAACGCGGCGCTGGCGACCGTTATCGCCGGCGATCCTTTACAACTGAAAGCCGCGCTCGAGGGGCGGCTTCAATATGAGGTTTTAGGCGAAATTGCTACTCCAACTCCTGCTCCGAAACCAGCGGCGACACCGGGCGCGAAAGTCACGCCCGGGTAATCACAAATTGTTTGCAAGCGACTTGCAACCAAACCCCCATCATTTTTGGATTAACTGTGTCCCAGCATAGCAAGGCCGCAAACGAGCATGCGGGCCGTGTTCGCGAGATGTTCGCAACGATCGCGAGTCGGTATGATCTTTTGAACCACTTGCTATCCGCCAACGTCGACAAGCGGTGGCGACGGATCGTGGCGACAAGGGTAGGCGAGAAGCTTTCGTCGAGCGGGGCTCGCGTTCTCGATGTCGCGTGTGGCACGGGCGATCTGTCACGGACGTTGTTTGAAATTACAGGAGCACGAGTTGTTGGAACTGACTTTTGCCGGCCGATGTTGGCAGTGGCAGCCGGCAAGGTTTCGAGTCAGATCCCGTTGATCGAAGGCGACGCGTTGCGTCTGCCCTTTCGAAGCGGCTCATTCGACGCGGTGACGATCGCTTTTGGTTTGCGAAATCTGTCCAGCGTCGAGAGCGGTCTCGCGGAACTGTGCAGGGTTTTGAAACCGGGCGGCTGGGTGGCAGTGCTCGAGTGCTCGAAACCCGAGAACGCGATGCTGCGAATGTTGTATGGCCTGTACTTTCGAGGGGTTCTGCCTTTGATTGGTGGCGCTATAAGTGGTTCGTTGAGCGCCTACGCTTATCTACCAGCGTCGGTGCAGAGTTTTCCGGACCAGCGTCGACTCGCGCTCCTGATGGAGCAGGCAGGTTTTGAGCAGGTTGCATACGAGAACCTGACGGGCGGCATCGCTGCCCTACACATGGGCAGGAGAGATCTGAAGTAGCTGCCCGATCGGGTTCTCGTAGAAAGCGGTTTCGGGATTGGTTGCAGCGTTTAGTTTGCAACCAGATACGTAGTCACGGGGTACGGTTTGGTAAGCGCGCGGTTGTCGGGGCTGTGCGAGTATTCGGACCTACCCCGGGGCTACGTTTTTATTTTTGGCATCCGTGTAATCTGTGGTTCAAGTTTTCTGTTAGAATCCCGCCCGATTGAAACGCAAGCTTCGGTATAGCATCTTGGGCGGCCTGCGTCGCCTACTCATTCTTCTCCTCGTTGTTTGGACCGTCGTCTCTCTCGTAACGCTCCTGATCGAACTGGTCCCAGGCGACCCGGCCGTCGCGATTCTCGGCGAGCAAGCGACTCCCGAACAGTTCGCGCAATTCCGCGAGAAGCACGGGCTCGATCGTCCTCCCTTCTTCTTCTCTTTTCCACGCGACGAAACCGGTGACCGCCATTTTGTCTGGCACGGCGGCGACAATCGCTACACCGATTACTGGCGCGCCCTGCTGCGCGGAGACATGGGCCTCTCGTTCCGAAATGACCGCCCGGTCCTCGATCTGATTCTCGAACGCTACCCGGCGACGATCGAGCTCGCAATCTTCGCGATGATCGTCGCGGTACTGATCGCGATCCCGCTCGGCGTCCTCGCCGGCACCAATCGCGGCACGTTCATCGACAACATCGCTTCCGTGATCGCGCTGCTCGGCATCAGTCTGCCGAGTTTCGTTATCGGCCCGATGCTGGTCTACGTCTTCGCCGTGAAACTTCGCTGGCTCGCCCCGTCCGGACGCTTCGACTGGAGCGACATCATCCTCCCCGCATTCACACTGGGCGCAGCGCTATCCGCGATCCTGACGCGCATGGTGCGTTCTTCAGTGATTGAGGAGCTGGGAGAAGACTACGTCCGTACTGCGCGCGCGAAAGGTCTCAGCGAACGCACGGTCATTTACAAACACGTCTTGAAAAACGGACTGATCCCCGTCGTCACGATTCTCGGTCTACAGCTCGGCGTACTACTCGCGGGAGCGATCATCACCGAAAAGATCTTCGGTTGGCCGGGTCTCGGACTGTTGCTGGTCGAAGACGGAATCGGAAAGCGCGACTATCGCGTCGTGCAAGGATGCGTGCTGGTTATCAGCATGACGTACATCGTCGCCAATCTGCTTACGGACATGGTCTATCGCTGGCTCGATCCGCGCATCCGGGTTAGTTAACTAATGAATCGCTTAACGATCGTCGGGCTAATTATCGTCGTGGTACTCGTGGTCGTGGCGCTCTTCGCGCCGTGGATCGCGACGCACGACATCAGCACGACGAACCTCGCGATGCGGTACCTTCCGCCGTCGGCGCAGCATTGGTTCGGCACTGACTCGACGGGGCGCGACATCTTCTCGCGCGTCGTCTTTGGCGCGCGTATATCGTTGCAGGTCGGGATCGTCGTAGTAGCAGTGTCGGCTGTGATCGGCACGATTCTGGGCGCGGTCGCCGGTTACTACGGCGGCTGGGTCGATCGAATTGTCTCCGGTTACGTCTTCAACGTGTTTCTCGCGTTTCCCGGTCTGTTGCTCGCGATCGCGATGGTTGCGTTTCTCGGCGCTGGTTTGAATAAACTGATTCTGGCGCTGTGCATCATCGGCTGGGTCGGATACGCCCGGCTGATCCGCGGACAAGTTTTGAAAGTTCGGGAGTACGATTTCGTTCAGGCCGCGCGGGCACTCGGCGCGAGCGACACTCGCATCCTGCTCGTCCACATCCTTCCGAACGCGATTCAGCCGTTGATCGTGCAGGCGAGCCTGGGCATGGCCGGCGCCGTTCTTTCGGA
>DASRIM010000178.1:0-8913 GCA_035649995.1 Pyrinomonadaceae bacterium | reverse complement strand
GGGCAGTACTTGACGATCGACGTCAGTGCCGCCGTCGCTGATTGGCTGAGCGGTGCGCCGAACAATGGTCTGATGCTTGTCGCCGGACCTGGTGTGAACGTGACGTTTGACAGCAAAGAGAATTCCCAAACGAGTCACGATCCAGAGTTGCTCCTGACCTGGAACCGCACCGCTGGAGCGCAGGGTCCGCAAGGCCCGGAGGGTCCGCAGGGTCCGCAAGGTGAAAAAGGTATCGCTGGCGATCCGGGACCGCAAGGACCAAAGGGAGACAAAGGCGATAAAGGTGATGCCGGAGATGTTGGGCCGCAAGGTCCGCAAGGTCCGCAAGGCCCACAAGGTGAAAAAGGTATTGCTGGCGATCCCGGACCGCAAGGGCCAAAAGGTGATACTGGCGCACAAGGATTAGCTGGACCAGAAGGTCCGCAAGGTAATCAAGGAATTCAAGGTCCCCAGGGATTACAGGGCCCGCAGGGATTACCGGGCGCGCAAGGCCCTCAGGGATTACAGGGGCCTAAAGGTGACAAAGGTGATCCCGGGCCGCAGGGACCTGCCGGACCTGCCGCGAACGGTGGATTAGATCCAGCGCTCGTCGGCATGTTGCGCTGGGATCTGTTGCCGCGTCAGCGTGTTGATGTTCCGCTGATTAATAGGCCTGATGTGATGGCATTCGATGGAGAACGCATCTGGATCACTGCCGCCGGTAACACGGTTACAAGAGTGCGCGCCAGCGACGGCGCGATAGTGACGGTCGGGCCAGTTAGCGGCGGCCCAGTGGGTCTGGCGTTCGATGGTACGTACATGTGGATCGCGGATTCAAACGTGCGCCAGTTTGAGAAAAGACGGGCCACTGACGGTGTTGTGCAGGGAATCTTTCCCGTGCCCACGGCTGACCCTGGCCGCATGATCTTTGATGGCGAGCACCTGTGGTCGATCGGAAGGAACCTCAATAATGTTCTCAAATTCCGAACGAGCGACGGTGTGCCAGTTGGCAGCTACCCCGTCGGGACCGCTCCGGCAGATGTGATCTTCGATGGCGCGAATATTTGGGTGGCTAACGGCACGTCTAACAACGTCACTAAGTTGCGCGCGAGCGATGGAGCATTGCTCGGCACCTACAGCGTGGGTTTGTCGCCAAGTAGACTCGCCTACGATGGAGAGAACATCTGGGTGGTGAATGCTAACAGCAGTAACGTGATGAAACTGCGAAAAGCTGACGGCGTCATATTGGGAACATATCCAGTCAGCAATTCTCCATGGGCCATTGCGTACGATGGTAAAAACATGCTCGTAACAAACAACGCGGGCCAGGTCGTGAAGCTGCGCGCTCATGACGGAGCGAACCTCGGCGCCATCGATGCAGCGCCCGGAACTTCAGGCTTGAATCCGATTGTGTTTGACGGCAACAGTTTCTGGCTCGGGCTAATCGGATCGAATAAAGTTCTGAAGCGGCCCGTCGACGAATAGCAAAAACCTGCATTTCAGGAGTGTCGATCATGATCAACTCAGTTCGAGCTTTGGTGACCTTAGCTGTGGGCTTGATGCTTTTCACATGGACGCCGGCGCAAGCCCAATCATGCAACCCGGCGGTGGTCCATTACATCATGCGCGATGAGAAGGGAGCTGTAATTACAGGAGACGAACTCAAATCTGTTCATCAGCAGCTTCCAGAGACAGTCGGCAACGCCGACACATCGGTCGGCGAAGTATCGTTTGCCGGCGATGGGGTGACTTTTTACTGGCCGGAATCAGTTGAGTATCCGAAAGGGAAGAAGGTGCCGGTGCTGGAGTTCGCAAACGCGCGAACGTGTACGCTGAATCTGGCCCAGGTGGATCTCACATATCGCGGAAAGCAAATGCATTTGCTTTTCAACATCGACATCGCGAGATCGCAAGACGATCGCCGTCCGGTGATTGACTCGCTGCCTTTTCGAGAAGGCACGTATCGTCTGGACCTAACCGGATGGTCTCAGAGCCGCGAAACGTTGATTCCGGCTACCCGATGGAAAAAGGCGCCGGACAAAAAGCAGTAGCGCATGTGCGACAAACGTATCAGAGCAGCCGCGCGGTCAAGCCGATCTCGGTTCCCGCAAGCGCCTTCGACACTGGACAGTTCTGTTTAGCGTCGAGGGCGTTCTTTTGAAATGTCGCGTCGTCGATTCCCGGGATCTCCGCTTCCATGTCGAGGTCGATCCTGGTAATCGAAAACGCATCGCCGACTTTCTCGAGTTTGACTTGCGCAGTGGTGTGGATGCGAGTCGGCGTGATGCCCGCGCGCGAGAGTTGCGCCGTGAGCGCCATCGTGAAACAACCCGCGTGAGCGGCGCCAATCAACTCTTCCGGATTGGTCGCCGATTGTCCTTCTTCGAACCTCGACTTGAAACTATACGGACCTTCAAAAGCGCCACTCCCGAGTTTCAACTGTCCATTACCTTCCGCCAGGTTTCCTTCCCAGTGCGCCTCAGCTCTTCTTGTCGGCATAGATGCTCCTCTTCGTTGACGATCGTTACAATTGTTGCGGTTGCGGGCGAGTAATGCCGAGCTTACGCAGTCGATGATTGAGCGTCGTGCGATTCATGCCGAGACGAGCGGCGGCGCCGGTTGGCCCACCGATTACCCATTTCGCCTCGCTGAGAATCTTGAGAATGTGATCGCGCTCAACGGTTTCGAGCGTGGCCCCGCCGTTCAAGTGATTCGACGGCCGCGGAGCTTGCTTCAACTCGCCTAACGGAATCTCGAGACTCGAACCTCGCGAGAGAATGACGGCACGCTCCACAAGGTTCTGTAGTTCGCGAATGTTGCCGGGCCAGTGATAGCCCACGAGCGCCGCCATCGTCTCCTTCGGCACACTCTCGATCCGTCGTTTCATCTGCTGCGCAAACTTGTTAGCGAAGAAGTGCACCAGCAGCGGAATGTCTTCAGGCCGTTCGCGCAGCGGCGGCACATTGATCGGAAACACGTTCAACCGGTAGTACAAATCGCTGCGAAACTTCTTTTCTTCGACGAGTTGGGCCAGGTCGGCGTTGGTCGCTGCCACCACTCGCACGTCCACTCGCAGCGTGCGCGAACTTCCCAATCGTTCGAACTCCTGCTCCTGAAGCACGCGCAATAGTTTCGACTGCAAGTCGAGCGGAATGTCTTCAACTTCGTCGAGGAAGATCGTTCCCTGGTGGGCCAGTTCGAACCTGCCGACTCGACGATCGATCGCGCCGGTGAACGCGCCCTTCTCATGGCCGAACAGCTCGCTTTCCAAGAGGCCCGTGGGAATGGCCGCGCAGTTTACTTTGACGAGCGTGCGCTCGCGGCGTTCGCTTAGATTGTGAATCGCGCGGGCAATCAGTTCTTTTCCCGTACCCGTTTCGCCGTAAATCAAAACCGTCGAGTCAGTGGTTGCCACGGTCTCGACGTTCTGCAACACGCGCTTGAGCACCGAACTGCTGCCGATTATCTCCTCGAAGTTGTACTCGCTCCGGATCTCCTCTTCGAGATAGAGCTTTTCTTTCTCGAGCTTGTTCTTCAACATCTCGATTTCGTTGTAGGTGAGGGCGTTTTCAACCGCGATCGCAACCTGGCTCGCTACTTTCTCAAAGAGCTCCGCGTCTTCCTGAGTGAAAGCATGAGGTCGCGTGCTCTTGATTCCCAAAACGCCGAGCACTCGATCTCTAAAAATCAGCGGCGAAGCACAGCCAGACGGCATTCCCAAACAACTGGCGCGCGGATCACCCTCGTCGTAGTCGATCAACACAGTTCGCCGCGTCGTAAACGCTTGGCCGATTGGATTTCCGTCCAACGGAATGAAGTCGCGCGCCGCACATGGGCCCTCATGTTCCGGAAAATCGAATGCGGCGAGACGCAGTTGTTTGACTGACTCGTCGTACAGGGTCAGTGCCGCTGCTTCGTGCGGCATCACCGTGCTCAACGACGTCGAGATCGCCGACAGCAACTCTCGCAGATTCAGGTTGGAAACGAGCGTATTGTTCACCTGCAACAGCAGTTGCGATCGGTCGCGCTCACGCGCCAACTGTTCACGATAGAGATTGCCCTCGACCGCGACCGCTATTTGCGACGCCACCAACTGCCCAAAGTCCAGATCAAAATCGTCGTAAGCCCCGACCTTTTCGCTCCACAGATTCAACGTGCCGAGTTGTTGCCGGCCAGTCGTCAACGGCAAACAGCAGACTGACTTGATTCCCTTCTCGCGCAGGATCTCGGCGGACGGAAAACGATAGTCCTGATCCAGATCGCGAACGATCATCGTTTCCTGATGCTGCCACACATACCCATTGATAGAGCCGGACATGGGAACTTCCGTCGGTTGCTGCGCGAGCCAGTCCGCGAAGTCGCACCCTTCAAAAATATGCGATCGCATGACGTCGCGCTGCTCGTCGTGCAGCATGACGGCCAGGTCGCGAAACTCGAATAAGTTCTTCAGCCGGCAGGCGATGTCGTGGAAGAGCTCTGATTGATCGCGGTGAGACGCGATGGCCTTCGAGAGTTCAAGCAATGTCAGGTAGTTTTCAGTTCGACGATCGACGCTGGCGGCTTGCGCGGCGTTACCTTTCACCTTGTGGCCTCCCCTGAACGGTTGCGTGTTAAGAATAACGGAACTGCTTGCCTACGAGCAAAGCCGGCATCTGGTTCCGTGGTCGTAGGGAACACGGATTGCACTTGGCGGTCTCGCATGCCTCTTGAATTGATCAGAATTACTTGCAATAAAGAATCCGCAGTAACGCGGCTCGTCATCGAAGGAAAACTCTCCGGCGCGTGCGTCGACGAGCTCGCTAAATGTTGGCTACAGGTCTCATCCAGTCCGTCGGATCTACTCATCGATCTCACGAGCGTGAGTTTTATCGACGACCGCGGCAAGCAACTCTTAATCAGAATGCACGAGAACGGGATCAAGCTTATCTCAACGAGCCTCATGAGCAAGTGCATGATTCAAGAGATCGACGCCGTGCAAAATCACGATTCCTAAACGCTGTCTGAACGGCGACCACCGGTGGTGGCGAAATATCGTCACGTGACAAGCCGCCGTCACCACTTGTCATCCACAGCAACCACGAACGCTCACAATTCTCCGCAACTCAGCGTGGCAAACCGCTTGCTCTATGGCCCACCCGGCATCGAGGAACTCCGAAGCGCGGTGCACACAGGCCCTGGGCGCGGCCTGTGTTGAATGCAGGTGGACTCGCATCAACTGTGGGGTTTGGTGCTCGAGTCCACCTGCCGGGCGGCCCAACGGAGAATCGAAAATGACGAGGACTCAAATAGACCAATACTTCAGAAAGTTAACGCGACGTAAACTCGTACTCGCTTAGTTCTGGCTGCGATAGTTGCCCTTGGCGCGTTGCTCGGTTTCGCTCGTTCCGACAAACCGGCGCAGGCGGCGCCGCCGCCACTGGAAGTCGAAGTGGTAACGGTCGAGCGGAAGGACGTGCCGATCTACAGCGAATGGATTGGCACGACCGATGGCATGGTGAACGCCGACATCAAACCGCAAGTCACCGGCTACCTGCTCAGTCAGAATTACAAGGAAGGCTCGTTTGTAAAGAAGGGCCAACTCCTGTTCGAGATCGATCCGCGGCCGTTTCAAGCCGCGCTTGCCCAAGCAAACGGCCAGGTCGCTCAATACGAGGGTCAACTCGAACAAGCAAATTCACAAGTCACACAGGCCGAAGCTCAACTCGCACAGGCCAACAGTCAACTGTTACAAGCGCAGGCACGTCTCGCGCAGGCGCAAGCCAATCAAGTCAAAACCGAGCTCGACGTTAACAAATATCGTCCGCTCGCCGAGAAGAAAGCCGTAACTCAACAAGAGCTCGACAACGCGTTGCAGGCAAACGTCGCCGCGAAAGCGCAAGTCGATGCTGAAGCAGCGGGCGTCGAAACAGCGCGAGCGCAGTTGGCGAACGCACGCGCGCAGATCGGCACAGCCAAAGCGGGCGTCGCAACGGCGAAAGGACAACTCGAAAACGCCAAAGCCGCAGTCACGACTGCCACTCTGAACCTCGGTTTCAGCAAGATCATTTCGCCAATCGATGGCATCGCCGGAATGGCGCAGGCGCAGGTCGGCGACCTGGTCAATACGTCGAGCAACCCGCTGACAACCGTCTCGACGGTCGATCCGATAAAGGTCTATTTCACGCTGAGCGAGCAGGAGTACCTGCACTATTCGAAGCCTCTTCTCGGCGCGGCCGAACAGAGCGGCAGTCTCGATCAACTCGAGCTCGAGCTCATTCTGTCAGACGGCACGACGTACCCCGAGAAAGGACGTTTTTATTTCGCGGACAGACAAGTCGATCCGAAGACGGGCGCGATCCGCATCGCGGGAGTTTTTCCTAATCCGAATAACGTTCTGCGACCCGGTCAGTACGGCAGAGTTCGCGCAGTCACCAACGTGAAGGAGGATGCGTTGCTGGTGCCTCAACGAGCAGTGTCAGAGCTCCAGGGCACTTACCAGGTGGCGGTCGTAAGCATCGACAACAAGATCAGCTTTCAACCGGTGAAAGTGGGCGAACGCAGCGGCTCGATGTGGGTCATCGAGGACGGACTGACGGCAAACGACGTTGTCGTCGCCGAAGGCACGATCAAAGTCAGACCGGGAATGATCGTCAAACCAAAACCGTTTTCGAACACGGATTAAGACGATGATTTCGAACTTCTTTATCAAGCGGCCGATCGTCGCGATCGTCATCGCCATCGTTACTGTCATCGGTGGTCTAATCGCGATGTCGGGCTTACCGCTGGCGCTGTTTCCCGAGATACTGCCGCCGCAGATCATCGTGTCGACGAACTACACGGGAGCTGACGCAGTCACGATCGAGCAGTCAGTGTCGACGCCGATCGAGCAGCAGATGAACGGCGTCGACAACATGCTCTACATGCAGTCAGTCAACGCCAACGACGGCAGCCAGCAGTTACTGGTGACGTTCGGCGTCGATACCGACGTCAACATCGATCAGGTCAACGTGCAGAACCGGTTGGCCCAGGCGCAGCCGAACCTGCCAACCGATGTGACTCAGTTTGGCTTGACGACGCGCAAGTCGACGGGCCTGCCGATGCTGGTCTTCTGCCTGTTTTCGCCGAACAAAACCTACAACTCACTCTTTCTCGCCAACTACGCAAACATCAACGTCAACGACGTTCTGTATCGCGTGCCGGGCGTTGGCGAAGTGAGGGTCTTTGGTTCCAGCGACTACGCGATGCGTATCTGGGTGAAACCGGACGTCCTCGCGAAACTCGGTTTGGGCGTTCCCGATCTGACCAAGGCCGTCCGCGAACAGAGTAACGTCAATCCATCCGGCAGCGTCGGTTCCGCGCCTGCACCCGAAGGCATGGAGAAGACTTACACGGTCCGCGCACGAGGACGACTCGAGACGCCGGAAGAGTTCGGCGAAGTGATCGTGCGCGCAAATGCGGACGGATCGGTCGTGCGGCTAAAAGACGTCGCGCGCATCGAGCTCGGCGCCCTCAACTACCAGCAGAGCTCGCGCATGAACGGCCAGCCGGGCGCGATCGTCGCGGTGTTTCAGTCGCCCGGCTCCAACGCGCTCGAAACGGCCGAAGGTCTGAAAAAGACCATGGCCGAGTTGAAGCAAAGATTTCCAAACGACCTCGATTATGCCGTCGTGTTCGACACGACGCTGCCCGTCAGTGCGGGTATCAGCGAAACGATCAAGACGCTAGTCGAAGCGATGATCCTCGTGATCGTCGTCGTGTTTTTGTTCCTGCAAAACTGGCGCGCGACGGTGATACCAGTTATTGCAGTACCCGTGTCGCTCATCGGCACGTTCGCGGTGTTTCCGCTGCTCGGCTTTTCGATCAACACGCTGTCGTTGTTTGCGTTTGTGCTCGCGATAGGACTGGTGGTCGACGATGCGATCATCGTCGTGGAGGCCGTCGAACATCACATCGAAGAAGGAAAGTCTCCGCGTGAAGCGACGATCCAGGCGATGAAGGAAGTGGGCGGACCTGTTATCGCGATCGCGTTGATCCTGTCGTCGGTTTTTCTTCCGGTTGCGTTCATGGGCGGGATCCAGGGCCGGCTCAACAATCAGTTCGCGATGACGATCGCGATCTCGATGCTCATCTCCGCGTTCAACGCGCTGACACTGTCGCCTGCGTTGGCGGCGCTATTGTTGAAGCCGCGAAAGAAACCACGAGGAATACAGGGGCGCTTCTTCGGCTGGTTCAATCGCGGCTTCGACAAGGTCATGCACGGCTATCTCAACTGGAGTCACGCCTTACTTCGCAAGGCCGTGGCCGGCGTCGTGATTCTGGTTGGCTTCACTGCCGCCGACGCGTTCATGGGCCGCAAGATTCCGACCAGTTTTCTGCCGGAAGAAGATTACGGGTACGCGATGTTGCACGTTCAACTTCCGCCGGCCGCGTCGCTCGAACGGACCGATCAGGTGCTGAAAAAGGTCGAACAGATACTGGGCCAAACGGAAGGCGTGCGTTATTACACCGGCATCGGCGGCTTTAGTCTTCTCAACCGTATTTCCGCGAGCTATCAGGGCTTCTTTTTCATGAGCTTTACGCCGTGGGATGAGCGAACGTCGGACCAGCTCCGCGCGCAAGCGATTCTGGCAAAGATCAACGGCGCACTCGCGACGCAGATTCCTGAAGGCGTTGCGTTCGCTTTCATGCCTCCGTCGATTCCGGGCCTCGGAAGCGCGGGCGGCTTCTCGTTGTGGTTGCAGGATCGAAGCGGCGGGTCGGTTGAGTTTCTCGACAAGAACCTCCAGGCGTTTCTTGCGGCGGCGCGCAAGCGTCCTGAGCTGGCGGGAGTGATGTCGCAGTTCTCGGCCGACGTTCCGCAGATCTATGCGGACGTCGATCGCGACAAGGCGTTGAAACAGGGCGTTGCGATAGGCGACGTTTACCAAACGCTGCAAGCGTATCTCGGCGGGTTGT
>DASRIM010000177.1:0-4037 GCA_035649995.1 Pyrinomonadaceae bacterium | reverse complement strand
CGCCGACGTCGCCAACACGACGCGCATGCCCGCGATCAGTCGCAGGTCTATCCACTGCTCCGACAGCGGATCTCGCGTTCGAGGTTTTTGCGGTATGGCTGACACGGGGTTTCAGACGTCGCCGTGAAGAAGCGTTTGCAGCTTCTTCCACGTGCGTTCTGCTTCTTCACCGAAGATTATTATCTCGTTCTGGCGTTCATCGAGGTCCAGGCCAAGACGCGATTTCATGTCGCCTTCGCCGTGTCGATAGTGCGCGGCCGTGATGTGATCGACGTGGACGAGAAAAGTCCCGCCCTCGGGATGGGCGAACTCGATGAATTTCATCTCATCACCTCAAAACAGAAGTTCGTTGCCTGTGTAATCCTAACGGCCGGATATTCTCGGTGATCGATTTCCGATGTGGATGTGAGGACCGGTTGCCACACCGGGCACGGCACCGCGAAACGCCAGAAAGGGAATCGCCTCGGCTCGTAGAAAATCAATCAATGCGCGGCCCTCGGCACTGTCGGGGTGAAGTCCAACGTCCATTCCGTTGCGATGGTCCCAACCCCAGCGCGTGTGCAGGTCTGACTGACCGAAGGCACTCAGCGGCAGCGGCCGCTTGAATTTCCCGCGAAAAAACTCCTCGATCTTGCCGGCGTCAGCAAGTTTCCACTTACCTTTTCCTTCGACGACGTCTTCGGCAGCGCGCTCTTCAGCCGGGGGCTTCGGAGGCTCGATACGAATCACTCGTGCGCGAGCGAGAAATGTGGAGATGTTTCCGCGCTTGTACCAATAACCGTCCGCGTCTTCGGTAACTTCGTCAACCAGCAGTGGCCCATCCGCGAGGACGATCGTGATTTTATCCGCCGGCAGTTCCTCCGTCTTCGTTTGCGCGTGCGCACAGTTGAAGCCGAGGGCCAGCAACAAGCAGACATAGAAAACTAACCGCACGGATCCTCAGCTCTTCGGGGCGAAATAGCCGACTCGCGTTTGCGGACGGTAAGCGGGATTGGTTGTTTCCACCCGCACTCGGCGAAAACTTCCGTCGCGCGTTTTGTTCACCGGCGTGAAATACAGTGCATATTGATGTCGCAACTCATCGGCGACTTCGGCGTACGTGGACTCGAGCGCGTCGAACGTGGTGGGCTTGTAAAGCCGGCCGCCCGTCGCCTGTGTGAGTTGGTCCAGGTTGTGCTCGCTTTGATCGAGCGCGCGCAGGGCTTCACGCAAGCCATCAATCTGGAGTTGGTTGAATTGCGGTGACGAAGCCATCAACGAGTCGATCTGGGCGCGTTTGTTCGCGCGCGAGATCTCCGTATTGCTGACTACGTAAACGGTCACCTGGGCGCGGATCAAAGCCTGCAATGCGGCTTCGAGAGTCGTCGTCCCGCGGCCGTTGTCGATTCCGTCTGAAAGAATGATCGCTGCGCGGCGCGACTTCGTTTCGGCGGCGCTGAACTGTTCGCGCGAAGCCAGCAGCAGCGCGTCGTTGAAGCGCGTGAACATGCCGGGCTCGATGCGATTCAAGGCGCGCTCCAGTTGAAAGCGGCTTTTGGTCCAGTCCAGCACCAGTTCGACGCGATCGTCGAATTTGATCAAGCTGATGCGATCGTCTGCTTCGAGTCGCGCGGCGAATCCGCGGGCAGCGCGGCGAAAGTCGTCGAAGTTGCTTGCTACTGACGACGAAGCATCGACCATCAGGATCACGTCAACCGGCACCTGCCGCAGCGCGAGATCGCTGAGTGGTTGCAGTTTGTTGTCTTCGAAGACGCGAAAGTCGTTGCGCGTGAGATCGCTTATGAGCCGGCCACTGCCGTCGCGCACGGTCACGGGAAACATCACCTCGGTCGTATCGACGGAAACGACGTCGCCGGGGCTGACTTCCTGCTCGGGTTGTTTCTTGAGCGTGGGCACGGGAGGAGGCGCGCCGATTTCTTCCAAAGCCGTGCGCGGCTTCGGGCTCGGTTTCGGTTGAGCAGCGCGCGGTTTCCGTTGCGTCTTTCTTTGCGCGTCGACGACCTGAAGATTGAATAAACAGACTAAGACCGCCACGACGAGAAACAGCAGTACGAGCGGCCGGGTTTTACCTGCTTGTTTTTTCATATTGATTTAACGCGTTTACGCGGATTACTTGTCCTCGCCCATTGCGGCTTTCATCGCGGCGAGAACTTTGTCGCTGACCCGGCGCTTCCGCAGGTCTTCCAACTTGGCGGGCGCCAGATCAAACTCGACAGGCGATTGCTCGATGCGGCGAATGATGGTCCCTTCCGAGAACCCTGCTTCGACCAGTTCGACAATCGAATCGTTTGTGAGGCTTTTGGTTTTTTCCAGTTTGGTTGACGTTGCACCGCCGGCTTCGGTAGGGGGCTTGAGAATCCGGACGGTCGCGCTGCCGGTAGTTATCGTATCGTTATCAATAGAGCCATTTCCGCCGTTGCTTTGGCTTCGGCCCTTCACGCCGCCGCCTGATCCGAAGATGTTGGTGCCGCCGTTCGCAGGCGCGCTGCCTGAGTTGCCGGTGCTGGGGCTGGCGCCGGGCGCCGGATCGAGGCCGCGGCTGATGAACTCATCGTCGCCCCAGGTTTCGTCGTCGAGCATGTCCATGCCTTCCTGGCGAGAAAGCATGGCCATGATCACTTTTTCGGTGACGCCGTTCCGTTTCAGCTCGATCATCCGGTCGGGCGAAAGATCGAAATTGGGAATGCGCGAGCCGATAATGGAGATGATGGTTTTTTCTTTGAACCCGGCTTTGGTGAGCTTAACGATCGAGGCGTTGGTTAACGTTTGTGCCTGCTTCGATTGCTGGGCCGGCACAGCGAGTGAAAGACCGAGAACGAGGGAGACGGAACAGATAATGCGCGCTGCGAATGAATTCATGCTGTCACCCCATACTTTCCAAGCAAGTTATCTCTGCGGAACCGGCTCATCGCTATCTTCCTTCGGTTTGCGGCCGTCGATGCCATAGCGCTTGCCAATCTTCTTCACGTAGTCACGAGTTTCACGATATGGGGGAACGTTGCGTCCGTACTTCATTACCGCGCCCTCTCCGGCATTATAACTCGCGAGCACCAGATCGACCCTGCCGCCGAACATCGTCATCAGTTCCTTCAGATAACGCGTGCCGCCCATGATGTTTTCGGCCGGATCGTAAGGCCGTCTGACCCCCAGGCGGCGGGCCGTGCCGGGCATCAACTGCATCAGTCCCTGCGCCCCTTTCGGGCTTCGAGCATACTGTTTAAACTGCGATTCCTGCTCGATCACGCAGAAGACCAGGTAGGGGTCGACCCCAAACCGGGCTGCATTCTCTTTTATTAAATGATCAATACGCGCATTTCCGGAGGTCCAGCCGGAATCGCGCCATGCATTTCCGCCGGCCGCTGCCACGACCGGCTGTTCGCGTTCGATACGGAGAATGCGTTCCCGCTCGAGAAACATCGACACATTCCCGCGTTTGTACCATGCTCCGTCGCCTGTCTCGGTCACCTCGTCAACGCGGGTGCGGGCGCCGCCGTTGAGATAAATCCAGATTGCCAGGGGCGCAGTTTCGGCGGGTGGTTTGGCGGCGACGGGCTCGGGCGTCGACTTCACGGGTTCTTCTTTATCGAGCGTTGTGAATTTCTTCACCGGCCGATCGAGCTGTTTCCAGATCGAGCCTTGCCGGTACCAAATCTCGCTCCCATGTTTCGAAACTTCGTCGACTTCGAACGTGTAGCCGTCCGCCAGCGTGATGCGCACCGTTTGCTGCTGCGCGAATACTGTTGCGGCTGGTAAAGCCGTCAAAACGCAAACCAAAAATACCCGACTCAAAAACACGGATTTCACTGAGACGCCGCCATCTCGAACTGCTGAAACTCCGGAGCAAAGCCATGGGCCGTGCCAAAGTAATTACCCCAAGCGAGATCTACCAGTTCCGTGGTCAACTTAAGTTGTCGTCCTTCGAACAAGCAGATGTCGTTTACCTTCCTCAACAGGTCGCGCGGTTCGCAGCCTTTCATGATGCGCTTTTCTTGACCGTAGCGCTGGATGATGTGTTTCAAACACTCGTCGTCGATCGC
>DASRIM010000176.1:0-6721 GCA_035649995.1 Pyrinomonadaceae bacterium | reverse complement strand
CGGCGCTGGTTATGTCGAGGACACGGGATTGCCGGTGTTGCTGCGCGACGCGCAGGTGCTGCCGATCTGGGAAGGGACGACGAACGTTCTCGCGCTGGATACGCTGCGTGCGTCGAATGCTGATTCGCTGCGTGCGTTTCGGGACGTAGTGACGAGTTCCAGGAGTGAGGTTGTGTCAGCGGCGCTCGATCATGCGACGAGTTGGTTCACACGGATTTCGGATAGATCGGAGTTAGAAGCGGGTGCTCGGCGCTTTGCGCTGACGCTCGGGCGGATCATGGAGCTCGCGCTGCTTGTCAAACACTCCGCGCCCTCTGCACGTCGCTTCGCCGCCTCGGGCATCGACCTTATTTTTCCCTGAGCGTTACGTCGCCAACACAGATGCCAATCGCGCAGCTTCAGTCGTAAACCGCGGCGACTGGCAGTCGTCGACAAGCGCCTGGTAAGCAGTCAACTTCTCACGCGCTTCGTCGCGTTTGCCCTGGGCCATGAGGATCTCCATGTGCAATGGCCCAAGCCACAACTGACTCACACGCGAATCGGTAGACGAAACAAGCTCATCAGCTTGCCGGCAAAGCCGTTCAGCTTCTTCAATCTCTCCACGCCGGAAACGCACCTCAGCCATGCACCGCAGCGCTTCGAAATGCGAATAGAGCAGCCGCGGCGACGAGTGCGCGAAATGCTCTGAGGCAGTCTTCAACGCCTCGTCATGACGGCCCAACGCCGCCTGAATAACAGCAAGGTTCGAGCCCATGAACCTGAACACGCGGTGCTCGCCAATCGATTCCGCCAGCGCCATGCCTGCCAGATACTCCTGCTCCGCCTGCTCGGTCTGGCCCAACAGGAAGCGGCACAGTGCGGAGTAGTAATGCACCCACGCGCGGCGTTCGCGTGAATGAAGTTTTTCCGCCAGCTCGATCTCGCGTTCGGCGTATTGGAGCCCCATTTCGTAGTCGCCGCGATGAACGGCGTCTTCGCCGAGAAACTCGTAACCTGCCGCTTCCGCGTACAGAACGTTGTGCCTGGTGCCGAAGTCGATCGCCCGCTGTGCCCAGCGATCGGCTTCGGTGTAGAGCCCGTAGTGTTGGTGCGCGCCGGCCATGTAGCTATAGATCTGCGCAATGATCGGCGCGGAGAAGGTGCAGACGCTGTTGCTGTTTGCGGTCGGCTCGACCAGCTCACTCGCGCGCGAGAGGATCTCGATCGCTTTCTTGTGACGGCCGGCGAGGTGATGAAAACGCGCCTCCGTCGCTAACGCGTTTGCCGTTTCCATCGGATCCGCGACCGGATCCAGAACCTGCAAAGCTTCACGAATGTAATCGAAGCCGCGCGACGCGCCGGTCGTGACCAGGGACGACGCGGCCTGACATTGCAGCCGCACGCGCGTGGCCTGGTCCGTCGCGAGTGCGAGCGCGCTTTCGAAATGCTCGCCGGCGAGGACCGTTTCGCCGTGAAGCATGTAGACCTCGCCCATTGCTTCTTCCTGTTTGAGTTGCTCGGCGACATTGCCGAGCGCTTCGGCGCAGTCGCGAGCACGCCCGTACGCTGCGATGGCTTCGTCAAACGCGAACACGCGCTGTGCTTCCGCCGCGGCTAGTTTCGCGTATTGCAGTCCGCGTTCGAGATCGCCGGCCTGGATGTAATGATGGGCCATCTTCTCCGCGCCGCAGCAAGACTTGTCGCGGATTCGTTCGAGGCCTTCGGCGACGTGACGATGTAAACGCCGCCGCCGAATCGGGTTGAGCTCTTCGTACAGCACTTCGCGAATCTTGTCGTGCGTGAAGCTGAACGACTCGCCGGAAATCGGCGCGATCAACTGCGCGTTGGTCGCTTCATCCAGCGCATCGAGAAGCACGTCTTCGGTTTGTTCGGCGGCAGCCGACAGTTCGTCGAAGGTGAAAACTTTGCCGAGTATCGCGCCGAGGCGCAGCAGTTCGTTGCACTCCTGGCTGACGCGATCTAGACGATGGCCGATCGCTTCCTTCACGCTCTGCGGGATCAGCAGCTCGTCCATTTCGCAGCGCGTCCAGCGCCCGCTTTGACGGCGCACCGAGCCCTGTTCGATCAGCGCCTTCAAAACTTCCTCGACGAAAAATGGATTGCCTTCCGTTTCGCGATGGACCGCGACAGCAAACTCGCCGCTGACGTTCTCGCCGAGCAGGGCGCTGAGTTGATCGCCGGTCTCGTCGGTGTTGAACCGGCGCAGCACGATGCGCGTGATCAAACGTTCGCGGTTCCAGTCGACTAAAGACTTCGCCAGCGGGTGCGCGCGGTCGAGCTCGGTCTCGCGATAAGCGCCGACGATCAGAACGCGCTCCGTGCGCAGTTGGCGCAGCAGGTGGCCCAACAACCAGAGCGTTCCACGATCGGCCCAGTGCAGGTCGTCGGCGTAGAACAGCAACGACTGGCGGCGCGCGATGTTTGAAAACACCTGAGCGACGGCGTCGAAAAACAGTAGCCGCTCTTCGTGCGCCGGGAGTTGCGGGCGTTCGGGGAATGGGCCGAGACGCGTTTCGACGTCCGGTGCGAGTTTGGCGATCTGTGTTGCGGCATCGCCGAGGATCTCGCGCAACTTGGCGTCGTTCTGTTCTTCGCGCACCCAGCGGCGAAACGCTTCGACAAACGGCAGGTATGGCGTCGTAGCTTCGTACTCGTAACAACCGCCAGTGAAAACGAGTGCGCCGTCGACGGCTGCCTGGATCGTGACCTCGCGCGCGAGGCGAGTCTTGCCCGCGCCTGGTTCGCCGCTCAGGAGGACGGCATGGCCGCGGCCTTCGCGTGCGCGCTGCCACAGTTCGCGCGCTTCCGCGAGCTCGTTGGCGCGGCCGACGAGACGTCCGCGCGAGAGTGCGTCGAGAATCGCGACGGCGGAGGCTCCGTCGCTGGGCGCGACGTCGTCAGGGGCGGTCAGTGATTCGAGCAGCGCCGCGCGGGTTTCGGCGGCCGAACTGAAGCGCTGTGCGGGATCTTTCGCGAGCAGACGGACGATTATGGTTTCCAGCGCACGCGGTAGATCCGGACGCAGCACGCGCGGAGGCACTACCGGTGCGTGGACGTGTTGGGAAACGACCGTTAGTGGATCGTCGCCGGTGAAAGGGACGCGGCCGGTTGTCAGTTCGTAGAGCAGAACGCCTAGCGCGTACAGATCGGAACGGCCGTCGACAGGTTGGCCCAGGGCCTGTTCCGGCGCCATGTAGGCCGCGGTGCCGACGATCACGCCGACGCGCGAGATGCGTTCGGCTGAAGCGGGCAGTGCGAGACCGAGATCCGCCAGCTTCACGGTGCTCGAGTGGCTGGTGCCTGATAGCAACACGTTGTCGGGTTTCAGATCGCGGTGGACGATGCTGTTCGTGTGCGCGTGTTCGAGTGCGGCGCAGATCTGGACCGCGATATCGACGACGCGCGAAAGATCGGTCGGTTTCGCTTGCGAGAGACGTGGGCCGGCGACCAGTTCCATCACGAGAAACGGCAGTCCGCCTGCTTCGCCGACGTCGTGGATGGTGACGATGTGCGGGTGGTTGAGTGCGGCTGCGGCGCGTGCTTCGCGGATCAGGCGTTCGCGTCCGTCTGACGTGTGACTGGAAGCGGAAAGGATTTTTACGGCGACTTCGCGTTGGAGCTCGAGGTCGGTGGCGCGGTAGACCGTTCCCATTCCCCCGCGTCCGAGCTCGCTATCGAGCCGGTAGCGATCGCGCAGAACGTTGCCGACGACGGGGACGCTCGCGCGCACTTCTTCCGGGAGGAGTTGGGTCTGTTGGGAATCGAGCACGTACAAAGGATACCACCACGATCTGCGTCCTTCCATGTAAACACGGATGGAAGGGATTTTACGGAGTGAAGTTGTAAGTAATGGTTCCTTCTGTTTCGCGTCCACGAAGTTTGTCGGGTGAGAAGGTGGAGCTGGTGGCGGCTTCGGTGGCGGCGTTGCGCAAGGCTTCGTCGCCGCCCTCTGCGCGCGCCCAGTAAACGCGCCCGTTCTTGTCCAGCTTGATCCGAACGTTGACGGTCTTCGAAGCGCCCGCCGGCCGCGCATCGTTCTCATAAACCGGACACTCAGCTTCCAGAAGCTTGACCGACTTTCCAGCCAGTTCGCCACTCGCAACTGGCGACGCTTTCAAGAAACTGCGTGGTTCTTGCCGAGCCCCGGTGCTGTGCGCATCAGGCGCGACGCCGCCTGTCAGTTGCGACGTTACGAAGTAGCCGGCGAATGCGGCGATACTGACCGTTAAGAAGACGAGGATCCACAGCCACGGTGTGTTGCTCAACGTTAACCCTGCGGTCGCTTCGGAGAAAAGCAGCGGGTCGTCGACATCGACAAGCGGCACGACGTGATGAGCGCAATACGCAACCAGTTCGCTGTTGTAAATCGCGCCGCACTTCGGACAGCGCTTGCGCGCCGGTGAAGCTTTAAGCTCAGGCTCAAGCTCAAGCTGAGGCGCAAGCTCAAGCTGAGGCGCAAGCTCAGGCTCAGGTTCCGGTTCAGGCTCCGGTTCAGGTTTCGGAACCACGGATTTTTCGACAATCGGTTCCGTTCGCGCTTGCTGTTCCTGGATCCGTTGTTTGACGCCCTCGAGCCATTTACGGCTCTTTTCATCTGTGTTCACCGGAGGTTCCGCAGGACGTATTCTGTCTGTGAACAGATCGACGATGTCGCTCAAACCACGCCGCTGGGCCCACTCGATCGCATCAAGCCCGAGATTGTCACGTAAACGCGGATTGGCGCCTGCTTTGACAAGCAGGTGAACGAGGTCGATGTGATTGAAGATTACCGCGAGGATGAGCGCCGTCTGCCCGCCGTTGTTCCTCTCGTTGACGTCAGCTCCAGCCGCGAGCGCCGCGTTTACAGCGTCGACGTCGCCGGCAGTGACCGCCTGAGTCAAATGAACAGCAGCACTCATGCGGGCGCTATTATATCCGCTCGATCGATTCTACGGTTGCAATAGTGGCGGCGGAACGAATCCGGGAACGAAACCAAGCGCCGCCGGGAACGACGCCGCCGTCGGACGCACGCCCGTTCGCACCCACGCATCAATCGCGCCGACTGCCGTCAAAATCTGCGGACCTGTGAACGCGCAGTGACCGACGCCGCTGGTGTAAGTCTGAAACAGCAGTTCCTCCCTGTTCGCCGCCGCGTTCAACTCCGCATACGCCTGCTCGTTCGTCACCGTCACCAGCGGATCGACGATCGTGTGCATCGTCAACAGCGGGTTGCGAATCTTGCCGTTGTAATCGGTGTTGTTGCGCACGTAGTTGCGCGCGGACGTATCCGCCTGAATATCGCGGCGCGCATTCATCATCGCCAACCACGCATCGACAACAGGCGCCGGCAGACCGATGCCGGCGAGATACGCTTTTTCGGCGTTAGTCAGGCTGTAATTGTGATCGAGGTTCTGGACGAATGGTCCACCAGCGCGGCGCTGCAACTCGGCGCGAGCTTCAGTCAGGAAGAACATATCGGTCACGACCCAGCCGGGATAAAAAGCGGGCGGCGGCGGTGGATTGATGCCGCGTCCGGGCGTTCCCGCGACGAGCCGTATAAATTCGAACTTCGGAAAGTTCGCGATGTTGCTGAGCTCGGGCGCAAGCTTCGCGAGCACTTCAGTATCGAAATTCAGATCGTTTCTGACTTCGCCCGCCGTGCCCCACGATGGCGGAATTCCAAACACGACGTCGTACGCGAGATAAAGCCCGAGACCGTTGTCCCAGATGCGCGTCGCGCCGGCGCCGACCGCGCAGAGACATAGCGCGCCGTCGTAGATGCCGTTGAACTGCTCCATGCTTTTGAAAGCGGCGACCGTTCCCACTGACACTGCCCAAAGGATCGTCCGGTCGGGCTTCGCGATGTTGCCGCGGAAGAAGACGGCGAGGTTCTTCGCATCCTGAATGGCGTCGCCTATGGCCCAGCCGTTGTCTTTGAACGCCGTGCCCGAGAGTGCGAAGCCCTGCGCCAACAGCGGCGCTTCGAGTGCGGCACTCGGTGCGATGTCGGCGTTGCGGTTATCGATCTCGCCAGGGTGGTCGGCTTTGTCGCGATAACCGTGCGCGAAGACGAGCAGCGTGCCGTTCCAGTTTTCAGGTACGCGGATGCGGTAAGGCGCTCCGTGGAGCTCGCCGGAGAGGTCGAGTGGACCAACCGGCGCGTTCGCCTGAACCGTTGGCGAAGAAGCGGGCGCGAGCGTGAGTAGCAGCAAAATGCCGAGGAGCAGAGCGAGTAGAGTCCGCGCAGTGTATTTCATAGTCAGCGTCCCTTTTTGTGATGGATTTGCGGGGGGACGCAGACTATCAGAGTTTTCAGCGGTTCACAATCGATCGCACGCGGCCGTGCTTCAGGAGCGTGACCATGCCGTTGCGGCGGTACCAGATTCCGTCGCGCGTGCGCCAGACTTCGTCGGCTTCGATTTTGCCGCCGTCTGTTAGAAGGATGATTGGTTTGCCGGCGCGTTGCGTGCCGGTCGCAGGGCGGCCGGTGGATACCGGGTTCAGACTCGACGTCGTGTGTGAAGTCGCGCTCTGAGTGGGGGAAGGTTTTGGAGACGGCGAAGGGGAAACTGACGGAGACGGCATGGGTGCCGGCGCGGGTGGTGCGGGAAGCGGCGCGGCTTCTGTTACGACGACGGGAATGTCCGGCGAAGATTCAGCAGAAGAGAACTTGTAAAGAGCGAATGTGCTGAACGCTGCGACCAGAGCGACAACAATCAAGAGCAGTTTGATCTTGCCGCTG
>DASRIM010000175.1:0-26785 GCA_035649995.1 Pyrinomonadaceae bacterium | reverse complement strand
CGGCATCGACCTCGCCCAACGCCAGCTTGAAGTTGAGCCTAAAGAGCGACTCACGCAGGCGAGAGGCTTCAGCTTGCAGCTCGTCGTCGGCCAGTTCACGATACTTATCGACTTCTTCTCGTCTCTTCATTGCTAGATCGCGCCCCCTTCCTGATCAGCGCGTGTGACAAACTTGGTCTTGATCGGAAGTTTCTGAGCTGCGAGACGCATCGCATCGCGCGCAGTCGCCTCGTCTACGCCTTCGATCTCGTAAAGAATCCGGCCCGGTTTGACGACGGCAACCCAGTACTCAGGAGCGCCCTTGCCTTTTCCCATACGCGTTTCAGCAGGCTTCTTCGTCACCGGCTTATCGGGAAACATTCGAATCCAGATCTTGCCACCGCGCTTGATGTGACGCGTCATCGCGATACGAGCGGCTTCAATCTGGCGATCCGTAATCCACGCGGGCTCGAGACTCTTGAGCCCATACTCACCGAAGCTGATCTCGCTGCCACGAGTCGCGACGCCAGTCATGCGTCCGCGCATCTGCTTTCGGTGCTTAACTTTCTTCGGCATCAACATGATGTTTTCACTTCATTTCCGATTGCCAATTGCCGATTGCCGATTTGGAGAAGACGGTTCTGTCTTTTAATCGGCACTTGGCAATCGGCAATCGGCAATGAATAAGCGCTATGTTGATGCCGAAGAAAGTAAAGCACCGGAAGCAGATGCGCGGACGCATGACCGGCGTCGCGACTCGTGGCAGCGAGATCAGCTTCGGTGAGTACGGGCTCAAGAGCCTGGAGCCGGCGTGGATCACGGACCGCCAGATCGAGGCGGCGCGTATTGCCATGACCCGTCATATCAAGCGCGGCGGCAAGATCTGGATCCGCATGTTTCCCGACAAGCCGGTGACCAAGAAACCGGCGGAAACTCGCATGGGCAAAGGCAAAGGCGCACCCGAGTACTGGGTCGCCGTAGTGAAGCCGGGCAGGATCCTTTACGAGATCGAAGGCGTGGATGAAACGACGGCGCGCGACGCTATGCGACTCGCCGCTCAGAAGCTTCCGATCAGGACCAAGTTTGTGACCCGCGCCGATCAGGAAGGGGGCGCGATCTAGCAATGAAAAAACGAGAAGAGCTCGACAAGCTTCGCGACCTGGCGGATGAGGAATTACACGCTGAAGCCGCGCGTTTACGTGAGTCGCTGTTTCGGCTGAACTTCAAACTGGCGCTGGGCGAAGTTGACGCCATCAAGCGGATTCGGCAGGAAAAGAAATCGCTGGCGCGCATCGAGACGATTTCGAAGCAGCGTGGCACTACGTAAGTAAACACGGATTAGGAAGAAAGCATGGCAGAGAATCAAGAAAACATTAGCGAAAGCGCAGGTGAAGTAGCGCCACAGGCGAAGGCCGACAGGGCCAATCGTTCGACGAAAGTCGGCACGGTTGCTTCTGACAAGATGACGAAGACCGTCGTCGTCCGCGTGGACCGGCTCGTCCGCCATCGCAAGTATCGCCGTTACGTGCGGCGCACGTCGAAGTTCATGGCCCACGACGAGCTGGGCGCAACAGTCGGCGACAAGGTGCGAATCGTCGAGACACGCCCGCTATCGGCGCGCAAACGCTGGCGCGTGATTGAGATCGTTCAGAAAGCCGCGAAGTAATCTCGAATTTCGAAACTCGAATTTCGAACTCGTATTCGAGTCGGAGGTAACGACAGTGATTCAGATGCAGACCTCGCTGGAGGTTGCTGACAATTCGGGGGCCCGCCGCGTGGAAATGATCATGCCGATTGGCGGATCCACGGGAAAGATCGCGAGCCTGGGCGACCGGATCAAGGTGACGGTCAAAGAGGCTTCTCCCGACGGCACCATCAAAAAGGGCACGGTGCAGGACGCCGTGATCGTGCGCACGCGCAAGGAAGTGCGCCGCGCCGACGGAACGTACGTGCGGTTCGACCAGAACGCCGCCGTCCTGATCAAGGAAGACGGAACGCCGATCGGCACTCGCGTCTTTGGACCAGTGGCCCGCGAACTACGCGACAAGAACTTCATGAAGATCGTTTCGCTCGCGCCGGAGGTGATTTAAGGACATGGCAGGAACAAAGCGCTCGAAGATCCGAAAGAATGACCAGGTCGCCGTCATCGCCGGGCGCGACAAAGGCAAACGCGGCCGCGTGCTGGAAGTGGATCCGGGCAAAGGAAAAGTCCGCATCGAAGGCATCGGAATGATCAAGCGCCACCAGAAGGCGAACCCGCAGGCCAATCGCGGCGGCGGCATCGTCGACAAGGAGTCGTTCATCGACATTTCGAACGTCCAGCTCATCGACCCGGAGACGGGCCGGCCGACGCGCGTGAAGTATCACGTCGAGAGCGATGGTTCGAAGACGCGCCTGGCGTCAAAGAGCGGACACTCGATAGAGAAATAAGACCTAAGACGAAAGACCTGAGAAGGACCTGAAATGGCTGCAAGGTTAAAAGAGCGATATCAGAAGGAGATCGCGCCCCAGATTGCCCGCGAGTTCGGGATCACCAATCCGATGGGCGTCCCGAAACTCGAGAAGATCGTGATCAATATGGGCATGGGCGAGGCCATTGCCAACCAGAAGATTCTCGACACGGCGGCCGATGAGCTGCGCGCCATCACCGGGCAGAAGCCGGTGATCACGAAAGCGAAGAAATCCATCGCGTCGTTCAAACTGCGTCAGGGGATGCCGATCGGCGTCGTCGTCACGTTGCGCGGCGATCGCATGTACGAGTTTCTCGATCGGCTCGTGTCAGTAGCGCTGCCGCGCGTGAGAGACTTCCGCGGCGTTTCGCCGAAGGCTTTCGACGGCCGCGGAAACTACACCATCGGCATTCGCGAGCAACTGATCTTTCCGGAGATCGATTTCAATAAAGTCGACAAGCTGCGCGGGATGAACATCTCGATCGTGACCACCGCGCGTACCGACGAGCACGCTCGGGCCCTGCTCAAAGGCCTCGGCATGCCGTTCAGAACTTAGATCACGGATCGGAATTACAACGGATGGCAAAGAAATCACTGATAGCGAAAGCTGGACGCAAACCGAAGTTTTCAGTTCGGGCTTACACTCGCTGCAAACGCTGTGGACGGCCGCGAGGTTACTTGCGGAAGTTCAATTTATGCCGCATTTGTTTTCGCGAGTTGGCGCTTCAGGGACAGATCCCTGGCGTGGTCAAGTCGAGCTGGTAACACGAATTTAACGGAGCTATTTCATGACAGATCCCATTGCCGATATGTTGACGCGAATCCGCAACGCCATCGCGGCCAAGCACTCGCGCGTCGACGTTCCGGCTTCAAAGCTCAAACTGGAGATCGCCCGCATCCTGAAGGAAGAGGGCTACATCAACAACTTCGTCGTCAAGGGCGAGGGGCTCAAGCGCACCATCCGCATCTTTCTTCGCTACGATGCGCGCGGCACGTCTTCGATCACCCACTTGCAGCGAGTTTCGACGCCGGGCCGGCGCGTTTATGTCGGTTCGAGCGAGATTCCGAAAGTGCTTGGCGGCTACGGCATCAACATCGTGTCGACCTCCAAAGGTCTGATGAGCGGCAAGGCCGCGCGCCGGGAAAACATCGGCGGAGAACTGTTGGCGCAGATCTACTGATAGGACCAAGGTTATGTCTCGAATTGGAAAAAAAGTAATCGCGGTGCCCAAGGGCGTGACCGTCACGGTCCACGAGCGCGAGCTCGAAGTGAAAGGACCGAAAGGCACGCTGAAGACTCCCATCCCCAGTGGGATTAGCTTCAAGGTAGAAAACGAGGAGCTGCGCGCCGAGCGCAGTTCCGACGATCAGGCCGCGCTGCACGGATTGGCGCGCGCGCTCGCAAACAACGCCATCGTCGGCGTGACCGAAGGGTTCAGCAAGCAGATGGACGTCGTCGGCGTCGGTTACAAGGCTGACGTGCAGGGGAAGAAGATCGTCTTCTCGCTCGGCTACTCGCATCCGATCGAGTTTCCGCTGCCGCCCGAAGTCGACGCGAAAGCGGAACGTCTGACCACGAAGGGAAGCATCCAGCAGTACCAGACGACGTTGACGCTGACCAGCATCGACAAACAGAAGCTGGGTCAGGTCGCAGCCGAGATGCACAAGCTGCGCAAGCCCGATGCTTACAAAGGCAAGGGCGTGCGCTACGCCGACGTGCCGATCAAGTTGAAGCCAGGCAAGACGGGCAAGTAATCGGCAATAGAAAATTCGGAAATGACTATGGCAAACACGAATAGAGCAGAAGTGCGAAACGCGATTCACACGCGGATTCGCCGGAAAGTTAAAGACGACACTGAAAGACCCCGCCTGGCGATCTATCGCAGCTTGAACCACATTTACGCGCAGGTGATCGACGATCGTCTCGGCAAGACGCTCGTGTCGGCATCCACGACGGAGAAAGACCTGCGTGGCGGAGGCGGCGGCAATCTCGACGCTGCGCGCCGCGTCGGCCAGATTATCGCCGAGCGCGCGATGGCGAAGGGAATCGAGCAGGTCGTATTCGATCGCGGCGGTTACCTGTATCACGGGCGGGTGAAAGCGTTGGCAGACGCAGCCCGCGCGGCAGGATTGAACAAGAACGAAGTGGTTGCCGAACCTGAGGCGGAAGAGCCGAAAGCGCCGCCCGCCGAAGATTCTAAAGAGAAGAAGTCGAAGAAGAAGAAACAAGAATAGACTATGAGACAACCCAAGCAACGCATTCCGGCGCAGGGACTTGACCTCAAAGATCAAGTCATCTCCATCAATCGCGTCACCAAGGTCGTTAAGGGCGGCAAGAACCTTTCGTTCGCGGCGCTCGTAGTGGTCGGCGATGAGGGCGGGCACGTCGGCTTCGGCACCGGCAAAGCGCGTGAAGTGCCGCTGGCGATCAAGAAGGGAATCGAGTCAGCCAAGAAGAACTTGATTCGCGTGCCGCTCATCAATA
Source organism: Pyrinomonadaceae bacterium (assembly GCA_035649995.1). Lineage (GTDB taxonomy): Bacteria > Acidobacteriota > Blastocatellia > Pyrinomonadales > Pyrinomonadaceae > PSRF01. The sequence continues at coordinate 21,871 of DASRIM010000175.1, read as the reverse complement.
ACACGCTGCCGCACCAGTTGATCGGCGAGTACGGCGCGGGCCGTGTTTTGGTCAAGCCGGCTTCGGAAGGCACGGGCGTGATCGCGGGAGGCGCGGTGCGTGCCGTCATGCAGGCAGTCGGCGTCAGGGACGTGCGGACGAAAGTGTTGGGCTCGACGAACCCGCACAACGTCGTGCGTGCCACGTTCGACGCGCTGCTGCGGATGAAGGATCCGATGGAGCTTGCGCGTTTGCGTGGTAAGCAGGTCGAGGAGATGTAGTTTTGAGATCTCAGATTTGAGATCTCAGAGGGAGAGTTATGCCGCGTAGAGCTAACACAAACGGTCAAACGCAGTCGAAGATTCGCATCCAGTACTATCGCAGCTTCATCGCCGCGCCAAAGACGCACAAGACGATCGTGCGCAGCCTTGGTCTCACAAAGCTCAATCAGATCGTCGAGCGTCCGGACACGGAAGCGATGCGCGGCGCGGTCGCGAAGGTGCCGCACTTGTTGCGGATTGTGGAGTAAAAAATGGCAATCAGTCTAAACACAGTCAAGCCGGCGAAAGGTTCGACGCACAAGAAGAAGCGAGTCGGACGCGGGCCGGGCTCCGGTTTGGGTAAGACCGCGGGCCGCGGTGAAAAAGGTCAGAAATCGCGCTCGGGTTATTCGCGCAAGATCGGTTTCGAAGGCGGCCAGATGCCGCTGCACCGGCGTCTGCCGAAGCGCGGCTTCACCAACATCTTCAAGAAACGCTGGCTCGAGATCAGTCTCGCGTCGTTGGAACAAAACTTCGAAGCCGACGCGGAGATTACTCCCGAGGTCCTTCACGATCGCGGATTGATCAAGAAAGCGAAGTTCGACGTAGTAGTTCTTGGAAACGGCGAGGTCTCGAAGCCGCTTCGCGTCTCCGCGCACCGGTTCACGAAGAGCGCCCGCGAGAAGATCGAAAAGGCAGGTGGCGCTGTCGTTCAGATTGGCGGATAATCTTGCGTTAGCGAGAGGGGATCAGGATGGAGAAGTTTTTAGCCGCCGTTCGTAATATGTTCAATGTGCCGGATCTGCGCCGGCGCATTTTCTTTACGCTGGGACTGCTCGCCGTCTATCGCTTTGGCGCGCACGTCGGCGCACCGGGCATCAACCGCGCGCGCCTCGACGAAGTTTGGCGCGACGTGGCCGGCACGCTGCTCGGCGTTCTCGACCTCTTCTCCGGCGGAAACTTCCGCACGATCTCAGTCTTCGCGCTTGGCGTCACGCCGTACATCACCGCCTCGATCATCCTGCAACTCATGACCGTCGTCTCGCCGCAGTTGAAGAAACTGCAGGAAGAAGGCGAGATGGGACGGCAAAAGATCAACCAGTGGACGCGCTACCTGACCGTCGTCCTTGCGGCGATCCAGACGTCGTTCGTGGCCCACTGGCTGCAAGTCAACGGCGTCGGCGCGCCGGGTTGGGGTTTTCGTCTCAGCACCGTGCTCACGTTGACCACCGGAACGATGTTCGTGATGTGGCTCGGCGAACAGATCACCGAGCGCGGCGTCGGCAACGGTATCTCGTTACTCATTTTCGCCGGTATCGTCATCGGCCTGCCGAGCGGCGTGCAGCAGGTTTTCACGCGCGTTCGCGGCGGCGACACGATGGAAATCATCGGCGTCATGGCGATGGTGGCTGCGATGGTGGCAATCATCGCGTTTATCGTTTTCGTAGAATCAGCGCGACGCAAGATCCCTGTCAGTTACGCGAAGCGCCACGTCGGGCGCCAGCTCGTCGGCGGGCAACAGACTACGATGCCGCTGAAGATCAACATGGGCGGCGTGATCCCGGTCATCTTCGCGTCGTCAGTGCTGTCGATGCCGCAGAGTTTGTTCGCGGCGTTTCCTCCTGATCAAGCGGAGCTCGCTCTCCCGGCCGCGCAGCAGGGATTGTGGGCTAAAGTCTGGACGTTCTTCCAGGTTTTTCACGCGAGCGATCCGTATTACGAGCTGATCTTCCTGTCGCTGATCATCTTCTTCACGTTCTTCTACGTTTCGATCGTTTTCAACGTGGAAGAAGTGGCTGACAACCTGCGCAAGCACGGCGGTTTCATGCCGGGCATTCGCCCCGGAAGAGCGACCGCCGAGTATCTCAATTCGATCCTGACGCGGTTGACGACCGTCGGTGCGATCTACCTCGCGCTGGTCGCGTTCATCCCGCAGTTCATGTTGAGCGGATTCAAAGTGGCGCGCCTGCCGTTTATCGGCCCATGGCTGGACACGATAGTTAGTTCGACTCCCGGTCTCTCATGGATTCCGACCGGAATGAATTATCAGTTCTACTTCGGCGGCACGTCGTTGCTGATCCTCGTCGGCGTTGCGATGGATACGGTGGCCCAGATCGAGGCCCAACTCGTGATGCGTAACTACGAAGGCTTCCTCGGCGGCGGCGGAAGACTGCGTGGCCGGCGCTCCTGACACTATGTCGAAAATTATCGTGCTGATGGGTGCGCCTGGTGCCGGAAAAGGCACGCAGGCGCGCTTGCTTCAAGAGCGTTTGCACTTGCCCCAGATCTCCACGGGCGATATTTTTCGCGCGCTCAAAACAGCACAGACGCCGCTCGCGCAGGAAGTCAGAGATCTCATGAACCGGGGACAACTGGTCCCCGACGAGTTGACGATTCAACTCGTCAAGGAACGGACGGCGAAAGAAGACTGCCGCAACGGTTACATCCTCGACGGGTTTCCCCGCACGCCCGCGCAGGCCGTAAGCCTGGAACATCTCGCCGCCGAACAACACAAAGAGATCGTGGCGATTCAGATCGACGTTCCCCTCGATCTACTTGAAAAGCGCATGACGGGCAGGCGAAACTGTCCGGTATGCAACGAGATTTACAACGTCTATTTCAAGCCGCCGAAGCACGACAACGTTTGCGATCTGCACCCGCAGGCGCAACTCGTGCATCGCGCTGACGACAACGCGGAAACAGTGCATGCGCGGCTGATGACGTACGAGGGAAAGACTCGTCCGCTGATCGATTATTACCGGGCGAAGAACCTGCTTCGCTCCGTCGACGGCAACCGCGATCGGGAGAGCATCTATCGCGACGTGGAACAGATCGTCAAGGGCGAATAAGAGAAGAGATTTGGAAATACCATGATTATCGGTAAGTCAAGAAGAGAGCTCGAGAAGATGCGCGCCGCGGGGCAGCTCGTGGGGCAGGTTCGGGAACGACTTCGCAAAATGGTTGAGCCGGGTATTACGACGCTCGATCTCGATCACGCGGCTGAGAAGATGATTCGCGATGCGGGCGCGTTGCCGACGTTCAAGGGGTATAACGGTTTTCCGTATTCGATCTGCGCGTCAGTCAACGAGCAGATCGTTCACGGGTTTCCGTCCGATTACACACTGAAGGAAGGCGACATCTTTTCGATCGATTGCGGGGTGACGCTCGAGGGGTTTGTCGGCGATACGGCGACGACTGTTCCCGTCGGGAAAGTCAGTGAGGAGTGGTTGAAGCTGATCCGCGTGACTGAAGAGTGTCTCGAGCGGGCGATCCAGCAGTGCCTGCCGGGGAACCATCTCGGAGACATCGGCTGGGCTGTTCAGGAGCATGCTGAGGCGAACGGCTACTCCGTCGTTCGCGACTATGTGGGGCACGGGATTGGGCGGCGGATGCATGAGGATCCGCAGATTCCGAATTACGGACGTCCGGGGCTGGGGCCGAAGATCAAGAGCGGGTACTGCTTCGCGATCGAGCCGATGGTCAATTTGGGGACGCATTACACGAAGGTTCTGGCGGATGGGTGGACGGTCGTGACCGTGGACGGCCAGCCGAGCGCCCACGCGGAGCACACCATCGCCATCACCGACGACGGGCCGGAGGTGCTGACGCTGGTCAATTCGACCACCCCCCAGGAGGTATCCGTCTAATCTGTGTTTCCTCCTACCCCGCACACGGATTTGTAAAAACCGGCGGGCGGATGGTATTATTCGCAGTTTGTCGGCAGCGTCGAAACTTCAACCTGAGAGGATATGGCGAAGGAAGAGGCGATAGAAGTCATGGCAAAGGTGCTGGAGACTTTGCCTAACGCTATGTTTCGGGTTGAGTTGGAGGACAGCCAGCACCAGGTGCTTGCGCACATTTCAGGAAAGATGCGGAAGCATTTCATTCGCATTCTTCCAGGCGATCGAGTTTTGGTAGAGCTTTCTCCTTACGATCTTAATCGCGGCCGAATTACATACCGCTATAAATAGTCAGAGGTTACGTCGATGAAAGTCCGTGCGTCAGTGAAGAAGATGTGCGACAAGTGCAAAGTCATCCACCGCAAAGGCGTGGTGCGGGTGATTTGTGTGAATCCCAAACATAAACAGAGACAAGGATAATCGGGAAACAAGATGGCACGTGTAGCTGGAGTAGACCTACCGCCCAACAAGAGAGCCGAGATCGGCCTGACTTACATTTACGGCATCGGCCGCTCGCGTTCGAACTCAGTGCTGAAGGAAGCAGGCGTCAACCTCGACACCCGCGTTCGCGACTTGAGTGAAGACGAGCTGAGCCGCATTCGCGCCATCCTCGAGACGCAGGGCGAAATCGAAGGCGACCTGCGCAAGCGTGTCCAAATGGACATCAAGCGTTTGATGGACATCGGCTGTTATCGCGGTCTGCGGCATCGCCGCGCGCTGCCCGTTCGTGGACAGCGAACGCACACCAACGCTCGCACGCGTAAAGGTCCACGCCGCGCCACCATCGCGAAGAAGAAGGCGCCCGGCAAGAAGTAATTACTTTATCCGTGTCTCCTGCCTGCGTCACGCAAGTTGGAACACGGATTTAAAAACGAGAATCTATGGCTAAAGCAGGCGGAAAGAAAAAGGTCTTTCGGAAGAAAGAGAAGAAGAACGTTCCCAACGGCATCGTCCATATCGCGGCGTCGTTCAACAACACGATGATCTCGATCACGGATCTCGAGGGGAACCTGATCGCGCAGTCGTCAGCGGGCGCGCGCGGTTTTCGCGGTTCGCGCAAGGGCACTCCCTTCGCCGCTCAACAGGCGGCGTACGAAGCGGCCAAGAAGGCCCACGAAGCGGGAATGCATCAGTGCGAAGTGAGAGTGAAAGGCCCCGGCGGCGGCCGTGAGTCGGCGATTCGCGCGATCGCGAATGCCGGCATTCGCGTCATCACGATTCGCGACACGACGCCGATTCCGCACAACGGGTGCCGGCCGCCGAAACGGCGAAGAGTTTAGAAGCTTTGTTCAATAGAAGTGAATAACCCAAAGGATGAAGGGTCACAGCACTGATGAAGTGCGACCTGTAAACTTTTCCGTCTAACTTTAGACACGTTTAGACTGGAGGCAAATTAGTTGGCTAGGTATAGAGAAGCAGTGTGTCGCCTTTGTCGACGCGAAGGCGCAAAGCTCTTTTTGAAGGGCGATCGTTGTTACAAACCCGCGTGCCCCATCGAAAAACGCGGCACGCAGCCTCCCGGACAGCACGGTAACTCGCTGCGCCGCGGTAAAGCGCTCGTTGGCTACGGCCAGCAGTTGCGCGAGAAGCAAAAGGTCAAGCGCATCTACTTCATTCTCGAAGGACAGTTTCGGAACTACTTCGAGCGTGCTGCCCGCATGAAGGGCATCACCGGCGAGAACCTTCTGTTCCTGCTGGAGCGGCGACTGGACAATGCGGTCTATCGCGCCGGGTTCTCCACCTCACGCCGCCAGGCGCGACAATTGGTGAATCACGGTCACATTCTGGTCAACGACCGCAAAGTAGATATTCCCTCTTATCAAGTAAAGCCCGGCGACGTCGTCAGTGTGAAAGATGCGAGCCGGAAGAACGTTCACATCGAGGGCGCCTGGCAAACCGCGTCCGGCCGTGGACGTCCGTCGTGGATCTCCGCCGACGGCGACATGTCGGCACGTATCACCGCCACTCCGGTGCGCGATGATATCGATCGGATGATCAACGAGCAGCTCATCGTCGAGCTTTATAGCAAGTAATTAACCGTGGCGAATCCCGGGCGCGCGATGCGTCCGCGGGTTCGCCAGTCGCATTTTTCTTTAGGAACCTGGAACGCTATGGCTATGGACCAAAATAATCTTTGGACGGGATTTCAAATGCCGCGACGGCTGGCGGCAGACGCGGAGACCCTGACGGAACGGTACGGCCGCTTCTCGGCCCAACCATTCGAGCGCGGCTTCGGCACCACCGTCGGCAATTCGCTTCGCCGCGCGCTGCTTTCGTCAATCGAAGGCGCGGCTATTACAGCAGTCAAGATCGAAGGCGTGGAACACGAGTTCTCGTCCATCAAAGGCGTGGTGGAAGACGCCACCGACGTTATTCTGAACCTCAAACAGGTGCCCTTTAAGCTGCACAGCAGCGAGCCGAAGACGCTGCGCATCGCGAAAGAAGAAGCCGGCGAAGTCACCGCGGCCGACATCGACGCCGATGGTGACGTGGAGATCCTCGATCCTTCCGTTCACATCGCAACCGTGAGCGAAGGCGGATCGCTGCGCGTCGAGATGCGTCTCAAGCGCGGGCGCGGCTACGTTTCTGCCGATCGCAACTTCGACGAAGACCTGTCGCTCGGCTACATTCCGATCGACTCCGTCCACACTCCCGTCAAGAAAGTGAACTACAACGTCGAAGCAGCGCGTCTCGGTCAGAACACCGAGTTCGACAAGCTGACCATCGAAGTCTGGACCGACGGCTCCGTCAAACCTGAAGACTCGATCGGCCTCGCGGCGAAGTTGATCAAGGACCACATGTCCATCTTCATCAACTTCGAGGAAGACACGGACGACTTCGCGTACGCGAAAATGGAGCGTCCGCCGCTGCCGCGCAACGACCAGTTGGATCGTTCAGTCGACGAGCTCGAACTGTCAGTTCGTTCTTACAACTGTCTGAAGAATGCCGACATCCGCACCATTCGCGATCTCGTCCAACGCACCGAGCGCGAAATGCTGGCGACCAAGAATTTCGGCAAGAAGTCGCTCAACGAGATCAAGGAGATCCTCAACGGCATGGGTCTCGATTTCGGCATGGAGTTTGACGAGCAAGGTAATCCGATTCCCGGCACGGGCGGCCGCGATGGCGCTGACCTGTCAGACTACGAAGGCGAAGAGGAACAGTAAGGCGGCAGTATGCGACATCTAAAGGCACATCGAAAACTCGGTCGCACCAGCGAGCATCGCAACTCGATGCTGCGCAACCTCGCGACTTCCCTGATTAACTCTCGCGACGAGCGCATCGTCACCACGCTTCCCAAAGCGAAAGAGCTGCGCCCGTTCGTCGAGCGCGCCATCACGCTCTCGCGGCGTGCACGTACTTTTTCCGACGAAGGCGCCGACGCCCGCGCGTTGCACCTGCGACGTCAGGCCGCCGGCTTCTTCCACGCCGGAAACACGGCGATGAGCCCGGCGACCGGCAAACGCGGACAGTTGCGCCCCGAGCGCACAGCCGGCGTGGCGGCGCTCAAACGGCTCTTCAACGAGCTGGGTGAGCGTTACAAGGATCGGCCCGGTGGTTACACGCGCATCCTGAAACTCGGTCATCGCGACGGCGACGACGCGGAGCTCGCAATCATCGAGCTGGTCGACAATCCGCGCGAAGTCGAGGCGATTGAAGCTGCGAAGAAGCGCGCGACGAAAACGGCCGGCGCGAAGAAGAAGGGATCGAAGAAAGCAGCCAAGAGCGAAACCACGGACACTGCCGGGGAAACCGAACAACCGGAGTAATCCGCCGGTCAGGCTGAGAACACATGGCTGCACGCAAAGAACAGAGCGATCCTGCACCAAGAGCTTCGGTCAACATGGAGGAGCTGCGGGAGCTGATCTCGCTGCTTCGCGAAAACGGGTTGGCCGAGCTCGAGCTAGAGAGTCAGGACTTTCGCGTTCGCCTGCGACGTGAAGGCGTCAACTCCCAGCCGGTCCAGTACGCGGATCCCGCGCAAGTTGCTGCCGCGCCCGCCGCGCAAGGTGGACCGCAACCGGCGCAGACCAGTCCGGCGCCTGCTGCTTCTGTCCCCTCGCATCCCGGCGCGCACGCGGCAACCGAGGCTTCGCAGGACCAGGACCTGCACATCATTCCTTCTCCGATAGTCGGCACGTTTTATCGATCGGCTTCACCCACTGCGGATCCATTCGTGAAAATCGGCAGCAACGTCGAACCGGATACAGTGGTGTGCATCATCGAGGCGATGAAACTCATGAACGAGATTCAAGCCGAGGCTGCGGGCGAAGTGGTGAAGATTTACGTTGAGAACGGGCAGCCCGTCGAATACGGGCAGCCGCTTTTCGGAATTCGCAGATAGAATACTCAAAGGCGCGAGAGACACAAATGAGCAATCATTTGTGTTTTTTTGTAAATACAGATGGCTTTTAACCCGCGCAAATTCAAAAAGATCCTGATCGCGAATCGCGGCGAGATCGCTTGCCGCATCATCTGGACGTGTAAGGAGATGGGCATCAAGACCGTTGCAGTCCACAGCGACGTCGATCGCGATTCGCTGCACGTTCGTTTCGCGGACGAAGCCGCCTGCATTGGACCAGCACCGTCCGCGCAGAGTTATCTGAACATTCCCGCCATCATCAGCACCGCCGAAATCTTCAACGTCGACGCGATTCATCCGGGCTACGGTTTCCTCGCGGAGTCGGCATACTTCGCGCAGATCTGCGAAGACTGCAACATCAAGTTCATCGGCCCGCGCGCAAACGTCATCCGGCTGATGGGCGACAAAATTGAAGCGCGCCGGACGATGAAAGAAGCCGGGTTGCCGGTCGTGCCCGGAAGTGAAGGCGCTATCACTTCCGAAGAAGAGGCGCGCAAAATCGCTCGCGAGATCGGTTACCCATTGATCGTCAAAGCGTCGGCCGGCGGCGGCGGGCGCGGCATGCGCATCGTTCGTTCGCAACAGGAGCTTGCGAAGGCGCTCGAAACCGCGTCGACTGAAGCGGCGGCGGCTTTCAACGACGGCAGTGTCTATATCGAGCGCTATATCGAACAGCCGCGCCACATCGAGATCCAGGTCCTTGCCGACGAGTTTGGCGAGTGCATCCATCTCGGCGAGCGCGAGTGTTCGATTCAGCGGCGGCACCAGAAGTTGATGGAAGAAGCGCCCTCGACTGTGTTGACCCCGGAGTTACGCCAGAAGATGGGCGAGGCGGCGGTTTCGGCTTGTAAGAAGCTTGGCTACTCGAGCGCGGGAACGGTCGAGTTTCTGCTCGACATCCATGGCAACTACTACTTCATGGAGATGAACACGCGCATCCAGGTCGAGCATCCGGTGACGGAGATGGTGACGCTTGCCGACATCGTCCGCAACCAGATCCGGATCGCCGAGGGTGAGCCGCTCGGCTACGCGCAGGACGATCTGCTGATAGTCGGTCACGCGATCGAGTGCCGCATCAACGCCGAGGATCCGGTAACGTTTGCGCCGTCGCCGGGCACGATCACGGCCTTCAACCTACCTGGTGGCCCGGGCGTCCGCGTCGATACATTCGTCTATGCGGGCTACCAGGTCTCGCCTTTTTACGATTCGCTGATCGCGAAAGTCATCGTCCACGCGCGCACGCGCGACCTCGCTATCGCGCGCATGAAACGGGCTTTGGAGTTGATGGTCGTCGAGGGAATCAAGACGACGATTCCGCTCCACCAGAAGATCATGGACGACCAGCGGTTCCGCAGGGGCGAGATCGGGACGGACTTCATGGAGTACTTCCTGGCGCGAAACGGCAAGGTGGGCGCACAGCGCGCGTAAGCGGCGCATCTAGCGGAAGGGGTATTAAAAAAAAGTTCTATTTCACTGACGTTCCGCAATCGCGAAAGACATGTGAAAAGGAATTCTGAAAAATCCCTATTTCACTGGCGTCGCTCAAGCGGGAAACACGAGTAAAAGGGACCCCGACACCCCCTCTGCACTGGCGTTCGCAAGCTGGAAAACACTCCCAGCGGTTGCCGTTTTGCGTACGGTTCCCATATAATACCCGACTTTTCTATGGCGATTTGGGTCGTCTGAGAGGTAAACGATAAATGTCACATGCAATTATCAAAGCCGGCGGCAAGCAGTTCCTGGTCGAAGAGGGCCAGACGATTCGCGTTCCCTCGCTCCAGGCTGAAGCCGGCAGCTCGATTGAGCTCGAAACCCTTTTAACGACCGGCGACAATCCCGCTAAAGCGACCGTCGTCGGCCACGGCAAAGACCAGAAGGTCGTCGTGTTCAAGAAGAAGCGGCGCAAGCAGTACAAGCGCACTCGCGGTCACCGCCAGGGTTACACGACCCTCAAGATCGACACGATTGAGTAAGGTTAGAATCGGGAGTTCTTTATGGCACACAAAAAAGGCGTTGGCTCATCCAGAAACGGGCGCGATTCGCAGTCGCAGCGGTTGGGACTCAAGAAGTTTGGCGGGCAGCAGGTGCTCGGCGGCAACATCATCGCGCGGCAGCGCGGGACGAAGTGGAAACCCGGCAACAACGTAGGCAGAGGGAAAGACGACACGCTTTTCGCGTTAATTGACGGCGTCGTGAAGTTTGAGGACAAAGGCCGCTCGGGCAAGTTCATCAGCGTCTACCCTATGGAGCAATCGGCTGCTTAGAAAATATCATTCGCCAGTTCGCGACGCCTGAGCAGCACCTAATGCGCGCCCGGGCGTCGCTTTCAATTTAGATGTTTATTGATCGCGCCAAGATCCACGTGCAAGGGGGTGACGGAGGTAACGGCGTTACTGCTTTCCGGCGCGAAAAGTTTGTGCCCCGTGGCGGGCCATCCGGCGGCGATGGCGGGCGCGGCGGCGACGTCGTCCTCGTGGCCGATGATTCGCTCAACACGCTGCTTCATCTCCGTTACAACCCGCGCCACGTAGCCGATCGCGGGCTGCACGGCGAAGGCTCGAAGCGTTCGGGCCGCGACGGCGAAGACTTGATCGTTCGTGTTCCCGTAGGGACCCAGATCTTTGACGCAGACACCGGCGACTTGTTGCACGACCTCAGCTACGACGGCGCCCGCTGGCTCGCCGCGCGCGGCGGCCGTGGCGGCTTCGGCAACTCACACTTCACGAGTTCCACAAATCGCGCGCCGCGTTATCACCAGAGCGGCAGCAAAGGCGAAGAACGTGAGCTGCAACTGGAGTTGAAACTGTTGGCCGACGTCGGCCTCGTGGGTTTTCCCAACGCCGGCAAGTCGACTTTCATCTCGACGGTTTCCGCCGCGCGTCCGAAGATCGCCGACTATCCGTTCACGACTTTGGAGCCGCACCTCGGCGTCGTGGATCTCGGCGACTTTCGCACGTTCGTGATTGCCGACATTCCCGGTTTGATCGAAGGCGCGCATGCCGGCGCGGGTTTGGGAGATCGCTTCCTGCGCCACATCGAGCGCACGAAGCTGCTGCTTCATCTCGTCGACGTTTCGTCGTTGCCGCAACAGGAACCGGTCGCGGCGTACGAGACGGTCAATCACGAGCTCGCGTCGTACAACGAGGACCTGGCGACGAGACCGCAGTTCGTTGTGGCGACGAAGATTGACGCGCTCGACGATCCGCAGCGGCTCGAGTCGTTGCGAGCGCGCGCGGAGCAGGATGGCAAACCGTTCTTTGCGATCTCGTCGGCGACGAACGAAGGCGTGCGTGAACTGATCCACGCTGTAGCGGCGAAGCTCGACGAGTTGAGCAAAGCCGGCCAGCGCAACGATACGGTGGAACTGGCTTTGTAGAAGATGGGCGCGCAACGTCGGATCGCCTTGTATGGCGGAACATTCGATCCGGTCCATTTAGGCCACCTCGAGATAGCGCGCCGGGTTTTAGAGCTGTTTGAGATTGAGAAAGTGTTGTTTGTGCCGGCCCAGGTTGCGCCGCACAAGATGCAGCGTCCCGTAACGCCGCCGATACATCGCTATGCGATGCTGGCGCTGGCGACGCAGAACGATCCGCGGTTGTCGATTTCGACGTTCGAGCTCGACGCTCCGGATCGACGTTACACCGTCGATACGGTCGAGCATTTTCAACGGGTGTTTGAAACGATCCAGGGCAGTTCGACCGAGCTCTTTTTCATTATGGGCGCCGACTCGTGGTCGGAGATTACAACCTGGCGCGAGTGGGAACGGCTGTTGTCGACGATCAATTACATCGTCGTTACCCGGCCCGGATACGACGTCGACAAGACGTTGCCGGTTCCCGGCGCGCGCGTGCTCTTCACGGATGCGGTGATGAAAGACGTCTCCGCGACTGACGTCCGGCGCCTTGCTCGTGAAGGACGTTTTGACGAGGTGGCGCGGCTGGTCCCGGCGCCGGTGGCTGAATACATCAGGAAGTACGAGATTTACCGAGATACGAATGAAAGAAAACTCAAGCGTTAAGGAACAATCACTGAACCCCCAACCGGCCGTGCGGTCCAAGCCTCAAACCGAGACGTGCGAGACCGTTCTCGACGAACGCATTTGCGCGGCGCTTCATGCCGCCGGCGAGAAGAAAGCGATCGACCCGGTGGTCCTCGACCTGCGCGAGATCGCGAGTTTCACCGACCACTTCGTGATCGTCAGCGGCGCAAACGAACGGCAAGTGCAGGCGATTTCGGACGAAGTCTACGAGCAACTGAAGAAGTCGGGCGAGACTGCCGCGCGCGTCGAAGGCTACAAGACGGCGGAATGGATCCTGCTCGACTACGGCGACTTCGTGGTCCATGTGTTCGAGCAGAAGGCGCGGAAGTTCTACGACCTTGAACGTTTGTGGCGCGAATCGAAGCGCGTCGAGTTGCCTGCGGAATTCCGCGACGGCGGCAAGCACGGATCTTTATAAAAAGAGCACACAGATGTGATGCGCTTTCGGATCATTTGGACAGGGAAGACCCGAGATGCGAGGCTGCGCGCGCTCGTCGAGGATTACGCCGAACGGCTGTCGCATTTTGTTCGTTGTGAAGTGACTGAACTGCGGGAACTTGGCCGCGTTGACAAGTCGGGCATCGATAAGGAGACGAAACGCATCTCAGACGCTCTTCGTCCTGGCGCAATAACGGTGCTCCTGGATCCGGAAGGCTCGGAATGGACGTCCCAACAACTGGCCGAGCAAGTCAGAGGTTGGGAAGGCAACGGTATCAAGGAAGTCGCGTTCGTTATCGGCGGGCCGAATGGCGTGACGCGCGAGTTGGTCGAACGAGCGGACAAACGTTGGTCGCTTTCCCGGCTGACGTTGACGCACGAAATGGCGCGAGTGCTGTTGTTGGAGCAATTATACCGGGCGTACACGATCATCCACGGTTTGCCGTATCAGAAGTGATTTCGCGCGGGGACTGGAAATTATCAAGTAGGGTTTGGAGGACTAAAACTATATATGGATAAGAGGCGCACTAAAGTTTTCCGCGACAAGTTGCTGGGTCGTCGCGAAGGCCTTGTTGGCCAGGTACAGGCGGCTGAGCTTTATAGTCGGGAACGCGACGCCGAGGCCACGCAGGACCCCGCCGACATGGCGGCGAATGCGTATACAAAAGAGTTGCTGGTGTCGATGTCTGACAACGATCGCCGGTTGCTCAATTTAATTGACGAGGCGCTCGAGCGGATCGAAACCTCCGGTTATGGCAAGTGCGTGCACTGCGGCGAGGCATTGCCGGAGAAGCGTCTCGATGCCGTGCCGTGGGCGCGACACTGCGTTCGCTGCCAGGATTTACAAGAGCGCGGACTCCTCGGCGAAGAAGACGAATAAAGCGTCGAACGCGCCATTTTAGTCGATACGACAACGGCCTCCTCGAATCAGTTCGGGGAGGCCGTTCTGGTAACTAAGGTATGTTCCTCACCGACGCCTTGCTCTCCCTCGTATATCCACAACGCTGCCGTATCTGCGGCGGCAGTGTTGAGCAGCATCGCCATGGGGTTGCGTGCGAGGCTTGTTGGGCGAGGCACATTTTCACGGATGAGGGGGCAATCGGGTGGTATGAAGGCGCATTGCGCGAGACTGTTCTGCTGTTGAAACGCGAGCCCACGCTGCCGCGCCACGTTGTTGATTTGCTCGTCGAGCGAGCGAAGACGATGGAAACGGTAACGAGAGTCGTTCCGGTGCCTCTGCACGAGGAACGGCTGCGCTCCCGAGGCTTTAATCAGGCGGCTGTGATTGGCCGTGAAATGTCGAAGGCGCTCCGAGTTCCGCTGGACGAGATCAGCCTGATCCGTGTTTCTTCGCCGGAGAAATATCGGACGGGTCTGGACGCCACAGGGCGCCGTAAGAGTGTCGAAAAGGCGTTCGTAGTCCGCTATCCACGGCTAATTGCGGGCGAAGACGTCCTGCTGGTAGACGACGTTTTCACGACCGGCGCTACAGCCGGGGCGTGTGAGGCGGCGCTCATGGAAGCGGGCGCTAAATCCGTGTTGATTATGACCCTGGCACGAGCCAGACACTAAACGCGAGACACTAAACTTTGACACTCTCTTCGGCGCTCGCGTAATATCAGCCCTAATATGAACGGACGGGTTTTAGTCCTGAATACCTCTTTCGAGCCCATCAACGTGTGCACCGAGAGGCGCGCCGTGGTGATGATCTTCAAGGGGGTGGCCCGGGTGGAAGAGCACAATGGCCACATGCTTCACTCGCAGAGACTCTCGATACACGCGCCGTCTGTAATTCGCCTGACCGAGTACATTCACATTCCGTTTGAGCGCCGGTCGTTGTCGCGCAAGAACATCCTGCTGCGCGATCACTCGACCTGCCAGTATTGCGGCAAGCAATATCCGCCTTCGGAGTTGACACTCGATCACGTCCAGCCGCGCTCGCGTGGAGGGGAGTCGGCATGGGATAATCTGGTCGCCTGTTGCAAACGCTGCAATCATAAGAAGGGCAACCGGACTCCGGAGGAGTCGGGGATGCACCTGCTTCGGCGGCCGCGCGGGTTCTCGCTTCACGTCAACCGCCAAATCATGCGGTATCTCGGCAGAGCGGATGAGACCTGGCGCAAATACCTGTTTTACGAATCGGATACCCGAGAATAACCCTGGACCCACTTAGAAAGAGGACGTTATGAGTGAAACAATGCTGGCTATCGCGGGCCTCGGACCCACGGAGCTTGTCGTAATCGTACTGGTGATTTTCCTGCTCTTCGGCGCCACTCGGCTGCCGCAGTTGGCAAAGGCCCTGGGCCAAAGCAAACGCGCGTTCAAGGAAGGCCTTGACGATGCTGAGCGAGAGCCGCGCAAAGAGATTAAGGAGTAGTTTGAGATCTCAGATCAAATCTGAGATCTCAGATCTGAAAACTGAGATCTCAAAAGCTGTGAGCCTTCTGTCCAACGACTAACGTAGCTTTCACCGAAAGCGCGAACTCCGCCTCATGCCTTTCTTCGTTTATTAAACGCGAGATTTCGCGGGATAAGTCTGCTCTCATATTCTCAGGCACGAGCGCGAGCCACGCGGGCATCAGAAACTCAGACACCAGCGGCGAATTCAAAAACTGCTCTCCGGATTCGTAATCAAACTCCTCGATACGTGTCCACGCCGTCACGTCACGCAGTCCTTCGTCTTCCGCCATCTGCTCGACGTCCGATACCGTGGGCAGTTCGGTGATCAACTGCTCGACGGCCGACTCGCGTTCCGTCAGGCCCGTGTTGTACAAAGCTTCCCAGTAGATCGAAAAGAACTCGCCGAAGCTGGACGCGGTGGGCAGCGCCAGCGCGATCATCGCGCCCGGACCGGCGACCCGGACCATCTCCGAAAACATCTTGCGCACGCGTTGAGTCGGAACTAGCGACGCGTTGCCGACGACGAGGTCGAATTCGTTGTCGGGCAGCGCCAGTGAATCCAGACGCGTTTGCGTGAATTGCGTCTGTTCCCTGGTCGCCATCGCCTTGGCCTGGGCCAACTCGAGACATTCTGCGTTTTCGTCGACGCAAAGAAACTCGACTTTACTTCCCGCGCGCTCCTGCAGCGCCATTGCGTGACTGCCGGTTCCCGAGGCGGCATACAACGCCTTGCCTTCATCGGGCAGCTTAACGTGCTCGTCGATCAGTTCCGCGAAGCGCTCGCCCCAATCCGGCGCGATAAAGAGGTCTTGAAGAAACGCCAGTTCCTTGTCTGTTTTTTTACTGCTCGTGTTCATCTGTCTCAAAGTATTTCCTGCCGCGTAATTGAGGCGGCAGGCACTCCATTTCTTCCTTAGCGTCGGGGTCGTTGTGAACGTACCGGTATTCCTTGCCGTAGCCGACGTGTTTCATCAGCGGCGTCACGGCGTTTCGAAGGTGCAGTGGGACTGGTTCGCGAGAAGTTTCGGCTGCGTCAGTGGCGGCTGCGAAGTACGCGCTTTTGACGGCGTTCGATTTCGGCGCCTGCGCGAGGTAAATCACAGCCTGCGACAGCGGAAACAGTCCTTCCGGCAATCCGATCAGTTGCACGATGTCGGCGGCGGCAGCGGCCTGCACCATCGCCTGCGGATCGGCGAGCCCGATGTCTTCCGAGGCCAGAATGCACAAGCGGCGAGCGATGTAGATCGGATCGGCGCCGCCTTCGATCATGCGTGCGAGCCAGTAGAGCGACGCGTCGACGTCGGAGTTGCGCAGCGACTTGATGAGCGCGGAGACCAGGTTGTAGTGCTCTTCGCCGCCTTTGTCGTAAGCGTAGTGGGCGCGGCCGAGTGCTTCGATCACTGTTTGTTCGGTGACTGTTCTGACGCCGCTTGCATCGGGCGTAGTCGATTCGACCGAAGCATCCAGCGCGGTGAGCGCAACGCGTGCATCGCCGCCTGCTGAATGTGCGATGCGTCCGAGTAGTTCGTCCGAGATCGACGGATTGAAACGCGCGAGCCCGCGCTCTTCGTTGTCGAGTGCTCGACGCAGCACGATCTTGATCTCGTCTTCGGAAAGTTGATTGAGCACCAGCACGCGGCAACGCGACAACAACGCGCCGGTCACTTCGAACGACGGGTTTTCGGTCGTGGCGCCGATCAACGTCACGGTGCCGTTTTCGACCGCGTGCAGGAGCGCGTCCTGCTGCGTCTTGTTGAAGCGATGGATCTCGTCGATGAAGAGGACGGTGCGTTTGCCGTAACGCTGTTCAGTCTTCGCTTCCTGAATCGCTTCGCGTAGATCTTTCACGCCGGAGAAAACGGCCGACAAGGCGATGAAGCGCAGCCCGCTGTTTTCCGCGAGCAGGCGCGCGAGTGTTGTTTTGCCGGTGCCGGGCGCGCCCCACAGGATCAACGAAGGCAGCGCGCCGCCGGAATTGACCAGCCTGCGCAGGACGCGTCCTTCGCCGACCAGGTGCTCCTGCCCGACAAACTCCTCCAGCGAGCGCGGGCGCATGCGCTCGGCGAGCGGCGCGCCGTCGAGAGGCGGCGGCTCGGGAGCGTCGTTGCCAAACAGGCTTCGTGAATTCCAGCGGTCCATGGTGCTAAAAGGATGTATAATTATCGCCGAAAAGGATTAAACACGCGACCATCCGGATCAGGTAGACGCAAGCGCGACGCGGACCCGATCACCATTTTTATGGGAAAAACGTGCAGAATCTTCAAGGGAACGCCATCGGCGGAATCTGCGTATAGTTGGCGTGCGTGAGAGGCCGGAACAAAAGGGAGCGATTGGAGAGTAAACGATGAAAGAAGCAAAAGACGTATTACGGATTGTGGGGATGATACTCCTCGGAGTTTTCGTTTTCGCAGTAGGCGTGCCGCTGGTTTTGAAGGTGGCGGGAATCACATTAGGCATCATCTCGATTCTGATCGGACTGGCAGTACTCTTAATCAAGGTGGCGGTTGTACTGGCGATCGGTTACCTGATCCTCGTCGGCATCCGTGCCCTGCTGCGTTAGTGAACGAACACGAGTTACACGTTGAACCGAAAATGGACTACATCACCCTCTCGCATGATGTAATCCTTCCCTTCCAGTCGTAGCAATCCTTTATCACGAGCGGCGGGATACGAACCCGCCGCAATCAAGTCGTCATAGCTGATCACTTCAGCGCGGATGAAGCCGCGTTCTATGTCCGAATGGATCGTGCCGGCGGCGATCTGCGCGCGTGTTCCCTGCGGAATTGTCCAGGCGCGCACTTCCTTCTCGCCCGCGGTCAGGAACGACATCAATCCCAGCAAGTGGTACGCGCTCTTGATGAGTTGGTCCACACCGCTGGTCGAGACTTTGAGGCTCTTGAGATAGTCGAGCCGTTCTTCAGGCGGCAACGCGACGAGCTCCGATTCGAGTTGCGCGCAGATCACGACGCACTCAGCCGCTTCGCGCTCCGCTACTTCGCGAACCGCATTGACAAATTTATTTCCATCGAGATTGGCGAGCGTCGCCTCGTCGACGTTCGCGGCGTAGATCGTCGGTTTCGTCGTCAACAAAAAGAAGTTACGTGCGACGGCGCGTTCGTCGTCGGTCAATGAAACTGTGCGCGCGGAACGTCCCTGTTCGAGCGCGGGTTGGATCTTGTCGAGCACGTCCAACTCCGCACGTGCGACTTTGTCTCCGCCTTTCAGGTTCTTCTGCGCTTTCTCGCGGCGGCGCTCGACAGTGCCGAGGTCGGCGAGTGCGAGCTCGATCTGAATCGTTTCGATGTCGCGGATGGGATCGACGCTACCCTCGACGTGAATCACGCTCTCGTCTTCAAAACAGCGGACGACCTGGACCACGGTGTCAGTCTCGCGAATGTTCGCGAGAAACTGGTTTCCCAATCCCTCGCCTTTCGACGCGCCGCGGACGAGCCCCGCGATGTCGAGAAACTCTACAGTCGCCGGCACGATCACCTGCGTTTTGACCAGGCGCGCCAGTGGTTCCAACCGTTCGTCGGGAACGGAAACGACGCCGACGTTCGGCTCGATCGTCGCGAATGGATAGTTCGCCGCGAGTGCGGATGTTTGCGCCGTGAGGGCGTTGAATAGAGTCGACTTGCCCACGTTGGGCAAGCCGACAATGCCTGCTCTTAACATTTTTTGCCTCTGACGAAAACTAACCTATCTTGCCGCGGATGTCGATCCCGGTATAATTCCCACTCCGAATGGCTACATCTCTAGCACTCGTCCTATTGGTAACGCTCAGCGGCGCCATTGTCACCTATCTCTTCGATGAAAATGCGTCATTGGGTGCGCGGTTGTGTACGGGACTTTGTCTGGGACTGGCGGCGCTCAGTTTGATCTGTTTCGTAGTGGCGTCGCTGGTCGGACTGACGGGCCCGGCGATCGCGATCAGCACCGCGATCTGTTGCAGTCCGCTCGCGCTGGTGACGGATCCCACGATATGGCAACGCGCCAAACAGGATTTGGCAGCGGCTTCGACGTGGACACGGCGCTTGTTCGTCAAGCCTGACCGCTGGTCGATCATTCACGTGATCTTCTACGCCGTGGTGATAGTGGTCCTCTGGAAGGTGTTTGACCGCGCGGTGATGGAAGACGTCCACGGCATCAGCACGGGTTTGCTCAACAACTTCGGCGATCTTCCTTTTCACATCAGCGTGATCACGAGTTTCGCGTTCGGCAATAATTTTCCGCCCGAGGATCCGACTTACGCCGGCGTCAGGTTCACGTATCCGTTTCTTTCCGACTTTGCTTCCGCGATCTTTGTGCGCTGCGGCGCGACCCTTCAAGAGTCGATGTTCGTGGTGAGCTTTACGCTCGCGCTGGCGTTTGTCGGTCTGGTCCATCGTTGGGCGTTGGTGATGTTGCGCGACAGGCTGGGCGCGATCCTCACGCCGTTGATTGTGCTACTGAACGGCGGTTTAGGTTGGCTACTGCTGTTCGAGAAGGCAGGGACGCACGAGGGCGGACTTTGGGGAGTGCTGACGAACTACCCGTCGTTTACCGTGATCCCCGAGACGACCTGGCGCTGGGGCAACGCGATCTCGGCGCTGTTGGTGCCGCAGCGCGGGTTCCTGATGGGTTTGCCGCTGGCTGTGATCGTGTTCACGCAGTGGTGGCTGGCAATACAAAAAGACGAACCGCCGCCTCCACCACGCACGACAAAAACAAAACAGCGCAAACCGCTGCCGCCGCCCGTCCCGGAACCAGTTACGCGTTTTCCGTTTCGTACTCGACGCATGATCGCGGCCGGCGTCGCCGCGGGATTGTTGCCGCTTGTGCATGCTCACAGTTTCGTAGTTGTGATGGGCATGGGCGCGTGTCTCGCGTTGCTTCACATTCGCTGGCGCGAATGGTTCACGTTCTTTGCCGTCGCCTCCGTGATCGCGATTCCGCAGCTTCTGTGGTCGACGATGCACAGCGCCGTCGACGCGACCACGTTTTTCGCGTGGGAGATCGGCTGGGACCATGGGCAGGAACACCCGGTCTTTTTCTGGTTCAAGAACACGGGGTTTTTCATTCCGTTGATCTTTGCGGCCGTATTGTTGAGGTTCGACGGCTACCTCGTCGGGAAGCGGTTGCTGTTGTTCTACCTGCCGTTCACGCTCTGCTTTATCATTCCCAACTTCGTGAAGATGGCGCCGTGGATTTGGGACAACATCAAGGTCCTCTATTATTGGTGGCTCGCTTCGGCGCCGCTGGTTGCGCTGTTGCTGGCGAGGCTGTGGCAGCAGGGGCCGATACGGCGAGTTATCGCGGCGCTGCTGTTTGCTTGTGTTACCGCTGCCGGAGCGTTGGACGTTGCGGGGATTACGTTGCGATCCGTCAAATACGAGGTGTTCGACTCCGTTGGCGTCGCCTTCGCCGAACGCGTCAAACAGCTAACAGCTCCACGGTCGTTGATTATTCACGCGCCGGTCCATAACACGCCGGTTTTTCTCACCGGCCGTCGATCGCTGATGGGTTATCCGGGACACATCTGGACGCACGGGCTCGAGTTCGTCCGCCGCGAGGGCGAGATCAAGAGAATCTACATGGGCGCGCCCGATGCGGAGCAGTTATTGAAGAACTATGACGTCGATTACGCTGTGATTGGACCACTGGAAAGAATCGTCACGCCGCCCAACGAACAATTCTTTTCCCGGTTCGAGAAGGTAGAACAACTCGGTGAGTACAGCCTCTACAAAATCAAACGTTAGAAAAAAGAAGCAGGCGCGCAAGGCTGCCGCGTCCGATCCGAAAGCCGCTCAGAAGGCTCCTGGTCCACCGGCGGCCGTGGGAGTGCCCGACTTGTCTGACCGCGTCTGGGCGATCGGCGCGCTCGTCATATTGCTGATCGCGGGCTTCCTCCGCCTGTACGATCTGGATCTCGTTCCGCTCCACCACGACGAAGGAGTCAACGGCAACTTCCTTGTCAGGCTCGTCCGCGAGGGCGAGTATCGCTACGACCCCGAGAACTATCATGGCCCAACGCTCTACTACTTCGCTGCGCTGATTCCCTGGATCACGCGTCTGTTGTTCGGTACTGCGGCGCGCGACAACTACGGGATGACGACGTTTACGATCCGGCTCATTCCCGTCGTGTTCGGGCTCGCGACGATCGGTCTCGTGTTCTGTATGCGTAAACGTCTCGGGCGGGTCGCGACGCTCGCGGGCGGTCTGCTGCTGGCGCTTTCGCCGGGCGCCGTTTACCTGTCACGTTACTTCATTCACGAATCGCAGTTTGTTTTCTTCACGCTCGGGATCGTCGTTGCCGGAGTTTTTTTCTACGACACGCGTAATCCGTTCTATCTCGTGCTGGCGAGCGCTTCGGCTGCGTTGCTGTTCGCTACGAAAGAGACCGCGATGATCTCGGCGGCGGTGTTGCTGATCGCGTTTGGCGTGACGCATCTGTATCGCAGGTTTTATGCAGCGGCGTTTCTGCCGCGATCGGCAAAGGCACGAAGAGCTCCGCACCAAAGTGCGTTCAGGCGCTTTCTCGATGATTTTGGCGGCTGGATACCGTTGGTAATTTGCATTGCGATTGCGCTGGTCGTTTTCGTCTTACTCAACGTCGTCTTCTATTCGTCGTTCTTTAGAAACGGCCAGGGCGTGTATGACTCGCTGAAGACGTTCGCGATCTGGTCGAAGACGGGCCAGACCGCGCACGTCCATCCGGCGTACAAGTACGTCG
>DASRIM010000174.1:0-13787 GCA_035649995.1 Pyrinomonadaceae bacterium | reverse complement strand
GGAGATGTAAACTTCCCCTGTAGGCTTGCGTAATAACGTGCGCCAAAATGATCAAGCCCCGTTTCGAAATCGCGTTCCTGCGAGGTGAATTGCTGGCGGACGCGGTCGCCGCCGGAGTAGGCCGGGTCGGAGGCGCGACCGCCGGCGATTAGCGCTTCGCCGAAGGGAGCATAATCGTTGCGCTTTACTTTGCTGGCCTCACCGCTTTGATCGAAGATTATGCGCGGCGTGCCGAGATGATCTGCGACGAGCCACTGCACTCCGGTGCCGGTCCCGCCAATGTCCGGTGGTCCATAGGCTTCGATCTCAGTCAACCGGCTGTGACCGTCGAGAGAAGCGTTGCTGACGACGCGGATCTTGCTGGTGCTGATGGGTGAGAACGTAAACTTGCGCCAGATCTTGTTATTGCCACTGACGCTGCCGTTCGTCACGGTGGTCCAGATGGAACCGTCGAAGTACTGGACGTCGTAACCAGTCAACCCCCATTGCGTGAAGGTCATGGATTCCGTCGGTTCGACAGAGCCACTCCAGTTGTCCTGCAACGTGAAGACGTCGATTTCCGTGATCGTCTTGTTCGCGCCGAAGTCGATCTGCGCCCAGTCAGGAAACGTATTTGCCGGGGCCGCATCAACCCAGGCGCCGTTGTTGCCCGCGTTCAAACTCTTGCGATCGCCGTTGACTAAAGAACTCACTCCCCAACCGGACCGTATTCGTCTGATTGTCTGTTGTACCACTCGCTAAGCACTTTCATGGCTTCTCTTTTACGTTCAACGTCAAAGGTTCGGAGTAGATTTCATCAAGCCATAACACCCCGACATCTTTCCATCTTCGTTGAAGCTTGCGCCCGTATTTCAACTTGCTACGATCCGCACTCGGTTCCAGATTCCACGGCCACACTTCACAAACCACGCGCAGCCATAACGACGAAAGCTCTTTAAGGTCTTTTAAGCTTGCGCCCCTGGCGGGCAAGAATAATTCAGGATTGTCGGGCAAGGACACTCCCACTGTAGCCCGTAACGACCAAGATTCACTCGGCATAAGAATGCGTGTTTGCTCAGGCGGCGGAGTCGGTCTATCGAGACTGACTCGTAAGGCTGACCATTCCGGGGAAAAGTTCACTGCCGGTCAAAGTCATGTGGCTGCTTCGCCAGAGCTGCGCCAACAAACAGTGGCTCTCGCTTCAGAAAGATAATCGGTGTTGGACCTGTATTCACTAACTGCAACAACAACTTCATTTCAAGACAGTTGGATGAGTAGCGTGATCCCGCGGAGTCGGAGATTATCTCCACAGAAATGACCTTACCGCGCAAACAAAGTCCCTTATAGGCCTGGTTGGACGTGCCTTGGGCGAAAAACTGGAGGTTCAGCCCAAATGGCAAGCAATGGCAAGCAATAGTAGTGCACTAAAGATTCTCATCGAACTTCCTTAGTTTCGTGGACGATAGTAACCGGTCTGCGCGGAGTTAATTCCTCTGATTTTTCCATACCCATACGCAGACCATCTTGAATCGCTGGTAGTAGCCGCTTCATAAGGGCCTCGCTCACCACTTTTGCTGAACACGAGAGGTTTACCGCTGTCATCCCTAAAAATAAAGTTAGCGAAGTGCTTGGGCGTGTTGTTGTTATCTGCCCAACGAACAATATCACCTATCCTCAGCGCGTTTTCTGCCACCGATTTTGTTGCGCCTTCACTACTGATCAAATCATCAGCTCCGCGCACGCCTACCTGGAGCCTACCGAACGTCTCGCGAGGAAAAGCTATCCTCGTGGCCACTCTAGAACAATCGCTGTGCGTGGGTCCGCCGAACCGTCCTGGGTTCCGGGTCTCCCACTTATTTTGCTCTGTAAAGCCAGATTCAACCGCACTAAAGACTCTGCCGACATCACACCGTCCTCGATTGAAGATGCCCATTGTCGCATCCCGGACAGTCATCCCAGAAGCGGTTAGGAAACCGCGACCTGTGTTATGGAAAAGAATTTCCAACCCTGATCGCATTTCTTCAGCACGACGTGATACCACTCTTCGGCAACTGTGCCTCGATCGACGTGCATCTCGATTAGGGCTTTGTCTTTGGTTCCATTGAAAGCCAGGAGTCGCGCCGCTGTCTGCTTCTGATCCGCATCGGATAAGAAGAACGCATTGTCAACAACGATTTTGGGTAGATTCTTGCCGGCGGGTAGCGGTTTCGTGGGTTCCGCTCGTTGAAGGTGGTCCAACGCCTGGCGGACGAACGTCCTTCGATCTACGTCAACCGCAGTCTTGATTATCGTATCCAGCGCCGTTTTACTCTCCTGAGTCTCGTCGAGTGCCAATGCATAAATATACTGGACGCCTCGACCGCCCCAGGTATTTGCCGGCTTGCTAATCAAGTTCAGCTTGATGAATCTGTAATCCCAATCACTCAGCGGCAAAGGAACAGGACCGGCAACACGGTATTCGTTTGATTGCCTGCCGTACCAGTCATTCAGCCCCTTCATCCCTTCCGGGTTTCCTAAATAGCGAATCACTATTTGAGCCCGAAGACTGATGTCCGCGGCAGGATTGTCGAGCGCATTAATCAGGTCGTGGATGTGTTCGTCTCCCGATTTGAACAGTGCTGCCAGCTTATCCGTATCGGACAAGACGTCCTCCATCTCACTGAGCAGCTTCTGCGTGACTCGACACGACTTCGAATCAACAACGGTGGACGCCAACGCCCTGGCCGGTGCAGCGAAGAACGACAAACTTAATAGCAGAGCAAATATGTACTTAGCCATTAATCCTTCACCTTCCCACCGACAAGGTCGTTTCGCCAACGAATCACTTTGTCCTTGCCATTGAGGTCGAAATTGAGTTGCTGTCCGCCGCCGGGGTAAGAGTTTTTGAATGCAGCGTTCACCGGACGGGAGCTGTAAAAAACACGTTGAGGTAAACCTAGTTCCTGGCGGATTGGGTTGAGGTACATTCGCTCGAGAGGTCCGGGATCGGTGGGACCATTCGGGCTGTCGCTAATGTTGTAGAGTTTGTGGTCAAACTCATGGATGGCTGCGAGGCCGACACTGAAAGCCTCTTTGGCGGAGGCATCGCCATCCGCATTCTTGAAGTCGCGGAAATCCAACTTAACGATGTATTCCGTATAACTTGTTTGTCCACTAGCACTCACGACGGTAGTGCCGGCATCTACACTGGCAAACGCCACCTTTGTCGTGTCCACTGCCTCCAACTTGAATCGATCTGCGGAGTTGACGGCGGCTGAAAGTTGATCGCGCGCTTTACCCGATCCACCTTGAAAGCCCGCCTTCGTATCGATCACGAGCTTGTTGTTTTTGTCAAAATAAATGCTCTGGTAACCCGTCTTCTTCTGCCAATCCGCAATTAATTCCTGTTTTTGCTCGTCGCTAAGTTTCGTACCGTCGACCTCTCGACCGCGAGGATCCACATACTTCAACGGGTTGTTGCGAACGTATGTGTAAAGGTTCCAACTTGCTGGAGCATCGACGTGGGTATCGTTAAGAAAATCATCAGGAGATGTAAACTTCCCCTGTAGGCTTGCGTAATAACGTGCGCCAAAATGATCAAGCCCCGTTTCGAAATCGCGTTCCTGCGAGGTGAATTGCTGGCGGACGCGGTCGCCGCCGGAGTAGGCCGGGTCGGAGGCGCGGCCGCCGGCGATTAGCGCTTCGCCGAAGGGAGCATAATCGTTGCGCTTTACTTTGCTGGCCTCACCGCTTTGATCGAAGATTATGCGCGGCGTGCCGAGATGATCTGCGACGAGCCACTGCACTCCGCTGCCGGCGCCGCCAGTGTCCGCTGGTCCATAGGCTTCAATCTCAGTCAACCGGCTGTGACCGTCGAGAGAGGCGCTGCTGACGACGCGGATCTTGCTGGTGCTGATCGGCGAGAACGTAAACTTGCGCCAGATCTTGTTGTTGCCACTGACGCTGCCGTTCGTCACCGTGGTCCAGTTGGAACCGTCGAGGTACTGCACGTCGTAACCGGTCAACCCCCATTGCGTGAAGGTCATGGATTCCGTCGGTTCGACAGAGCCACTCCAGTTGTCCTGCAATGTGAAGACGGCGATTTCCGTGATCGTCTTGTTAGCGCCGAAGTCGATCTGCGCCCAGTCAGGAAATGTATTTGCCGGGGCCGCATCAACCCAGGCGCCGTTGTTGCCCGCGTTCAAACTCTTGCGATCGCCGTTGACTAAAGAACTCACTCCCCAACCGGCATAACTCGACGAGGCCGTTGCCGTGGCGCCGAGCGCGAGGTTATAGCGCGGCGCCGGCGATGGACCAGTCCAGGCTTCAACTTCCATCAAGCGGCTGTAGTTGTCCGGTGAGGCGCTGCTCAGGACGCGGATCTTCGCGGTGGTGATCGGCGAGAACGTAAACTTGCGCCAGACCTTGTTATTGCCGCTGACCGTGCCGCCGGGAACCGTGGTCCATGCTGAGCCGGTCCAGTACTGGACCTGGTAACCGGTTAGACCATATTGAGAGAAGGTGGTTGACTCGGAGGGCTCGATAGGCGCGTTGTAATTATCCTGCGCCGTAACGACGTCGATCTCGGTGATCGTCCTGGAGCCGTTGAACTGCACTTCCAGCCACGCAGGGAAACCGGCGACGGCAGTGGACCAGAACCCATTCTGCCAGACGAACAATCCTTTGCGGTCGCCGTTGATCGCGCCAGAAGCCGCAAACCCGGAATACGACGAAGACGCGGTCACGGTCGCGCCGTTCGCCGCCGACGCCACGTTTACTGGCGGAGCCGCCGGCGCTTCGGCAGTGATCAGCAACTGTCCGTTTCGATAACCGTACTCTTTCTGCGGTGAACCAGCAGCGCCGTTCGCCGCATACTCCGCGACCAACTCGCCGCCAAGACCGTATACCTGCCAGGTCTCGACGCCGTCGACGATGCGCTTTACACGCTGACCCGAACCGTCATAGACGTACAACTGCGCCTGGCCATTCTGGCCCAACGCATATGCCATCTTGTTCTCGGCGTCGTACTTGCGAATGCCGGCGCCAGTGTAAGTGTCGTTAGTGAGGTTCCCGGCAGCGTCGAACTGCATCACGCCTGATTGGCCGCTCGGAACACCGTAGCGGTTGTTCGCAGTGTTGATGGTGAATGCTTTGTTGTTGACGCCTTCGCCGCTGGCAGCGGTGATCGTCCTGTTGCCATACCGATCGTAGTTGAACTGCTGCGACCATTGCGTAGTGTTCGATATTTTTTCGACGGCCGAGGTCAGCCGGTTTAGGCCGTCGTATTCGAACTCCTGCAAGCGCGTCGGCTGCCCCGGCAGGAGTATTTCCTGCTTCCGCAAATTGCCGTTGTTGTCAGTCATGCTCGAGCCGGAGCAGATGCCCAAACACTGACTGCTGTAGTGATTGACTATACCGCCGCGGTTGGCGTCGAAGTCGGCCGGGCCCGTGTAGCTGGTGCTGGTACGAATCTCGGCGAGCTGTCCGCGGCTGTTGTAGAAGAGCTTATTGTAGATTGCCGTGTTCGTGCCGAACTGTTCCTTGACCATCGCGCCTGTTGGTCCATAGAGGATGCCGGTCGAGTAAGTGCGCGTTGTGCCGTCGCCCAGGTTGCCGCTGAAAGCGATTAATCGCCCTGCTTGATCGAATGAGTTATTGACAGTGTGTCCCGAAGGGTAAGTCGTGGTGAGCAAAGCGCCCGACAGGCTGTAACTCGCGCTGATCAGATAGTTGGCGGCGCCCAGCTTCTGATATTTCAACGTCGAGCGTCCGAGAGAGTCGTACGCGAAGTAATCGCCGTTCGCGCCGCTGCCGTAGGTCTGCGCTACCAGACGCCCGATCGACGCGCCGGGTGAATACGCTGGGCCACCTGCGACCGATTGCGAGTCGTAATAAAACCTCACCTCCTCGGTGGGCTCGACTCCGCCGGGAAGAATCGCATCGTGAGTGGTGTCTGATGGTGAGCTGGAATCGTTGTACCAGCGGCGGGTGATGCGGTTGATCGAATCGTACGAATTGTGCAGGGACACACCGCGCGAGTCGCTCCTTACGATCAGGTTTCCGTTGTCGTCGTATTGATAACTGGTGGTCCCGCTTTCCGGATTGAACGCGGTGCGCAAACGCGACAAGGAGTCGTAGCTGAAGCTGCGCGTCTGCGCGCCCTGCGTCACGGACAATAAATTGCCGAAGACATCGTACGCGTAGTGCGTCGGTTGGACCGGAGACGAGGTCGAGCCCAGGTTATTCGAACCGTCCGGCTCGTCTACGCGGATCAGCCGTCCTAAACCATCAACCATGCTGCGGCGGACTTTTCCAGCCTGGTCCGTAACGGTGGTGAAGTTTGCGTTATAAACCGTCGTGACGCTGCCGGTGAAAACGCCGCTCGTGCCGGTCCATGCGGGTTGACTCGCGCCCCCGAACGTTGCGACTTCAATCACTCGTCCAGCACTGTCGCGAGTGACTCGCGTCCAGCTATCGGTGGAATTTGCGCTGCTGCGCCTCGCACTCGACGTGAGCGTGACCCGGCCCATGTCGAGGTAAACGTTCTGCGCTGAAATGGTGTAATTGATTCCGTCTTCTGTTTGCTCTGTGAGGATCGAGCGGCCTAACTTGTCGGCCGTCGTTCTGGTCTTGATCAGTTGATCGTTCTCGGTGTTGAGGTCAGCGGCTGCGATTATCTGTCGCGCGGAGTCGAGATAGGTCATGGTGACTCGCTGCCGCTGGTTGGTGCCGCCGGCGTTTACAGGAGGCGTTTTCGTTATCCCGGGCCTGCCGAACGGATCCGGAAGCGACGTCAACTGGTTCGTGTAATCGATCGTCGATTGCTGCCCATTCGGATCGGTCGTACTTACCATCAGGCCAGTGGCGAAATCATAGACCGTGGTTGTCGTTTGCGTGCCCGTACCATTCTGCGGATCGACGACGACGCGAGTAGGCATAGCGTGCGTCAGATCTTCGTAGAAAAACTGCGTGATTTTTCCCCGGCCATCAGTTGAGGTTGCTAGATTGCCGTACGCATCGTAGGTACTGCTCGTCGTGATCCACTTGTTGTCGAGATCGTCCCAGACACTCTTGCCCGTGAGGTTCCCGACGGTCGGAGCGACGTCAAACGGCTGCCCATCGTAACTCAAACGCACGATGCTCGGGCCAAGTGTCGTCTGTCTGATCGCATTCAGGATCAACGGAGCGCCGCCGGAGCGTTTCGCGTAGACGTTCGCCGACGACGACGTGTTCGCCGCGTTGTAATAACTGTTGCCGGCCACGCGCAGCACAGTAGCGCCGCCGGGAACTCCCGTCGGTACGCCGTCGGAATCGCGCGAAACGAGCGCGGGATCGAACCAGTCGTATTCGGTCGTCTGGAGAACGTTGCCGTTGAAGTCATGCGTGAACGTCTTCGCCGACATCTTCAACGCGTTGCCGGCGGCATCGGTCAACGTCGTGTACTCGGCGTCGACTACACAGTTGAAATTTATCGTACCGCCGGGAGAGTTGACGCTTGCGCCGGCGAACGGGAGGTTGGTCCAGTGGCGTTCGACCGTCATGAACGGCTTTGTGCTTCTGTAAACCAGGCCCGACTTTCCGAACTGAGATCCGCCGAAGCCGGTGCCCATTGCAGTTCCCTGCGGATACTTCTGTTCCTGAATCGTCGTGTTATCGCCGAGGTAAGTTTGCGAGGCGCTGTTCTCCCAGATCTGAAACGTCCAAACGTCGTCTGGACCATCCTGAACGATCGTTTTCTTCGTGATCGTTTCGGCGGCGACGTCGTCAGGCGTGAAGGGAAAATGGACCAACGGATTGCCGCTGGAATCCAGGCTGTATGAGTACTCAATCTCCACGCCCGAGGGACTGACGACCTTGCTGAGCGAGCCCCAACCTTTAGATGCCTGGCGTGTGAAAGGTTGCAGCGACGAACCGCACGAGAACCGCGCGTTGTTGGTCGCTGTTTCAGTTGTCTCCGAGTTGTAGTGGAAAGTGAATCGTCGCCTTGGCTGGTTCGGTTCGGTTTCGGGAAAGACGATTTCGTTGATGACCTGGAGAGATCGAGAAAGGAGCGCCTGACGCTGGCAGGGTTGTTCGCTGAGTTGTCCGTGGATCCAATCGTTGACGTTGTAAAGCTTGCCCTTGACCATCGTGGCGCCGAAGTTTATGTCGATGCGCATCCAGGCGCCGGTAACGGTCTGGTACCAGACCTGGCCCTGGCCGTTGTGATCGTTGGCCAGTGGATCGAAGAAGTAGCGAATCTCCCTGTTTGTCTGTTCATCCTGGTAGTGCGTTCCCTGCGAATCCACGAAGATCTTTATGCGGTTCCCATTCGTGTCCTGGATTCGTTGAACGTTGTCCGGCGTTTGAATGATGCGCGTGCCGTCCGGCAGGTACACGGTCCAATCTGTTGGACCAGTGACGATGGCGTAAAGATAACTGCCGTCGAACGAGTAGTACCTCATTGGTCCATGCGTGTACGGGCTCTCTTTGTGGTACCCGCGCAGAAACTCCCTGGTGCCGGGAAAGGATGAGTAGTCGAGCGCGCGTAGTTCGTGCTCAGCGCCGTCGGGCATTACCAGGACCACCTTGTACCAGTTGTGATTGACCATCAAGGGATAGTCCTGGTCCGCGACTGGTGGCAGCTCGTAGTCGAAGTCGTACTCGGCAGGCCGAATCTCGAGAGTGTATTGGCCAGTGATGCGCCACCCGCCGTTGGGGCTGGGCTGGACCGAGTCGATCTCGTAATAGTGTGGAGCCAAGTTAAAGTCCTGGCCGATCGCCTGGGTTCTGACAACGTCCCAGATCTTGCTGTTGTACTGGGCGCTCAAGGTCCAGGAAAGTTTGCCTCCCGCAATGCGTGGCAGGGAGGCCAATGGGATCGTTAGATTTACATTTCCGTTCTGTAAACTGATGTTCTCAAAATCAGAAACTGAATAGGAACCGTTGGGCATAGTGCCCCGGTCCGGTCTTGCTGAGGTGGTCTGCCCCAGCGCCGCGCAGGTAAACGAGGTCCAAACTGCCACTACAACCAATATCCTTCCGGAGAGAGGAACGTGAGAAGAGTGAGACATTATCTGGGCTCCTAAACTTGTCGGCCAACCGGCTGTGGTGAAGCGGCTGGTCCATGTGTGCTAGTGGTGGAACTGGTGAGTAAGGACACATCATGTGCATTCAAGGCCTCTCAAGAGAGCGTGGGATTAGCTCGTAATTGCTGCTGGTTCGGTGGCCAAACCCGCTTACCGTGAAGTTCGTAGACGGATCCTCCAAGCATCAATGGCTTTGCAGCCCGAACGTTTGAATTGTACCGGACCGTGAGTTTTTGGGCAGAGAC
The DNA here is from genome assembly GCA_035649995.1 of Pyrinomonadaceae bacterium. GTDB lineage: Bacteria > Acidobacteriota > Blastocatellia > Pyrinomonadales > Pyrinomonadaceae > PSRF01. Next base: position 4,516 of record DASRIM010000174.1, on the reverse strand, counting down.
TTGAGCGGGACGGTCCAGCTACTGAAGCGGGTGGAAGTTTAGAACCGCCAGTCGGCTATGTCAATAGAATTAATAGGCCGGATCGTCCTTTTCCTGAGAGGTTTTCGCCTCTCCATGCGTCTATGATTTCAGAAAAGGACCCCGAGCCGGAGCAATGACGAAAACTCCCGCCAGAGGAGCAAAGGCGCAAAGAAGACGTTATGAAAGGGCAACAACAAAGCGGAAGCCAAACGTGCCGCTCCAAACAACTGCCCGTCCTTTCGGTCTTTGCGTCTTTGCTCCTCTGCCGGAAACCCCTATTCGAGATCCAACAACCAAATGTCGCTCTCCGATGAGTAGATTGTGAAGTAGAGAACTTCGCCGCCTGCGGAGATGTCAGCACTGCGAATCTCATCTTCTTCAGACTTGAATATTTCGCGCACTCGTTTCGTCTTGATGTCGCCGATATAGACCGTGTCGTTGGAGTAGAAGAGGAAACGTGTGCTATCGGGAAGCCACTTCGGGCTTTCGCCAAACTCCGCCAGCTTCTGATAGTCATTCGTCTCAAATGAATAGACGCCTACAAACGGAGTCGCCCCACCCAGGTTGCCAATCAATCTCTTCCCGTCGCGAGACCAGTCCCAGGCGAAGAAATTTTGCTTGTCAGGCGCCGGCGGCAGCCTTCTAAGTTTTTGTTCGGCCCAACTCTTATTCACGTCAAGCACGGTGTTCACAAGGTTGCTGCGATATACGATCTGACTGCCGTCGGGAGACCAAAGCGGAAAAGTAGTGTCTCCCTGAGTGTTGAAAGTGAGTTGACGAAAATTGGCCGAGTCGGCGTCGAGCAGCCAGATCTCATAGCGGCCAGTGCGATCGGAAGTAAACGCTATTGTCTTCCCATCAGGCGACCAGCGTGGATAACGATCGAAAAACTTATCGTCCGTGAGGTCGCGCCAGTTCGAGCCGTCACGGTTCACCACGACGATGTCGTCCTGCGTGCGTCGCTGAAGACGCATGACGAAGCGCGTTCCGTCACGCGACAGCTCCGGACGCACGATCCGTCGATCGCCCCGAGTTATCCAAAACGGTTGGCCCACGATCTTCTCGGTGTTCTGATCGAACTTGACGGCCTGAATGTTCGCCCGCTGCTCCGTTTGCACGTAGATCATTCGCTTGCCATTGCGCGAAAAACTCAAGTGGCTATTGAAAGTCGACGGAGTGAAAACGGCTTCCGCGTCACCATCCGTCTTCCCTGTTTTCTCGTCAATCGCGAGTCGCCAAAAGCTCATGTCGCCGCTGCGATCGCTGGCGAAATAGAGAAACTTTCCATCCGGCGACCAAACCGGGTTCCAGTCAGTCGATTCGTCTGCCGTGATGACTTCGACCGGTCCACCGTTTCGAGAAACGGTCGCGACGTCGCTCCTGCCGGAAGCAGGATGCATGAACCAGAACGCAATGCGATCGCCGTTCGGCGACCACGAAGGTTGCATCGCGTCGTTTTCGCAAAGGAGACGTTTATCGCCCGTCTCGACGTTCGCGATCCACAGCCTGCTCGGCAACGTGTTTCGCGTCGTAGGCGCTACACGCCCTGCGGAGCTGCAAACAATCTCCTTACCATCGGGAGACCATGATGGATGGTGGCAATCCGCGATAACCAGCCTGACGTTCTCGCCGCCTGCTTTTATGACGTAGACACCCGCCGGGTCGCGCGTCGATCGAAACGCGATCCATTCGCCGTTCGGTGAAAACACCGGCTGGGTCTCATCGGAAGGCGTGTTTGGCGTCAACGGTTTTGGATTCTTTCCGCCAACTCTTTCTTCGAACAGATCGAAGTTGCCGTTCTCGTTGCTGGCGTAAACAAAACTCCGGCCGTCGGGCGACAGAGTGGGAAAGAACTCCGTGCCGTGTTGGTTGGTGAGTTGCACACGCGCAGCGCGCGACCAGTCAGGCATGACAGCTTTGGCTCTCAGTAAGAACCACCATGCGGCCACGGACGCCGAGACGATCAGGACCACACCGATCACCGCCGGCCAAAGCCAGCGACGCCGCAGGAACTGCTGTACGGCTGCGAGCGCCGATGAGCCCGCGTCGGAAACAGTGGGCGACGAATCAAGTTGCCGCAGCAAACGGCGAATATCCGTCCGAAAATCGGAGGCGGTCTGGTAACGCAGTTCGCGATCTTTATCGAGTGCTTTACTGAGGATGCGATCCAAATCAGGCGGCAGGTTTGGGTCAACGGTTGTTGCCGGAGTTGGTTGTGCGGAGAGGATTGCGTTGATGGTGGCTTGCCGCGTCTCCGTGCTGAAAGGTTTTCGGCCCGTGGCAAGTTCGTACAGGACCGCGCCGAGGCTCCAGATGTCGGTGCGATGATCGATCGGTTCGCCCGACGCTTGTTCCGGGGACATATAGGCCAACGTTCCCATCGCGACGCCAAGCTGTGTGTTGGCCGTTCCCGGAGTGGGCTCCACTTCCGCGAGTTTTACCAAACCGAAATCGAGTACTTTCGCATATCCATCAGGACGGACCATCACGTTGTCGGGTTTGACGTCGCGATGAATGATGCCTGACTGATGCGCGGCGCCCAGTGCTTCCGCGACCTGGGCCACGATCGCCAGCAGCTCCTTCATGCTCAATTTGTCGCGCAACAACGAGAGCGTGCGGCCCTCGACCAGTTCCATCGCGATGAAGTGGAGCCCGTCGGCTTCGCCGACTTCATAGATCGTGACGAGGTTCGGATGGTTCAACGACGAAAGCGCGCGCGCTTCACGCCGGAAGCGGCCTAAACGTTCGGCGTCGGCGACAAAGTGCCACGGCAGAACTTTGAGCGCGACCAGGCGATCGAGCTTCGTGTCGCGCGCGAGATAAACTTCGCCCATGCCGCCCGCGCCCAACAGCTTTTCGATGCGGTAGCTTTCGATCTCCTGCCCGACTAAAGAAGAAATGCTGGTGAGGTTGGAGTCTTGCGCGAGAACGTGGGCGGCGACGTTTATGGCCGAGCGTTCCATGAACTCCGCCGCTCGCGATTGTGCTTTTAAGAGGCTCAGCACTTCGTCGCGGAGCACTGTGTTGTTCGGGCAAGCGGCGGCGACGAATGATGCTCGTTCTTCAGGCGGTTGTTCGAGTGCCTCCTCGAGCAGTGCGTCAACTTGTTTCCAAAGCTCGGGGTCCATTAGTTATTGCTGAGTTCGCGATAGAGCCACGCTTTGGCTTTGTTCCACTCGCGTATCACGGTGATCGACGACAGGCGCATGACTTCGGCGGTCTCTTCGATGCTCAGTCCGCCGAAGAAACGGAGCTCGACGATGCGGCTTTTGCGTTCGTCGATCTTCGCGAGACCTTCGAGTGCTTCGTCGAGTAACAGCAGATCGGGGTCTTTTTCGGTTGAGATGGTCATCGCGTCGTCGAGCGACATGCGGACTGCTTCCTTTTCGTGGTCGACGCGCGGGCGGCGCCGGGCGAAGTCGACGAGGATGCGGCGCATCATTTGTGCAGCGACGCCGAAGAAGTGGGCGCGGTTTTGCCAGCGGACGTTTTTCCAGTCGATCAGGCGGATGTAGGCTTCGTTGATGAGCGCCGAGGTTTGCAGCAGGTGATCGGGGCGCTCGCGGTTCATGTAGCGTTTGGCGAGGCGGTATAGTTCGGCGTGGACCAGCGGCGCGAGCTTTTCGAGGGCCTCCTCTTCGCCGTCGCTCCAGGCTGCTAAAAGTTCGGTAAGTTCATGAGCGCCGGGTTTGTCCATTGGGGACCTTCGGACCAACAGCTAAGGTGACGCTCAGGAATTTATCACATTGTAGATCGGTGTTCACACAAAAGCGGGTTTGAACTCTTTCCATGTGTCTCGGCGTACTTATTAGAGGCCAACCAGGTTTATGGCGATCTTCTGGTATCCGTGTTCGGTGGCCCATAGGTCCAGCGGCGCGGCTGCTACTTCATCGACCAACGGTTGGGCCATGCCGAGTCGCGTCAGGTCCACACCTTTGATGTAGTGCTTGCAGGTGTCACAAGCTTCGATGCGCACGTGATCAATTGCCGTCGTTTGAAAGTAGCCGAGCCGAGCCGGATCCTCTTCTCCACAATTCGCACAGACGACGCGACGAAACGGCCAGGTTGAAAGACACTTCGCACACATCAAGTCTCGATTGCCGCTCTCCGCGGTGACTTCCTTGTTTTGCAGAAAACTTAGTTGAGGCTTGCCGCCGCAAAACGGACAGCGCTTTTCATCGAACGTTGATTGGATCCGATTCTGAAATAACTGCCCATAAGGTTGCAGAAACGCTTTTGCAAAAAAATCCGTGTCAGAAGGAGCACGCCAGTACGCCAGCAACATCTCATCGACTTCGCTCTCCGACGCAGCCCTCAAACTCTTCGCCAGCTCCACCAGCGGCGCTGGACCAGCTTCTTCAACGACGCTCAAAATCGAATCCAGTTTCGAACGAAACAGCGAAACGTCTTGCTCTAACTTACCCGTAAGAGGCGCCGTCCGAAGAAACTCACTAACCTCGAGCTGAGCACGCAACAAGTGCGTGTAAAAAACCAT
>DASRIM010000173.1:0-2937 GCA_035649995.1 Pyrinomonadaceae bacterium | reverse complement strand
GCCGATCACGGGACAGACGTTTGCTGTCCTGCTGACCGGCGCGTTGCTCGGATCGCGTTTGGGTGCGGCGGCGGTGGCTGCTTACCTGATCGAAGGCGCGATCGGGTTGCCGTTCTTTGCCGGCGGCGGCAGTGGAATCGTGAGGTTCTTCGGACCAAGCGGTGGTTACCTGGTCGCATTTCCGGCGGCTGCGTTCATCACCGGCGCGTTCGCCGAGCATGGTTGGGACAGGCGCTATCACACCGCCGCGGCGGCGATGGCGATTGGTTCCGCGATCGTTCTTCTGAGCGGTTGGGCCTGGTACTCGATCATCACGAACACCTCGCCCGATCTCTCGTTCAAGCTGGCGGTGATGAGATTTCTTCCCGGCGACGTGATCAAGATCGCGCTCGCCGCCGCCGTGCTTCCGACCGGCTGGGCCTTGCTCAAACGTAAGGCCTCGGGCGACAAAGATCAGTGAAATCCGTGTTTGTCCTGAACGTTCGTTCTCATAATCGCGAAGAGCTTGTCGAGTTCACCGATCTCGTCAACCAGAAACTGCGCGAAGCGGGCGTTCAGGAAGGCGTCGTCGTTCTCTACGTCCAACACACGACGGCCGGTCTAACCATCAACGAAAATGCCGATCCGGACGTGCCGCGCGATATGCTGCACGCGCTCCGCACGCTGATTCCTCAACACGGCATGGGCTTTCGCCACGGCGAACAGAACTCCGATGCGCACATCAAAGCGAGCCTCGTCGGTTCGTCCGTAACCATTCCATTTGCAGATAAGAAGATGTTGCTTGGCCGTTGGCAGGGCGTGTTTCTCTGCGAGTTTGACGGTGGACGCGAACGCCAGGTCATCATGATGATCCGCTGAGTAATGGCCCGCAAAACCAAAGCCCGTTACGACGACTTCGCCGAACGGTACGAAGGTGTTATGAGCCCGCTGCAACGCTGGGGCCTCGTCGGGTTGCGCGCGGAAGTCCTCAATCAACTTCCCGCGGGACGGATACTCGAGATTGGCGCCGGCACGGGCCTGAACTTCGTCCACTATCCTCCGGAAGCCCACGGTGTCGCGACTGAGTTCAGCCGCGAGATGTTGAAGATCGCGCGGACGAAGACGCGACCGAGCGGAGTGCAGTTGCTCCAAAACCGCGCTGAAGACCTGCCGTTCAAAAACCACGCGTTCGACGCCGCGTTTGCAACGCTTGTTTTCTGTTCAGTTGAATCGCCGTTGAAAGCGTTTGCGGAATTGCGCCGTGTCGTTCGGCCGGGCGGGATGGTGGTTTTACTCGAACACGTGCGGCCGCGCGGGGTTCTTGGTCCAGTGTTCGACCTCATGAACGTATTTACGTCGCGGCTCTTCGACGATCACGTAAACCGGCGCACGGCGAAGCTGGTGAGCGAAGCGGGGTTGGAAGTTGTCGACGTCAAAAGCCGCCTGTTGGGTATAATCAACCTCATCAGATGTCGCGTCTCATAATCACAAGCTTAATTGCCTCGATCATTCTATCCCTCGCCGCACAGGACCAGTTTACGCTGACTGAAGTCGTGCGTGATTATGATCCGGTTAAAGACGTGACCACGCTTCGCACAACCCGGACTAAGTTTTCGGGTCCGAAGGACCGCTATCACAGTCTTTCCTACTCGATCTACTACTCGTATCCCGGACGCGTGGCAGCGCCGCCGAAAGATGTGAACTTCGAGATTGTTTCCGTGGTGAAAGCACACAGATTAAACACGGATCTGTATGTTGTATTCGTCATCGATGGTAAAGAGATTCACTACAGTTCGAATCGAAGCGCGATCTTGAAACCGGTGCGAGGCAAGCCTTGGATCGGCGAAAAAATGGTGTTCCTGGTTCCGCGCGAAGATTTTCTGAAGATGGCGGAGGCGAAGACCTTAAGCGTGAAACTCGGCGGCGTGACGTTCGACTTCAACCAACAGATGCGCGAGTCGATCAAAGCAATGAGTCAGTTCTCTCACTGATCCGGCTTTAGCTCTTTCAACACCTCAGCAAACTTCTCGATATCTGCTTTTGTTTTCTCGAGCGCGCGGCGGCTGTCGAGGTACGCGGTCCAGGTTGGCGTTTGCGTGAGTGCTTTGGTCGTGTCTTCGTCGAGCACCTGGGCCATCAACGCGATGAGGTCGCTGACGATGCGCGTGTGCTCGATCAGGTTTTCGATGATCGAGTAGGCGAGTTGCGCCTGGGCGTAATCGAGGTCTTTTTCAGTCATACCAACTACCACGCACGAACGGAAGTTCCGTAACAGTTCCCGTAACGTCGCCTGCTTTCACCTTTGTTCCCGGGTTAAGATGCTCGTATCGCACATAGCCCAGCGCGATGTGACTTTCGAGTTTCGGAGAGTAGGTGGCTGAAGTTACGCGGCCGATCTCTTTTCCGTCTTCGGACGTAATCATCGTCTCTTGAACTGCTCCATCGAAGGTCAATCCCGTCAGCTTTTTCGCAACGTGCCCGCGGTGTTTGATGCGAACGATGATCTCCTGGCCCACGTAGCAGCCTTTGGTGTAACTGATCGCGTCGTCCAGATTGGTTTCGAGCACGACGTTCGTTTCATCCATGTCCTTCCCATGACGAGCGATCCCCGCCTCAATTCGTAAAATCTCAAAAGTCTCCGGGCTCACGGGTTGCGCACCCGCCGCTACCAACTTCTCCCAAACCGGAGCGCGCTCACTCTCATCAAGCAAAATATCGAATCCGTCCTCCCCAGTATGGGTAGCACGAATCGTGCGAAGATCCGTGTTCTCGACGATCTCTCGCGCGCGTCTGCCCTGCACCGTCAGCAGTGCAGTTTCAGACGTTACATCCGCCACACGAAAGTCGCCGGCAAGCGTGAATCTCGAAATGGTTTTCAAGATCGCATCGTGCGACGCATTCTCTGTATCGATCAGAAAACCATCGGCATCGCGCAGGAAACGGACGGCGCCAATCAAT
>DASRIM010000172.1:0-2618 GCA_035649995.1 Pyrinomonadaceae bacterium | reverse complement strand
AATCCTGAAAAATCCTGTCAAATCCTGTTAACAGGATTTACTTGATTTAACAGGATTTACAGGATTAAGACTGAGTCGCCGAACTCGTGTGTCTTGTATCCGAGTTCATCGAGTTCATCGGTGGCGCGTTCGAGGGTTGCATCTTCAAGGAAGGCGCGCAGTAGTTCGTAGTGACTGGTCCCGCGTTCGTGAGTGCCGGAGAGGATCGCATCGACAACACGCAGCCGAGTTGTTGGGCCAATCCTTCTTGTTGCTATACCTTCACCCGCTCGCAATTCACCATCTTCCGTTGCCGCATCTTCGAGCGCACGCACGACCGTTGTTCCGACTGCAATGACACGACCGCCACGTTCGCGCGCGATGGCTACGGCTTTTGCCGTCGCCGCAGGTATGCGATACGGTTCATCGAACGGCAACAACCGATCGAGATCTTCGTCGCCGGTGGACGAGATGCCTGCCGCATGAGTGATCGTCGCGAAGTTAGCCTGATGCTCGCGAATCGCAGACAGGATCTGCCAGTCGAGCACAAAACCCGCCGACGGTGGTTCAAAGGCAACAGGTAACCCCGCGATCCGGGTCCACACGTCCCAAAGCTCGAGCGACGTTTGCATGTGTGAATACTGAATCGGCCTGCCGTGGTGTGCGAGTCCAGCCCAGACTTCATCCGGCGCATCGGAGAAGAGAAGTGACACTAATCGCGGATGGCCCAGCACCTCTTCAACCGTCGCGTGCAATGGACCAAGCAACACCACGTCGCCTACCTTCAGCGACGGTGGCAAAGGTCTGTCTTCAGTGCGCAAGTGGAAATCACCTTCGCCAAAAACAACCGCGCTGAAACGTTTGACGTCCATCGGATTCAACGACGGCCTGCCCGCGAGACGCACTTCGATCGACTTTCCCGTGCGTTGATGAACACCGCTGAGACTAGCGGGAAGTGTCGCCGCATCGTTTGCAATGACGACATCGTTCGGATGCAAGAAGTCGACGAACGCACTGCGGGGCACATGAATCAAATTTCGCTTCGAATCGACTACCAGCAGTTTTGCATCAAGTGGACGCTGAACTGCTTCTTCCGCGGCAATCATGACTTAGCTCCGTACAATCTGTGGCAAAACTTGCGCAATCGCTTCAACCATCTCCCGCGCCGACTCTTCCGGCCGTTTTAATGTCGACGGATCCGCATCGGGGATCGCGGCCTCGTGCATCGGCGTATCCATGTCGCCAGGATCGAGCGAAAGAAACCGCACGCCCTCCGCCTCGTGCTCTTCGTTCCAAATTCGACTCAACTGATGAAGCGCAGCTTTGCTCGATCCGTATGCACCCCAGGTTGGATAAGCATTTATCGCTGCATCGCTTATGACGTTCAGTACGACCGCGCCACGCCCTTCGCGTGCGGAAGCAGCCAGCGCGCCCATCAACGCCTTCGTCAGCCGGAATGGACCAAACACATTGGTCTCGTAGACGTATTCCAGGTCTTCACACTCAGTGTCGGAAAGCATTCTGAGGGGCGTTGGTCCAAGGCTGGAAGCATTGTTAATGAGCACATCGAGGCCGCCCAACTCACCTGTGATCTGGATAGCCATGGGATAGATATCGTTCTTGGCGGAAACATCACCGACGATGCCGTGAGCGCCGGGATTCTCTCGGACGACCTGTTCGACGCGTTCGGGCGTGCGCGCTACGAAAGCCACGCGCGCGCCTCGGCGCAAAAGCTCGCGAACCAGAGCCAGACCTAATCCTGAGGTACCGCCGGTAATTGCCACCCGCAGGCCTGAAAACGGGTCTTCGGAAACAAGTTGTGGCGGAGCAATTAAGTTTTCGGTTGTTATGGCTGAAACTATCATGGCGGGCATCTCCTTAGTTTCTAAAGAAACTCCTTTATTAAGTCGAAGCTTAGCACCGGCTATTGACTTTGTAAAGAGAATTCTTTAGAAAATTAAGGCATGAGCGCACAGACGCAGGCGCCGGGCGAGCGTAAGACTCGTCGCGCCATTACAAAACTGCTGAAAACTGAAGGCCCGATTGATTCGGCGCAGCTTGCAGAACGGCTAGGGCTGACGGCGATGGCCGTGCGTCAGCACCTCTACGCGTTGCAACGTGAAGGGTTGGTTTCGGCTGAACAGCGGCCGGTGCCGATCGGTCGGCCGGCAAAGTTTTGGCGGTTGACGCGTGAGGCTGATCGACTGTTTCCGGAAGCGTACGCTGAGTTGAGTGTGGCGCTGATCGATTCGGTGAAGGACGCGTTTGGGGATGAGGGTTTGGAGCGTGTGCTTACGTCGCGCTGTGCACGGCAGCGGATGGATTACGGAAAGCGCATCCGGCCGAAAGACTCGTTAGAAAAGAAACTAGAGGAGCTGGCGAAGGTCCGAACTGAAGAAGGCTACATGGCTGAGATCAGAACGGAAGGTGAGGGAAGTTACCTGTTGATCGAGAACCACTGTCCGATCTGCGCCGCGGCGAACGCATGCCAGGGTTTCTGCGCGACTGAGCTGGATCTGTTTCGCTCGGTGCTTGGACCGGGGATCAGCGTCGAGCGCGCGGAGCATATTATCAGCGGCGACCATCGGTGTGTTTATCGTGTGACGCCACAAAAAAGCACAAAATAATTACTGCGTGTA
>DASRIM010000171.1:0-11957 GCA_035649995.1 Pyrinomonadaceae bacterium | reverse complement strand
CGGCTTTGTTCCGTCTTCGGATCGGTTCCGGCGGCGGCGATGGCGCGCGCATACGCGTCGATGATGCGATCCATCAGGACGTTCAGTTTCTCGAGCGCGGCCTTGCTCGCCGGAGTTTCAGGCTTGTCTGCAAACTCTTTCTGGTAAGCGGCCGACATCGTCTTGTACGGACCTGACTCGTAAGCCACGGCCAGGAAGTAGTACGTGGACGGCGTCCGCTTGATGTCGCTCTCGAAGGTGGCGGCCTTCAGCAGCGGATCGATCGCCTCCGCGGGGTTCGTTTTCAACTTCAGGAAACCGACGGCGTAATTCAGATACGCGAGCGTGTCGTCTTTGCCTTTGAACGGCGCCCACTCGGTCGGCGTCTTGCCGGATTCGATCGCTTGAATCGCCTTGGTGGCGTAAGCGAGCGCTTCGGCGTTGTGCGACTCGTCTTTGGCGGTCGCCGCGAGATAACCGGCGTAGCCGAGGTCGATCTGCGCGCGCAGGTAATCGGGCTCGTCGGCGAGAATGCGGGCGCCCGTCTTGTAAGCTTCCGCGAACTTCTTCTCGTTGATCAGGCCCGGCAGGTTCCGTTTGCGTTCATCGCGCTCGTACGCTGCAACCCACTTCGTAAGATAGTCGGTGTACTGGTCCTTGTCTTTCTGATACCGCTGTAAATAGTCGCGCGCGAACTGGTACGCGGCGGTCGGGTTGGGCAGCCGGTTCTCAGTAAACTTCTTATAAATGTCGATCTTGACGGGATCGTCGGTCTCCTGGGCGACCGTGGCGGCACTAAAACCCGCCAACGAAACCGCCAGAAACGCCGCTGTCATTAAGGTCTTTGCCAAAAACTTCATCAAAACTGTCCTCCGCTCCGGTGTCTTCCGCCTCGCGTTAGACGCCTGAGTGACCGTTAAAGGTTTTATCCGGGTGAGGTTATAATCAGACCGCACCACATAATAATTAATGATCGCGACAAACTAAAGTGACTGAAAACATCAAATTCTCGGGCCGCATTTTATTTCTTACTGAAAACACGGAGCTGATCCGGCAGCAACTCGCCGCCACCGGCGAAGCCGCCGCCGAACTCGAATCCCAGTTGGCGGAGCTTCTCAGAAACGACGACCTGCCGCTCATGAGCAACATCTCTACCGACGAGATCACGCCGGGTTGGGTCTGCTTCTATTACGACGAAACACTCGGCCAGTACGTTTACGTCGGCATGCGCGAAGGCGCCGTGCAAAAAGACGAGGTCCGAAACGGCGGGTTCGCAGTGGTCGTTTCCGGACTTTCGAAAGGCTGCGGGTCGTCTCGCGAGACGGCGCCGTACGCCGAAAAAGCCGCGGGAATTCAGCTCGTCATCGCTAAGAGCATCGAGAAGATCTACGGGCAAAACTCGCAGAATATCGGCCTGCTTACGTCCACCGATTTCGGACTTATTGATCGGATTCGCAATGGTGAAGCAATTGCACTAACAGAATTTACTAACGGGCTCGATCCGATCTCGCAGGACATCGTTCGGCACGGCGGGCTTTTCAACTACAACAAAGCTCGGCTGGCGGGAAAAGTCTCGCCTCCGCCGGTTGAAACCGCGGCGCGCCCGATGACGATCGTCGAGAAGATCATCGCGCGGCATGCGTTTGTGACTGCCGGGAAGATCGGCGTCGAGGCAGTGAAACCTGGCGACGCGTTGTTTGCAGTTGCGGACGTGCGTTTCTCGCACGAGTACGTGACGCCGATGGCGGAGTCGTTGTTCAAGCAGGCGCTTGGCGCGGATGCGCGTGTATCCGAGCCGGAGTCGGTGTTTGCGTTTCGCGATCACCTGACGTTTCTCGGGCGCGTGATGTCGCCGAAGCATCGCGAGATGGGGCTGCTGGAGAAGGCGGAAGGACTGGCGACGACGCAGGAGAGTTTTACGAATCAACAGAAGATCAGGCTCTACGGCGAGAGCCCGGAAGGCGGTTCGGAAGCGATCTGTCACAACGCCGTCGTCGAAGATCTCGCTTTGCCGGGGCAGATCGTGGTCGGCACTGATTCGCACACGTGCATGGCTGGCGTGCTCGGTTGTTTCGCTTTCGGCGTCGGTTCGACCGACATGGCGAACGCCTGGTACACGAAAGACATTCGGATTCGCGTGCCGGAAACTGTGCGTTACGTATTGAAGGGCAGGAAGCGCGCTGACGTCGCTGCGAAGGACGTGATGCTTTACATTCTCGCGACCGAGTACATGAAGACGAGTAAGGGCATCGGGAAGGTGCTTGAGTTTGCGGGTGAAGACCTGGCGAACTGGCCGATGGACGAACGCGCGACGTTGACGAACATGGCGGTCGAGGCGGGTGGCACGACGGGGATCATCGAACCTGACGAACAGACGCTCGAGTACATCGTTCGGACGCGCGACCTCGATGCGGAAGAGGTGCGTCGCGGATTCACTTACAGCGACAGGGACGCGGAGTATGCCGCTGTTTTCGAGATCGACCTTGACGAGGTTCGGCCGATGGTGGCGACGCCGGGCGATCCGCGCAATGGCATTCCTATCGATGCGTTAACGGACGAGGTGTTTATTGACGCGGCGTACGGTGGTTCATGTACTGGCGGCAAGATGGCTGACATGGATATGTACGCCGAAGTGCTTGAAAACGCGCTGGCGGCTGGGAAGCGGGTTGCTGAGGGCGTTCATCTGTACATTCAGTTTGGTTCGCAGAAGATCAAGCAGTATGCGCGGCAGAAGGGTTATATCGAGATCTTCGCACGTGCTGGTGCGGAGCTGATCGATCCGTCGTGCGGCGCGTGTATCAACGCCGGGCCGGGCGCTTCGTCGTCCGCGGAGACGGTTACGGTGAGCGCCCAGAACCGAAACTTTCCCGGCCGCAGCGGCCCCGGAAAACTCTACCTCGCCTCGCCCTATGTTGTTGCCGCATCAGCAATTGCCGGCAAGATCGTGGAGCCTTCGGAGTACCTTAAGGGCGTCGTCGTCCAAGAACTGTAAATTGACCTTTCGCTTTAGACCGGCACGCCCTCAGGCGAGACTCACATATTTGAAAAGAACATTGACCTCTCGCCCGGGCGGTCGGCAGGTCCTCCGGCGAGACTCACATGTTTGAAAAACCCAAAACACTGAAACCTTTCAGTCCCGCCGCTCACTAACCTAGCGAGACAATGATGAAAAGGCTGACGGTCGATGATTTGAATCTGGAAGGTCAGCCTGGCGCGTTCGCGGGAACCCTGATGAATAGTTCAGCCGACCTGGTTACTCGCGTGTGCCAGGGCGACTCCGAGGCCTTTCGTCTGATTTTTGAAAGGTATTCGCGTCCCGTTATCAGCTTCATCTTCGACATGGTCAACGACCGCAGCCTCGCGGAAGAGTTGACGCAGGAGACCTTCGTCCGCGCCTATCGCGCCATCAACACGATGCGCCGCGACACAAAACTCTCCACCTGGCTGTTCGGCATCGCCAGAAACGTCGCCCGCGAGTCGCTGCGCGCCCGCGCCCGCGCCAACAGCCATCTCGACATCGCCGATAAATCAGTCATGGATTTGAGCGATCGCAAACCGGCGCCCGTCGAAGGCCTGCTCAGCAAAGAGTTGAATGACGTCATTCGACGGTCGCTGGCGGCCCTCGACGAAGACAAGCGGCTGGTGTTCACGCTGAAGGTGTTGCACCAGTGCAGCTACGAAGAAATTGCGGCGATCACCGGGTTCTCGATCGCGAAGTTGAAAACGGACCTGCACCGCGCTCGAGCGGAGATGCGACGACGGGTCAGTCCGTATGCTGGAGTTGGTTATGAAGTGTGAACTTTACGAAAACCTGCTCGAAGAATATCTCGACGGGGAGCTTGCGCCCGACGATCACGGCCGCGTTAGCGACCACTTGATCACATGCGCGAACTGCGCTGAAGCGTTCGCGGCGCTGCGAGCGGAACAGGAGCTGTTCGCGCGCTACGACCGCGAGATCGAAGTCTCGCCTGTTCTTTGGAGCGGGATAGAAGAACAAATCTCCGTTTCCGAAGCTTCATACGGTTGGTGGATGAAGATCGCAGCCGTCGTGATCCTGTCAATCGGGCTTGGATCCGTGTACCTCTTTTCAAAGAAAGAAGAAGTAACTGAAACGCCACCACAGAAACCCGCTGAGCAGCAGGGCATCGCTCGGTTCACCATACCGGCTCCCAAGAAGGAAACACGGATTCCAAAACGAATAAGAAAACCGAGTACTCCGGTTCGCGATAATCCCGGCGTCCTCTCGACAGATCTCGCTTATCTCGACATCGACGATCAGGACACCGTCAAACACATCGAGCAAACCCAAAATCTGCTGCGCTCAATCCGAAACGTCCCCGTTTCCGACGGCGACGAAGAAATTGACGTCACTTACGACAAGGCGCTTTCCCAACGACTGCTCAACGAAAACGTCGTGCTTCGCAGAGACGCCGAGATGAAAGCGAAGTTTCCGACCAAGACCCTGCTCGCCGACCTCGAGCCCTTGTTGATCGATATTGCAAACCTGCCGGATCACGCCCGACCGCAGGAAGTGCGCGAAATCAAAGAGCGGGTGCAGAAAACCGAAATCGTCGCGGCCCTGATGGAATATCGAGACCGCGGCACGAACAATCGTTAACGAAAACGGCTCGCCGTCGTTAACAGAAACAGAGGCGAAGAAATGTCGAATCAGCTTCCACGCAGTATTCTCATCATCTCACTGATCGTCCTGGCCGCCATCGCCAATCCGGCCGCGGGACAACAACGACGCCCGGCGTCGAATAATCTCACTCAGCAGTCGTCAAACGACTCTGCCACCGCCGTCTTTCGCGCAGCGCGAGATCTCATTACCGACGGAGAGTGGGCCAAAGCCCAGGACAAGTTCCGCGACTACGTCAACTCTTATCCGAACGAAAAGAACCTCGATGCTGCGCTTTACTGGATGGCCTATTCGCAACGGAAACTCTCGCGTTACGACGAATGCCGCGCAACGCTGACGCGGCTGCTGGAAAAATATCCGAGCACGACCTGGCGCGACGACGCGCGCATGTTGTTGGCCCAACTGCCGCTCACTACCCGCGCTGCCGTAGCAATGACACAGGAAAATGCAGAGCTGGCCAGGGTGATTGCCGCGACGCCGGCGGCTATCGCCCGGCCGCCGTTCGAAGCGCCGCTTATTTACTCGCCTGCGCCGAGCGGCGTTCCCAGCGTTGCTACTGTCGGCATCACGCCATTGCCTGCGCAGGCCGTTGCAGCACCGGGCGTGTATTACGCCGACTCACTCGATCGTTCCGAGAACGACGACGATCCATGCGAGTTCAAGATCGTAGTGCTCCAGGCTTTATTTGAGACGGATTTGCAACGCGGCATCATGGCCGCCACTGATTGGGTAAAACCGGGCTCGACGCAAACCGTGCGTTGCAAGGGCGCCGCGTTGACGTTGCTGGGCCGGGCCGGCGGAAAGCAGGTGACGCCCGTGATCCTCGGAGTCGCCCGCAACGAGGCGGACCTGAAGTTACGCGCTCGGGCTATCTCCGTCCTCGGCGCGTCGAATGACGACAGCGTTATCGAGCCGTTGCGCGAGTTTGCGTTGAACTCGAACGACAACCAGATCGTCGAAGCGGCGTTGTATGCGTTGAGCAGGCACACGGGCGACCGCGCGGTCGCGGTGCTCAGCGACATCGCCGTGAGCGCGAAGAATATGCCGCAGCGGAAAGCGGCGATTTCGGTTATCGCCAGCCGTCCGGGAGATGCGGCTGTCGATGCGCTGCTGCGGCTTTACGACGGAGGGCACGACATCGAGATTCGCAAGGCGGTCATTGCCGGTTTTGCCAACCGCAGGAGCGAACGCGCGGGAAACAAGCTACTCGAGATCGCGCGCGGCTCGGACCTCGAGTTGCGGAAGGCAGCGATCAGCGGTATCGCGAGACGCGGCGGCGATAAAGCGATTGAGTTTCTGCTGAGTCTTTACGACAGTGAAAAGAATGAAGACTTGAAGGACCAGATCATCAACTCGCTCGCGACCGGTAGCTTCGTTCTGGGGACGACCGTTGCTTCCGCGCAGAACGAGACCTATATCTCGAGCGGCGGCCAGATGAACGATTCCAGAGTGGTCCAGAAGATGATCGAGATCGCCAGAAATCCCCAGGCGCCGATGGAACGACGCCGCCGGGCGATCGGTTGGTTGAGCCGCAGCAAGGATCCGGCGGTGATCAAGTTCCTCGAGGAGTTACTGAGATAATGCGCACGCACAGATTCACACTCGTATCGCTGGTGTTGGCCCTGTGCGGCGCTGCCTTCGTCATCGCCGCGGGGCAAACCAGGAACTTCACGCCGGTCGAGGGCGCGAACCTCAAGGCAAAGCTCGACGCCGCTGTTGCCGCCGGGCGCGCGAATGCGCCGAACGGCCGCTTCTGGGTTGGTTACCAGTTTGAAGTACGGCCCGGAGTCGCGATCGATTTCGAAATCGTCGACAACCACGGTGTTTATACCTACACGGACGGCTTCTCGACGATGTTCGACGAGCGCCATGAGACGCGCGAGTTGGGCCTGTTCCTGCTCTTCGACACGCAACGCGAGAGCTTCATCCGGGCGGAAGTTTACAACCTGCGCCGCCCGCGTGAGTTCAGCGGCTATCCCGTTTACTGGGCTGGACGCATCAGCAACGAAGAGAGCCTCAACTATCTCAAGTCGATCGTTGATTCGTCCGATCCGGAAATAAAACGTCTCGGCGAGCGAGCGGTCTTCACGATCGCTTTGCACGACGACGCGCGAGTCGACGCGATGTTGACGGAAATGATCCGCAAGCCAGTGTCGGATGCCATGCGCTCCCGCGCCATCTACTGGTTGGGTAACACGCCCGAGACCCAGGCGAAGAACACGCTCTTCGCCGAGATCGTGCGCAACAACCAGGAGAACACTGACGCGCGGCTCAACGCGATGACGGCGCTCGGCATGAGCCGCTCCGCCGGGACGTTGCCGCTGCTACAGAACCTCTACGAAACGATGACGACGCGCGACCTCAAACGCCGCGCGCTCACCGGCATCGCCCGCAACGACAACGCCGACGGCGCGGCAACTTACCTGATTCGCGTCGCGGAAAACGAGAAAGACATGGAGTTGCGTAAAGGCGCGATCGCGAGCCTGGGCCGGATCGCGGGTCAAAAAAGTTTGGGCGCGCTGACGAGCACGGTCGATGGCGATGGTGAAGTAGAGATTCAGAAACAGGCGGTGGCGGCGATCGGACGGCGTCCGAAAGACGAAGCGGTTCCGATCCTGATTCGAACCGCGCGCAATCATCCGAAGATGGCGGTGCGCAAGACGGCGATTCAGGTGCTGGGCCAGACCGGCGACGAACGCGCTGTGGTGTTTTTCAGAGAACTTCTGAGCAAGGATTGAACGTACTTGTGGGTGGTTTGCGTTGCTCGCGCAATACCGAGATGACCAGGGAGGTTAGGCGAATGGATAGCTCGTTTAATTACAATTTGATCAGCCTGCGTGAAGCTGCATTAACTGTGCTGCGGGAAGTGGATTCGCTGACCAGTCGCGAGACGAACGGAAACGGTAAACAGGAATTTGCGTTACAGGAAGAAGTTCAACGTTACGAGAGCGAGTTGATCCGTAACGCGCTCCAGCGCACTCGCGGCAACCAGCGCCGTGCCGCCCAACTGCTGGGCGTGAAAGTCACCACGCTCAATTGCAAGATCAAACGGCTCGGTATCTCGCTCGACGAACCCGACCTGAGCGCCGTCGCGTGAGATCCGCCAGAGGACCTGCCGAGGTTCGGGCGGACCGTCAATTGATTATTTCATTCGGATGCGCGCCAGGTTGCTGGTCTGGCCGCGCAGCGTGACGCTTACAAAGATCGGTTGATTCGCAGGTGTGTTCGCCGGCAAGCGGACGATCACCTGCGAAAACTCTTCGACGCCGGGCAATTTCCCAACGAACTCCACTTCCAGCGGAAACACATTCACGGCCGCATCCTGGAACCTCGCGGTGACCGCCGACTTGTCCTCACCGGGCAACAAATCGAGTTGCTTCACGAATAAACTCAACGTCGTCCGATTATCAACACCGAAGTTGAACGGATTAACGAGCGCGAACGGATCGCGCAGCATCGTCGGCGAGTCGAGCGCGATCGCGATATCCGAACCCTCTTCCGTAGCGATGATCGGTTTCGAGCCTTGCGGCGAGTTGAACCGAACCCGGAAAACCGAGCCCGCCCCGATCGACAGATAGTAAAGACTGCCATCGCCGCTAACTTGCAGATCGACCGGCTGCGAAATCCCGCTGGCAAACGCCGACGCTGTTCCCGTCGCCGGATCGAAAACGCGTATCCAACCGCTGCACAGATCAGCGAAGAAGTATTTCCCGACGAAGCTCGACGGAAACTGCACGACCGCTGGATTGTAAAAAGCGCCGCCGGCGATCGCGCATCCCGTCGTCGCACTGAAACCGTGGCCGTAAGCGAATAGCGGCGAGCGGAACGCGGGATTGTTCGTTGGGCCTTCGGTGTTGGGCCAGCCGTAGTTCGAGCCGGCGATGCCGTCGTTGATCTCTTCCCACGTGCTCTGGCCGACGTCGTTGATGAACATGCGGCCGGTGCCGGGTTGAAACGCGAACGTGAACGGGTTGCGCAGACCGAGCGCCCAGATCGAGCGATTGTTTCCCGTCGTCTGGTTGAAAAACGGGTTGTCAGTCGGGATCGAGCCGTCGGAGTTGATGCGCAGTATCTTGCCGAGCATGTTGCTGAGCGTCTGCGAGTTTGAAGTGGTGGCGTTCTCGCCGGTCGCGATGTAGAGCTTGCCGTCCGGTCCGAAATGAATCGCGCCGCCGTTGTGGTTCGACGCCGTCGTGAGATTGTTGAGCTCGAGCAGAATCACTTCGCTACCGGGAACGACGACGTCGCCGTTTGCCGTGAAGCGGCTGACGCGGTTGTGTCGCGGTGCAAATGGAACCGTGTAGTAGACGTATAAAAAATTGTTGCCGGCGAAGTTTGGATCGAACGCGACGCCGAGCAGCCCGCGTTCACCGTCAGGATCGACGACGAGCGTCATAAACGGCGTGGGCAGCACGGCGCCATTCTTGATGACACGCAGCGCGCCTGTTTGTTCGCAGACGAAGATGCGGCCGTCGGGCGCGATCGCCATCGCCGTCGGACGCGAAACGCCGGGAATCTGTGTTTCCGTAAAACCTGCTGGAAGGGTTGCTGCGTTAGTTGAAAAAATACACGTTAACAGACACGTTGTGAGTAAGAGTATTCGAGTCATAGAAAAACACGGATAACACTGATGACGTTAGATGGTTATGGTTGGGGGGCGTAGTAGGAGCGGCGTCCGAGGATAGTGTACTCCGGGTGGCCTTTTACTTCGAAGCTGATCTTGCGGCGTTTGCCGTCGCGTTCTTTGTTGGTGGGATAGTAGCCGACGATGTAACGCTGGCTGATGTCTGAAAGGATGCGCGCGTAGATGCCCTGCGCCTGCGACGGCTGCTCCAAAAACTCCGTCCAGCCGCCACTGAGCGGCGCTACGCCGGCCAACGCCTCCTGCAAACGCGCATTCTCTTCGGCTCGCATGCGCAGCACTTGCACGGGCGCGAGCTTCTTGCGTTCTTCCTGACTCGCGATGAACGCCTCGCGCGCTTTCTTGCTCAACGTCGGCAGCATCTCATTGATCGCGCGTTCGTCTTCGTTCATTTGCGTCGCGAGTTGCTGCTCCGGACTGAGCCCGATCAGTTTTGGACCAGGCACGACCGTGTAGATCGTCGCGCGCGATTTCTCGACCGTTCGATAGATGTCTTCGAGACTGAACTCCGTCATGCTCGACCGTTGTAGTTGTTTCCGCTGCTCGATCTCATACTGAACTCTCGCAAACAACTCAGGCGGAGTATCCGGCGGTACCGCTGGGACGATGATCGAGTTGCGCAGGTAAGTCGCTTCGTCGCCGTCGGTTTGAAAGATGATGATCGGCCGCTGGTCTTCCTCGTCGAATGCTTCCTTCAGCGTTGCCATCAGCGCGCTGTACTGAGCGCTCTTGCCAAACTGCCGTCGCGTTCCGCCTACGCCGAGGAAGCCGTCGTTTCCTTTGCTCTTCTCGACGAGCGTGTTCAGCTTTTTCTTGAGCTCGCGCTTGTCGTTTGTGAAGCCGGCGAGCATCTCGACGTCGTCGGTAACGATCGCCATGCGATCGCGCGGGCCGAGTTTGTCGACGAGAACGGATGCCGCGTCGACGCTGTTCTTGATGTAGGGAAACTGGCTGCCGCTGTAGTCGATGATCAGCACGATCGAGCGCGGCAGGCTGCGATTGTCGCCGAGTAGAAAGTGGCCGACCTGTTGCGGCGCGCCTTCTTCGGTGATCATGAAGTCAGACGCTTTCAGTCCGTTGACGACGCGGCCGTTCTTGTCGAGGACGAGCAGTTCGGAGACGACGAGCGCCGTTTCGATCGTGATGACGTCGTCGTCGTTGCGCGCGCCGTAGTTAACTTCGGAGGTCGCGTTCTTTTCCGGGTCCCACTTTAGTTTTTTGAGACTGGAACCGAAGTCTTTGAGCTTAGGCTTTTCCCTGGTCTGTGCGAGAGCCAAACCAGGGAGAAGCAACAGTAAAACGCTGATTAAAAGCCGAATCATCGCTCATTTGGATGCAGGACGTTTGCCCCAGGTGGGCGGCGGCGGCTCCGTCGTCGAACGATTGACCGGACGTTCTTTCAGCATCCGCATCGCTTCCTGGACGGCGCGCTCCAGTTGCGGATCGCGTCCCGCGATGACTTCCTTCGGCCAGTTCTCGATGTCGATATCGGGCGCGACGCCTTCGTTTTCCACCGCCCATTTTCCGTCGCGCGTGAAGAACCCGCCGCGCGGCGCGATCATCGATCCGCCGTCGACGAACGGCGGCGTGTCGGCCGTATGGACCAACCCGCCCCACGTTCGCTTGCCGATCAGCGGGCCGATCTTCCGGCGCTTGAACATGTACGGCATCAAGTCGCCGCCAGAGCCGGCCATCTCGTTGATGATCATCACCTTCGGTCCCCAGATGCCCGCGGATGGACTGGTGAATGGGAGACGATCGCCCGCGACGTTATTGAAATAACCATCGAAATCGCGTTGCAGGACGTCGATGATGTAGTCGGCCGCGGAACCACCGCCGTTGAAACGTTCGTCTACGACGACGCCTTTCTTGTCCTGTTGCGAGAAGTAGTAACGATTGAAACTGGTGTATCCAGGCTGGCCCGTGTTCGGCAGATAAACGTAAGCGAGTTGGCCGTCTGAAAGTTTCTCGACGAGACGCCGGTTGGATTCCACCCACGCGCGCGTGCGCAGCGCCTGTTCGCTGGCGACGGGAATCACAGTCACCGTGCGTGCGCCTTCCATCACCGGGCGCGAATTTACCGTCAGCGTTGTTTGGCGATTTGCCGTGCCGTCCAGCAGACGATGAATGTTGTCCGGCGCGCGCAGTTCGATGCCGTTGATCGCGAGGATGTAGTCGCCGGCGTTTACGTTTGCTCCGGGTGTGGCGAGCGGCGAACGCAGATCCGGGTTCCAGCTCTCGTTATCGTAGATGCGCGTGACTTTGTAGCGATCGTTTTCGATTGTGAAGTCAGCGCCGAGAAGACCGGCGACCTGCTGCGGCACCGTCGGCATGTCGCCGCCGCGAACGTACGAGTGTCCGACGGCGATTTCAGCGCCCATCATGTCCATCAGGTAATTCAGATCGGCGCGATGCATGACGTAGGGCAGCAACTGTCCGTACATCTGTTTCATCTTCGGCCAGTCCGCGCCGTGCATGTTTGGAACGTAGAGATAGTCGCGTTGATTGCGCCAGCCTTCGTTGAAGATCTGTTTGAACTCTTCCTTCGGTTCGAGATACATGCGCAACGCGAAGTTCAAACGACCGGAGCTGGCCTGCGGCGGATTGCGATCGGCGTCGACGAGGAACAACTGCGGCGCCGGAGGAGTCCCGCCAAAGCCGCCGGGACCGCCGGCTTGTCCACCCCCGCCACCGCCC
>DASRIM010000170.1:0-5567 GCA_035649995.1 Pyrinomonadaceae bacterium | reverse complement strand
GCACATCAAGATTCAAAGCGAACGTTTGACGAAGTTCTGGGGACGGCCGATGCATCTGGGCGCGCACGTCTTGTTACCCGAAGGGTTCGACTCGCACCCTGACGCGCGCTACCCGCTCGTCATCTTTCACGGACACTTCCCGGCAGACTTCGGCGGCTTTCGTGAACAGCCGCCCGACCCCAACCTGAAGCCCGAATACAACGAACGATTCAAACTTGCCGGCTACAATCGCATCGTTCAGGAGCAGGCGCACCAGTTTTACAAGGAATGGACCGGACCAGACTTTCCGCGCTTTATCATCGTCGAAATCCAGCACGCGAATCCTTATTACGACGATTCATACGCCGTGAACTCCGCCAACCTTGGACCATACGGCGACGCGATCACTTACGAGCTGATTCCCGAGATCGAGAAACGCTTTCGCGGAATCGGGCAGGGGTGGGCGCGTTTTCTTTACGGCGGTTCGACCGGCGGATGGGAAGCGCTCGCAGTGCAGGTCTTCTATCCCGACGAGTACAACGGATGTTGGGCCGCGTGTCCGGATCCGATCGACTTCCGCGCCTACACCGTCGTCAACATCTACGAACACGAGAACGCTTACTACGCAGACTCGAAGTGGAAGCGCATGCCGCGTCCGGGCAAGCGGAACTATCTCGGCGAATTGTCCGCGACAGTAGAAGACATGAACCACATGGAAATGGCGCTCGGCACGAACAGCCGTTCCGGAGGACAATTCGATATCTGGGAAGCGGTCTACTCGCCGGTCGGGAGCAACGGTTATCCGAAACCGATCTGGGACAAGTTGACCGGAAAGATCGATCGCTCAGTGGCTGAGTACTGGCGTGAGAATTACGATCTCGGTTACATCCTCAAGCGCGATTGGGCCAGGTTGGGACCGAAGCTCCAGGGCAAGATCCACATCTATGTCGGCGAGGCTGACAACTACTACCTCAACAATGCAGTCTACCTCGTCGAAGACTTTCTGAAGACGACGAACTACGGCGGCGTGGTTGATTACGAACCCCGCGCGGAGCACTGCTGGAACGGAGATCACACGAGACCCAACGCGATCTCGCGTCTGCGATATCACCAGTTCTACGCGCCGAAGATCGTCGAAAGGATCCTGAAGAGCGCGCCGCCCGGCGCAGATCTGAAGAGCTGGCGCTACTAGGCCTATTAGGGTGGCGGCTTCAGGCCCTTCATGATCTCCATGTGCGCTTCGAGTATGCCGGCGGCTTGTTCGGGATCGGGTGTTAACGACCAGTCGTCGTGGTCCCACGTGCCGCCGAGGACGATCCCGTCGCGGCGCGGAAACATGTAACCGCTGCTCATGTACGCGTAATCGATCTCCGGTTGCGGCAGAAGGATCTCGAGTTGGCCGCGTACGGGAACGAGATCGTTATCGCCGAACAGTGCGCGCGAGCCGAGTCCGGTGCAGTTGAAGATCACGGTTTCGCGGAGTCGCGCGAGTTCCTCACGGGCCTTGAATTCCTTCACTACAACTCTGCCGCCCGCGATGTAAAAGTCGCGCAGTAACGCACTCAAATAGATCGACGGCTCGATTATCATCGTCGAGTATTGGCGCGCGAATTGAAATCCGAAGTACGTTTCGGGGTCGCGATGCGTCTCGTACTGGTAGTAAAGATCGTTGCCGCCCGGAAGCTCTCGTTGAAGGCTCGCTTCGTGACGCATTAGTTCGAACATATCGATCCAGCGCACGCCGTAGTCGGCGCCGACGAGCAGTTGAAAAGCGCGGTTTGAGATCTTGCAGGCGGTACGAAACTGTTCGTTGAACCTGGCGGTCGTTTCCTGTGGTTCGAATACGGATGTCGGCGACCATGAGGCGCCTGCGATGTTCGACGTGGTGTTCGGCGGCAAGTCTTTCGCGTAGATCGTCACTGTTCCCGGTCCATTCTGGAAGTGACGCTGCAACAGACGCGCGGTCGACAGTCCGCTGACGCCGGATCCGAGCACGGCGAAACGCGCGGGCGTGGCAGATCTGCGAGCGATGAGAAAGTCACGCGCGAGATCGATGGCGAGCGATGCGGTGCCCCACGAAAGAGTCACGCCGCCGCCGCCGTGTCCGTAGTTGTGGACGAGAAGTTTATTGCCCAGCCGCTGTGCTTCGACGACGAAGCCGCCGGGGCGATACGGCCTAAGCCCGACAACCTCACGAATGATCCGGTTGCGCGCGACTTTCACAGGAGCAAAATGTCGTTTGGCATCAAACGCGAGCGCCGAGCGCGTGCTCATCAATGCCAGGCTCGTTGTTATCGCACCGCGCAGAAAATCACGACGGCTGTTTGTCGTGCTGGACAATGTTGTAATCTTTGGATGCATGGATTCGTTTCCGAAATGGCTCGTGCCGATGGCCGCTACGTTGACGCAGGAGCGGTTCACCGGACCGGAGTGGATCTTCGAGCGCAAGTTCGACGGCATAAGGCTGCTGGCGTACAAGAATGGTGAAACTGTCGAGCTCTTCTCGCGCAATCAACTCCCGCAAGACATACCTTCCATTGCCGAAACCGTCAAGAAACTTCCGGTAAAAGACGTGATTCTCGACGGCGAGATTACCTGGGGCCCGGGAAGCCGAGCGTATCACGTGTTTGACGTGATGTGGCTCGACGGGCGGAACGTTACCACGCTGCCGCTCGAAGAACGTCACGCGCTGTTGGCCCAGTTGCCTCTAAAAGCGCCGCTTCATCGCGTCGCATTGATTGACGATCCGTCGCCGTGGGACCTCGCGCAAAGAGAAGGCTGGGAAGGAGTGATCGCGAAGCGGCGTGGCTCAACGTACGAGCACCGGCGGTCGCGCGAGTGGCTGAAGATGAAGTGCGAGTTGTCGGAGGAGTTCGTCGTCGGCGGGTTCACGGATCCGCAGGGGAAGCGAGTCGGTCTTGGGGCGCTGTTGGTTGGTCATTACAACGACGATGATTTCGTTTTCGCGGGAAAGATCGGAACGGGTTTCGACAACGAGATGCTGCTCGACCTTCGTGCGCGGCTCGACCGGCTCGAGATCGACAAACCTCCGTTTACAAAAGCCGTCGGCCTGCCGCGTTTGCGCAGGCATTGGGTGCGTCCGGAGATCGTAGTGCGCGTTGGCTTCATCGAATGGACCGCCCACGGCAAATTGCGCCATCCCCGTCTGTTGAGCGTAGTGAATTGATCATCACTCATCCTGAAAAGATCATGTTTCCCGACGAGGGAATCACGAAGGGCGAGCTCGCGTCGTACTACGAAGCCATCGCGCCGGTGATGCTGCCGCATCTTCGTCGACGGCCGATCACGATGGAGCGTTTTCATAACGGCATCACCGCGCCGGGTTTCTTTCAAAAGGACGTGTCGAAGGGTTTTCCCGAGTGGCTCGAGCGAGTTGAAGTGCCGAAGCACGGGGGGACGGTCCACCATCCGGTTATTACCAACAAAGAAGGACTGCTGTGGCTCGCGAATCAAAACAGCATCACGATTCACGTGTGGCCGTCGCGTGCGCCGAACCTGTATCAACCGGAAGTGTGCGTGTTCGATCTCGATCCGGCTTCAGGAGATGAAGTGGATCGATTGCGTAAGGCTGCGTTGGGGTTGCGCGATCTGCTCGCTGAGCTCGGTCTGCCGAGTTGGATCAAGACTTCAGGGTCGAAGGGGTTTCACATTGCGGTGCCGCTCGATGGCAAGTCTGACTTTGGGACGGTCGCGCGCTTCGCGCATGTCGCCGGCAAGATCATGGTCCAGCGCGATCCGGACAATCTGACGCAGGAGTTTAGTAAAGTCGATCGTGGCGGACGCATCCTGGTGGACACGGGACGCAACGGATACAGCGCGACGTTTGCGGCAGCCTATACGGTGCGCGCGAGACCGGGCGCGCCCGTGTCCGCGCCGTTTACGTGGGAAGAACTGGAACGAGGCGACATTGGACCGAAGAGTCTTACGTTGCGGGGAATGGCGCAGCGCATCGACACTGTCGGTGATCTATGGGCAGACATGTTGCGGCGCAAACGATCGTTGCTTCGTCCGATTGAGCGTCTTCGCAAACTGCACGAGTCCGCTTAATTCGCCTTTTGCTTTTTGAGACTCAAATAATGCTTGCGTTGTTTCTCGTCGAACTTTTCGATGGCGTAGCGCAAGGCGGTGCGCGGCATCGTAGCCGCGTGTTTGTCGAGGAAGGCGAGCAGCCGCGCGCGATCCTTGTCGCCGGCGAAGCGCAACATCCAACCGGTCGCCTTGTGAATCAGGTCTTCTTTGTCGTCTAGCAGCATTTCCGCGATCTTGAATGTGTCGTCGAGGTCGCGCTGCCTGATGAAATACGCGGTGCTCACGATCGACGTGCGCCGCTCCCACGTGTCCTTCGAACGCGCCAGCTTGTAGAGAACTTTGCGTGGCTTGTCGAAGAGATAACCGCCAATCACGTGGATCGCGCAGACGTCGACGAGGTCCCAATTATTGATGCGATCGTGACGCCGGAGATAAAGGTCGTACAGTTCTTTGCGGCGTTCGGGCGTGGTCTTCTTGAGCCGGGCCTGCTTGTCCATGATGCTGCAACCGCCGGCCCGCACTTCGTGGATTCTGCTTTCGAGCAGCTTCTCGATCTCGGCGGGCGTCATCTCGATGAATTCTTTGCAGAGCCCGAAGAGCCGGCCCATGCGCACGCCGATGAACTGATCGCCGTCAGTGTTTTTGAAGTAGCGAAGGATCTTCTCGCGTTCTTCCGGCGAGCTATGGGCTTTGAGTCGTTCGACGAAGTGCTTTGCGGTTATCGTATTTGACATGGTCTCAGAATTTTTTTAATCGATAACAAAATCGGAGGTCGCGATGATAGTAGAAGTCAGGAGTTATCGGATCAAGCCGGGAATGCGCGAAGAGTTTATCAAGTTGTTTGAGGCTCGCGCGGTGCCGGCCCTGCGTAGTTACGGAATGAAGGTGATTGGTCCATTTCTCGACGTCGAGAATCCGAACAAGTTTGTTTTCCTGCGCAGCTTTCCGTCGCTGGAGGAACGCGATCGAATAAAGGATGCGTTTTACGGCAGCGAGTTGTGGAAGAACGAGCTGGAAGGGTTGGCGATGCCGTTGCTCGACAGTTACGACGTGATTCTTTGTGAGGAATCGCCGGGATGCGTCTACGATGTTTAGACACGCGTTCCGATTGCGTTTTCGAGAATGCTGAGGCGGCGCGCTGTTGAGCCGCGGGCTTCGACGACCGGGACGTTGACGATCGCGAGTTCGTCGTCGAGCAGGATGGCGTTGAGTCGTCGGTCTACCGCTTTTCGCAGCTTCGGGTATTCGGAGTCGTCGTCGTCCTGCTCGATCGGCAGATAGACGATCAGGTCGAGGTGTTTTGAAATCGGATCGAGCACCGGCGCGGTGCTGTTTGGATCGAGCACGTTTATGTAAGCGATGAAGTCGATTGGGCAGCGCTCGTAGATGACGTTCTCGTGCGGCGCGTGTTGGGCGAGACGATCGATGTTGAATTCGAGTTGGCGGCGGAAGTCTTCGACGCAGGGCTCAGCGGAAAACTCTTCACCATAATCTTCGACGAGCACGGCGTACGGTTCCGGCTCGTGAATAAACTCCGG
>DASRIM010000169.1:0-4055 GCA_035649995.1 Pyrinomonadaceae bacterium | reverse complement strand
CGATTTGACAACTTGACGTGGTGAGTTAAGGCGACTTGCGGCCACGTAAAATAATCCGCTAAACAGCTCGGCGAGTCTTAATTCGAAGCAGTTTTTGAGGGCTCCGCGTTGTTAAGCGCGGGGCCCTTAGTTGTTATGCTTCGAAACCACTGCTGATTGGAATTGCCAATGACTATCCTCGAGGCTTTAAAAGAACGCATCATCGTCTTCGACGGCGCGATGGGCACCAACCTTCAGGTCCAGAACCTGTCGCTCGACGATTTCGGCGGGCCGCGCTTCGAAGGGTGCAACGAACACCTGCTCGTCACCAGGCCCGACGCCGTCGAAAAGGTCCACGCCGGCTTTCTCGACGTCGGCTGCGACGTCATCGAGACCAACTCGTTCAACGGCACACCCGTCGACTTCGCCGAGTACGACATCGCCGATCAAGCCTACGACATGAACGTCCGCGCGGCCCAACTCGCCAAACGTATGGCGTCGGACTACACGACAAAAGCAAAACCTCGCTGGGTCGCCGGTTCAATGGGCCCCGGACGCAAGCTTCCAACACTCGGTCACATCTCTTTCACCGAACTTCGCGACGCATACTCCGTCCAGGTCCGTGGACTGCTCGACGGCGGCGTCGATCTTCTGATCGTCGAAACCTGTCAGGATCTGCTTCAGACAAAAGCCGCGCTCGGCGCCATCTTCGCGCATTTCGAAGAGACTCGCCGGCGCGTGCCCGTGATCGCGCAGGTCACGATCGAAACGTTCGACACGATGCTCAACGGCACTGAGATCGCCGCTGCACTGACCACGCTCGCGCCGTTCCCGATCGACGTCATCGGAACAAACTGCGGCACCGGACCGCGCCACATGAGCGAGAGCGTCCGTTACCTCTGCGAAAACGCGCCGCTTCCCGTCTCGGCTTTGCCAAACGCCGGACTGCCGTCCGTCGTCGAAGGCAAGATGCACTACGACGAAACTCCCGAGAGTTTCACTGCCCAGGTGGTCCACTTCGCCAACGACTTCGGCGTCAACATCGTCGGCGGTTGCTGCGGCACCACTCCCGCGCACTTGAAACTGCTCGTCGAAGCAGCGCAGCAAATCACACCGAAGCAGCGCAACCCGAAACTCGTTCCCGCGGCCGCGTCGATCTACTTTCAACAGCCGTACGTGCAGGACGCTTCGTTTCTCATCGTCGGCGAACGCGTGAACGCCAGCGGCTCGAAGAAAATGCGCGACCTGCTCAACGCCGAGGACTGGGACGGACTGGTCGCGCTCGGCAAAGAACAGGAACGTGAAGGCGCGCACATCCTGGACGTCAACGTCGACTTCGTCGGACGCGACGGCGTGAGCGACATGCACGAGCTCGCCTCGCGTCTGGTGACGAACGTGAAGATCCCGCTCATGTTCGACTCGACCGAGTGGCAGAAGATGGAAGCCGGACTACAGCACGCCGGCGGCAAGTGCATTCTGAACTCGACGAACTACGAGGACGGCGTGCCGCGATTCCTGAAAGTCATCGACCTCGCGAAACGTTACGGCGCGAGCGTCGTCATCGGAACGATCGACGAAGAGGGAATGGCCCGCACCGCCGAGGGCAAAACCAGGATCGCGACACGCGCTTACAAGCAAGCGACGGAAGAAGCGGGCCTTGCCGCGTCAGACATCTTCTTCGACCCGCTCGCGCTGCCGATCTCGACCGGCATCGAAGAAGATCGCCGCAACGCGCTCGAAACTATCGAAGCCATAAAGCACATCAAGCAGGAACTACACGGCGCGTTCACGATCCTCGGCGTCTCGAACATCTCGTTCGGTCTGAACCCCGCGGCACGAGTCGTGCTCAACTCCGTCTTCCTGCACGACGCAGTCGAATCTGGACTGGACGCCGCCATCGTCAACGCCAGCAAGATCGAACCGCTCAACCGCATCGGCGATCGGGAACTGAAAGTCGCGCGGGAGTTGATCTACGACCAGCGCCGCTTCGAAGGCGACGTTTGCGTCTACGATCCGCTGACCGAGTTCACGAAACTCTTTGAAGGCGTAAAGGCGAAAGCCGCGAGCAAAGCGTCGAAAGGCGAAACCGTCGAAGAGCGCTTGAAGAACCACATCATCGACGGCGAGAAGATCGGTCTCGAAGACGAACTGAAACGCGGGCTCGAAAAACATTCCGCGCTCGACATCATCAACAACATCCTGCTTGACGGTATGAAAGTCGTCGGCGAGCTCTTCGGCAGCGGCCAGATGCAGCTACCGTTCGTGCTCCAGTCAGCCGAAGCGATGAAGTCGGCCGTACGCTTTCTCGAACCGTACATGGAGAAGAAAGGCGGCGCGACCGCGAAGGGCACGATGGTGCTCGCGACCGTCAAGGGCGACGTTCACGACATCGGCAAGAACCTCGTCGACATCATCCTTACGAACAACGGCTACAAGGTTCATAACCTCGGCATCAAGCAGCCGATCGACAGCATTCTCAAGGCGTACGACGAAACCGGCGCCGACGCGATCGGCATGAGCGGTCTGCTCGTTAAATCGACGCTGATCATGAAGGAGAACCTCGAGCTGATGAACGAGCGCGGCATCAAGGTCCCGGTTGTGCTCGGCGGCGCTGCTTTGACGCGCCGTTACGTCGAAGACGATCTGAAGTCGCTCTACCTGGGCCAACTCTTCTACGCGCGCGATGCTTTCGCGGGACTGCACACGATGGACCGGCTCGTTGGAGAGACCGGCGACGCGAAGGCCGAAGCCGCAGCCGCCGGCGCTGCGACTACGGAAGTTGCTGACGATCCCGAAGACCTCGTCGGCGAAGAAGCGAAACTCGGAATCCGAAAACCGCCAAAGCGGCGCGCCATCGGCGATACCACCCACACGACGCGCTCCGCCGTGAATCCCAACGCGCCGATTCCACGGCCGCCCTTCTTCGGAACGCGCATCATCGACGACCTCCATCTCGAAGACGTATTCGCTTACGTAAACGAGAACGCGCTCTTCAAGGGTCAGTGGCAATTCAAACAAGGCAAGATGGCGCCGGACGAGTACAAAGCACTCGTGCGTGAGAAGGTGAAGCCGATCTACCACGAGCTTCAGGAACGCTCGATGAGCGAGGAGTTGCTGGTGCCGCGGATCGTCTACGGCTACTTCAAGTGCCAGTCCGAGGGGAACGATCTAATCGTCTACGACGCGGACGACCTCAGCGAGCGCGTGCGCTTCACATTTCCGCGTCAGCCTGCGGGAAAGCACCTTTGCCTCGCCGACTTCTTCGCTTCGCGTGAATCGGAGCGGATGGACGTCGTCGCGTTTCATCTCGTCACTGTCGGACGCAGGGCCAGCGAGTATGCGCACGAGTTGTTCAAGAATGACAAGTACACCGACTATCTTTATTTCCACGGTCTCAGCGTGGAGACGGCTGAGGCGCTGGCTGAGTTATGGCACCAGTGCATTCGCCACGAACTGGGCATTGCTCAACACGACGCAGACGAGCTGACGCAACTGTTTCGTCAGCAGTATCAGGGCTCGCGTTTCAGTTTTGGCTATCCTGCGTGTCCGAACCTCGAGGACCAGCAAAAGCTTTTCACCCTGCTGGACCCGGGCCGAATCGACGTCAACCTCACCGAGGAGTTTCAGTTAGAGCCGGAACAATCGACATCGGCTATTATTGTCCACCATCCGGAGGCAAAATACTTCTCGATAGAGTGAGCATTCCAGCGACCAGCACGCAGATCCAAAGCGTCAATCCCGTCGATCCCACGGCGGAAGAGCTCGACGTTCTCTCCACGTTCGAGCGGTTCTCTCTCCGCCTCGTCGAGCGAATGAATCGCGGCCGGTGGAAACGATTTTGGACCTGGTGTCAAAGCACCATGGGCGCGGGTTGGATTCATCTCTCCACTTACAACATCATGAACGTCTACGGTCTCGAGCACATTGAGGCCGCGTCGCGCGATCGGCCGCTGCTGCTCGTCGCCAACCACCGTTCATTCTTCGATATGTACGCTGTCTCGACCGTGCTCTTTCGCAATACGACGTGGCGCAAGCAACTTTTCTTTCCCGTGCGCGGCAGGTTCTTTTACCAGTCG
>DASRIM010000168.1:0-6734 GCA_035649995.1 Pyrinomonadaceae bacterium | reverse complement strand
CTGTGCCGCGTCAACCAACTGCGCTAGCACTTGGGAACCGGGCTCTAACGCCTTCAACGCAGCTTTCTCTGCGTCGGTCATCAGTCCCTGGAAAGACAGGTGTTGAATTTCCTGCAACGCGTCGTGGCTAACTTCAACCTTAGGCTGAGCGGCGAATAACGCGGGATTCAGACGGTTCGCTACGGCAACGTTGTTGAGCTGCACACTGTGCTTGCGCGACTGCGCCATCGCCTGGACCACCGGAGCTGAAAGATATTGGCCCAACGGATGATCGAAAG
Organism: Pyrinomonadaceae bacterium; assembly: GCA_035649995.1. Taxonomy (GTDB): domain Bacteria; phylum Acidobacteriota; class Blastocatellia; order Pyrinomonadales; family Pyrinomonadaceae; genus PSRF01. Next base: position 6,456 of record DASRIM010000168.1, on the reverse strand, counting down.
CGTCATCCGTGCGAAGCGCCGTGCGGGTAAGGAAGAGTTGCGCGTAAAGCGGGTTCTTTCCGGTCGTGGCCAGATCGGACCAGAGCGTGACCAGCTTCATACGGCTCTGCTTACCGACCGGCAACATTTCGTCGAGCGCCTTGAGCTGGGCCAAATGAATCAACGCGGTGCGGAGCGGCTGTTTGTTCAGATTCGCCGCTGCACTCGTGAACGGCGAACTCTTCGGAACGAAAGTACTCAGCGCGCGATCGGTCTCCTCGATGGTCCAACCCAGCTTACGCCACAAACGTACGAACAGATTGATACGCGTAAAGGCGATCGGATCGGCCTTCGCGCCGTTAGCGTATTGCAGCGTCGTGAGATCGAAGTTGCACCCAGCATCGGGATCGGCGAGCTCCAAAATTTCATTCAGCGGGATCGCTTGTAGACTTGCCTCCAACTGCGGCACGGTGGTTGAGAACTGAGCCGCGAGCTGAGTTAACTCGTTTGAGAACGCCTCGACCTCTAAACGCTTCTTTTGATCCTCAGTGGAAAGCGCAGCCGCGTTCTGGGCCAGCAATCCCTTGTTGTCCAGATAGAAGCGCGCATCGTGGATGCTGACCCCGAGTTTGTAGAGCACACTCATCTGGGCGAGCTTTGGATTGACGAATTCCGTCTGCACGATATCCACGATCTGTTGATACGTAACGCCAAGACGGCGTGAGAGTGCCTTCGCAGAATTGAGATCGATACGCTGCCCCGTGACGGCATCTGTTGCAACCGTTGTCGCATCGGCTGCGTTGGCGAAGCCGTACAACTCAAACCAGGTCGCGAGCGGATCGGTATTCGTGAAAAGCGCTGCTTCGGCCGGCGTCAGTCCGAGCGACTCCACAAACATGGCAGCGCGGTCGTAGGTTTGCGCCGGCGCGAAGAGATCATCGTTTGGGCGAAACACTTCCAGCACCTGGGCTAGCGGCGTTTCGAAGTAATTGCAGAACTGGCGCACCGTTTCCAGCGAAAGGTCAAAGGGCAAGTTCAACGGGTAGCGCGCGCTGCGTAACTTGTCATAGGCCGCGCTGATCACGTTCTGTGGCTCGGCCAACAACTCCGCGGTCGTCGCATCGCCGGTGTCGTGCGCTGCTTTGTCCTCGAGTTTTCCGTTTGCCACAAAGTACTCGAGAATCTCGTTGACGATGTCGATGTAAGGCATCGCCGTGTTGGTGTTCTCGCAGGTGAGTTGAATGTGTTGAAGATCTGGCCGGCGTTCGATCAGCGCCTCGAAGGGCTTTTTGAATTTCGTGGTGTAAGCCTCGCCGCCATGTTGCTGGGCCCAGATCGCGAGGAAATTGCCCCACACCGTGGGTTCGGCGTCGATGAATTGCAGCAGGTCGACAAGGTAGGCCGCTGGGCTGAGTACGGTGCGACAGTGCTCGCACGCGCAATAGTCCATCGAGCCGAACAGAGATTCCATCGTGGGGAACTGCTTGATCAACTCGTTACGCGCTTGCTCGCGTACGACAGTTGTAGGCGACGTAACGGGCAGCGCCACACCGCTGTCGATATTCGAACTGATCGCGAAGAGGTTGTAAGTGACACTGCTCACCTGCTTGGCTTTGCGACGAACCAGCAAAGGCTCTTTCGGTGAAGGCTTCACTCCGTAGAGTTCGACATACTTATTGTTATAAAGAGTGACGAAGTCCTCCTCCGAGTAGGCGAGCACGTCGTAGGCCGACGTCATGCCCAAAGCAAGCAACACGGGCATCGCTTCGTTGCTCGGTGTGATCTGGTAAACGCGTTGAAGCGTTTTCATCTGGCCCTGCGCGCTGCTGAAATCAGCGTCTGTCATTCCCGCGTTTAGACCAGCATTAGAACTGATGAAGGCAGCGACAGGAGTTTCGCCAAAACGGAAACCTTTTTCCGCGGCGCCCTTTATCAGTTTCACTGTGGCTTCGCGGGCAACCGGGACGCGTAACTCCTCTTTCTCGACCTGACGTGCAACAACCTGCGTCGGATAGCTCAAACGCACTTTGCGCGACATGTCCCGCGTGTACGCGGTGAAACGTTCCTCGACTGTCTTGCCTTCGTAGGACACGGGAATCAACGCATCAAGGTTCTTCTTGTCCGCTTCCGACAAGTTGTTTCGGCGATTCGCAGGCACTCCGGCCGTTTCATAGATCTCGTTGGCCCATGTTTCGGATCGGTGGAAATCCAGGTCGACGAGTTGCGCCGGGTCTTTGATCGGTTTCGCCATCAGGCGCTTGGTCATGCCCGCACTGTTTCCTGAGAGGAATGCGAGCTTGCCCTGTAGTTGCAGCGTGGTTACTTGTGCTTTGCTGAGTCCTTCGCTGGCGGCAGTCTCCCAGAGTTTGGCAGGGTCGTCGCGGTGTTTGAGAAAAGCCGCAGCGAATCTGCTCTGCACGTCTGCGGGCAAACCGGAAGACGCCAGCAACTCGTTATAACTGGAAGTGGATCCGGGCGCCGCTACTGCCAGACGAGTTTGGTCGGCAAAAAGCTTGAACCTCGTTTTGAATTCATCGATGTCGTCGTCGGTGAGGTTAACGATGCCGGCTTTGTTAACTTTCGTCAGCGCCAGTCCTGCGGTTTCGGAATCGACCTGGGCCAACAGCACCTTGTCAGATGGGAGTCCCGCGCGCAGTAACCCATAAACTATTTCTGGCGGAAGTAGTACCTGTCTGTCGGCACCGAGACGTTCTGCTGTGGCGGCAAGCGCGATCAATCGCGCGTCCCAACCCGTCGCACGATTCAGTACCGAGAGATCCTGGCGCTCCTTTGTTTCTTTGGCGCCGGCGAGCTTTGTCATCTGGCCCACGTGCCGGGTGAGGTCTTCGGACAATCGCCCATACTCCGCTTTCCCAGCGGGCGCCGCTCCAACTACCAGGTTAAAGGTCTCGTGCGGGTTGACGTTAAAGCGCGGCTTGGCAAGGGGAATCTCTTTGGCATTGTCCTGCGGATCTTTGATCCGCACTTCGAGATTGATCGGAACGCCTTTCGGATCATACGTAAGCGTGAACGCACCTTGAGCATCGGTTTTCGGCTCTGCACCACCCTCGCTGAGCAGGCGTTCGTCGCCGCCAAATTCCTTGTGATACAAAAACAAAGTTAGGCCATCGGCGGGCAGACCGTTTTGACGAGCGACACGCCCGTCGGCGATGTAATGTTGGGCCACGCGAATAGTAATCGCTTCGCGTTGGGTTTGGTAATTTCTGAGTACGCCTTTGTCATTCTGGAATGCAGGCAGATCGTAATTGAGCGCGACGCCGTCTCGGTCGAGTTGGAAAAAGACATTCGGACCGGCTGTGCCGGTAGCAGTAGTGAAATCAGAGCGTTTAAATTTGAACGTGACTATTCCCGCAGCATCGGTAGTTGCAGCCGCGCCCAATGCATCGGCCGGCGCATTCGGTTCCTGATGGAAAGCTCGCACGCCTAAACCCACGATCGGTTTGTCGGTGCTATCGACCACCCGGCCGGTCAACGCATAGCGCGTATCGACGAACTGTTCGCGACCGATTACCTGGTCCAACAACCCAAACTCCTTCAACATCGCATTGATCGCGGCGGCTGTCGGTTCGTCAACATCGCCGCTGCGTTGAATTTGGCGTTCGACCTGGAAAATCGAAATCAATCTTCGGGTGCCGTCCTCGTAGGTTCCCGTCCTGCGGTCGCGGGTGAGTAGGGCGGCAGCGTCGCGCCGTCCGGCTTCATCATTCGGCATGATGACTTTGCGATCGATGAAAGCTTGCAGCGCTTCGTGGAGGTCGTTAACTTCGGGGCCGCGCATGCCTGCGCTTAAGGGAAAGATTATTCTGTTCATAATTCGTCTCCGGAACGGATCTAAACTCGGGTGCGGGGCAAGTAGCCACGCATGTGCGCTTCATCTGCGCCTACTACTTAACTTCAACCTGCCCCGAAAAATCAGATCCTTTCTGAACCTTGCTGGGCAGTTTTTGCTCTTTGAGTTCCTTATCTAAATGATAGGGTGTTGAGACACCGACAGCGGGGCCGCAGATCGGAATATCAATATTCCCTTTTCCTCTGGGGATGGTGGTGAGGCCTGCGGCATCTGTGACTTCCAGCGCCACTGTCGTACATTGATGAGTTGCTGAATACGTGCCCGGATCTTTCTGGATCTCGTCTATTTTTTTCAAAGCCTTGTCTTTCTGCTCGCTGCTGATCTCCCATTCGTACGTGTTGTAATCGTCTTTCTTGAGCAGGTGATACGAGCCTGTTCCCGGCCCCGAGCAGCTTAGCTGGGCCATTGGTGACTTTTCTGGACCATAACTAAGAAACCTTACAATCTTCCCGTCTTGATCTTTGAGGGCCACGAACGTATGACCGGGATTATCGCGAGTTTGCACAGCGCCTTTCTTAACAGAACTGACGTTGATGCCGATGACCAGCTTGTATTTTTGATTTTTCTCTTTTTCCTGCTGCTCCGCGAGTTTTCTCTCTTCATCGGCTTTATCTTTGATCTCCTTGGCTAAGGCGTCCATTCGCACTTGAGCCTTCTCTTTTTCTTTCTTCGTAAAGTCGCTCGTCTTTTGTTTTACCAGAGTTACTTTTCCCGAACTGTCAATGTGACCCTCGGCTCTTGTCTTCCGTGCTGTCTTGATTTTTCCCGAGGCATCGAGAATGACCACCTCGCTCTCCATCGTTATTTTCGTTCCCTTTTCTCCCGCTTCATCAATGTGCGTCACGGGCGATGAGTTTACGAACTGATACAAATTCACCCCGTCCGCGATGCCAGTAGGATCAGCGCTGGTCCAACGACCCAACCATGAAGCGTAGTAACGCAAGCCGTAATAGTAGAGACCACTTTCCTCGTCGTGCTCTTTCGTCGAGTACCGGTAGCGTCTAGGCGTCTCGGTTTGATTTCGAACTGCCTGGTACGTAGTGCTGCCGTAGGGGCTGTACTCTTCGTAGGAGATGATCTGCGCCTGCTGGTCCAACTCCAAAATGGCCGAGCCTAAATGGTTCCCGAGTTGATAGCGTGTGACCTGCGGCGGCGCCGGGTCATTGCCTGCAGTGTCAATGGTGAGTGTTTCCACGAGTGCGATGCGCTGCTCGTTGTCCATGATGTGCAGCGTCTCTCGTTCCAAACGATCTGCACCTTGCCGCCGGCGATAGATCTCGAATCCACCTAGATAAAGACGCTCTTCGAAGAGGCCACCCGGTTTCTCCCACACCTTACGCGCGCGTTCGCCACGTGCGTCGTAAACATAAAAGGCGCGGCCGCCACCGCCGAGGTCAACCTGCCGCAATTGATCGCGGTGGTTCCAGATCATGTTTGGTGCTGGATGCACGCCACCGAGATGCGGCATGCGAGTGATGTTGCCGTGGGCGTCGTGAACGTAACGCTCCAAGGGCGGGTTGTTTTCCCCGACGGTCGTGTGGCTCAAACGATTGCTCGTTTTTAGTGACGCCCCTGCCGCACCGTTCTCGATCAAGCTTGTAGCTTCGTAAAAGAAACGCCTGGTCCAACCTGGATTGACAGGATCGTTGCCGCGGTGCTGCATTTCCAAAAAGTTACCAACCGCGTCATACACATAACGCTCCGTGTAAGTGCCCAGCGCATTGGCGTCGTTTGCCGCCCAATCTATCCGCACGCGTGGCGCATCATCGGGTGAATGCGCGATCGGCGCGCCGCCGATCTGTCCCAGGTGCTCGCGGCCCGTGGCTTCGATCAAACGATAGGTCGCGTCGTACGTGTACTCACAGCTCGGCTCGACACGTTTATTACGAAAGAAGACGGCTTGCTGAGCGTCGTCACGAATGTGCGTAATGTTGCTGGCCGGATCGTAGGTGTAGCGCAGGTTCTGGATCTGGCAACCGGGAAAGCCGGCTGGCGGAGGTTGAGGACAGTCACCGGGAAACGCTGCCCCATCACGACGCGTGATCATATGGACCAGCCTGAAAGTTAACGGATCGTATTCGCAGGTGGTGATGACGCCGTTGCCGTATTCGATTCGTTCGCGCTGACCCTTGGCGTTGTAATCAAGATTGGTAATGAACGGCGTCCACACCGGTACACCGTTTAGCGCCGCTTCGCGAAGATTTACCTCTGTACGTCCGAGCAGGTTGCCTTCGTTGTAAGTCAGACGAATAACATTCGGTCTCATCGCCGGCTTGTGCGGTGTGGTCAAGGTGAGAGGACGGTTGAGCGCGTCATAAGTAGTGCGACTGGTAAAGGTATCGTCCTCCAGGCGATCCGCAAGCAAGTCCTCGAGCGCCGCGAGATTGAATGGTGCTGTTGCATCGAGTGGCAATGCGGCTTCGATCGCGCGCCAGTCAACCGCCTGGCGATACTGCGTTTCGTTAGTCATACGGCGCGCTGCGGTCAGCGGATTACCTTTGAAATCATTCCGCTCGGTAACCAGTTCGCCTGCTTGATCGAGTTGGAGGTAAAGCTTTCCGCGTAAGTTGAGTGTCTCGGCCTGCGGATGTTGTTCGCCATAGACC
>DASRIM010000167.1:0-22020 GCA_035649995.1 Pyrinomonadaceae bacterium | reverse complement strand
GCCGTCGAGTGCAATGACACAAGGGAGCTTGACTGCGAGACCTACAAGTCAAGCAGGTGCGAAAGCAGGGCATAGTGACCCGGCCATTGCGTGTGGAAGCGTGGTCGCTCAACGGATAAAAGGTACCCCGGGGATAACAGGTTAATCTTCCCCAAGAGTCCATATCGACGGGAAGGTTTGACACCTCGATGTCGGCTCATCGCATCCTGGGGCTGAAGCAGGTCCCAAGGGTTGGGCTGTTCGCCCATTAAAGCGGTACGTGAGCTGGGTTTAGAACGTCGCGAGACAGTTCGGTCCCTATCTGGTGTGGGCGGAGCAGGTTTGAGGGAATCTGTCCTTAGTACGAGAGGACCGGGATGGATCCACCTCTAGTGTACGAGTTATGGCGCCAGCCGTAGCGCTCGGTAGCTAAGTGGAGCATGGATAAACGCTGAATGCATCTAAGCGTGAAGCCAGACCCAAGATTAGACCTGCCAGTGAGACTCCTTGTAGACCACGAGGTAATAGGGTGGATATGTAAGCGCAGTAATGCGTTCAGTTGACCACTACTAATCAGTCCCATGGCTTGACCATAAAATTTACTCAAGCAACAAGCTAACGAGATCTCAGATCGCAGATCTTCGATCTCAAAGCGCTTGCTCAGTAAAAGGCTTGCCCAAGACAGTTGCTATTCGATTTCTGAGATCTCAGATCTTCGATTTGAGATCTCAAACAAGTTTTCCGGTGATTTTGTCGGCAGGGTCACACCCGTTCCCATCCCGAACACGGAAGTTAAGCCTGCTGGAGCCGATGGTACTGCGCGGGAAACTGCGTGGGAGAGTAGGAAGTCGCCGGGATTAATCAGCAAAAAGCCCGCGAGAGCGTTAACGTTCTCGCGGGCTTTTCGTTTCTAACCGCCCAGATCCTTTCACGCGCCGTGGGTCTTGGCGGGTTGATAAGTGCCGGGAGTAGTGCGGGCGGCGATGCTCAGGCGGTTCCAGGAGTTGATGGCTGTCACCGCCAGGGTCAGGTCCGCGAGCTCTTTGTCGTTGAAAAACTTCTTCACGTGCTCGAAAACCGCGTCAGGGACATGGCCGTCCTGAATGTTGGTTACCGATTCAGCCCACGCAAACGCCGCGCGCTCCCGATCCGTGTAGTAGGGCGACTCCTCCCACGCATCCAGCCCGTAGAGCCGTTGTTCTGATTCGCCGGCTGCTCTCAGGTCTTTCCAGTGCATGTCGATGCAGTATGCGCAGCCGTTGATCTGCGAAACACGCAGTTTGATCAGGTGCAGCAGCGACGCTTCCAACCCACTCTGCTGCAAATAGTGTTCGATGCCCAACATCGCGTGATAAGCTCCACGCGCTGATTTCAAGTAATCGATTCTTGGTTCCATAAATACCTCCATTTCCAGAAACCCGGATACCACCGATTATCAGGTATGACGACGAAACGCACCAACAAAGCTACCGCTGTTGTACTTCTTTGCTTGATTGTTTCCGCAGTTGCCCCTGCTGCATGGGCGCAGAAATCTGTGACACTGGCGCGCAGCAGTCCCGAGCAACAGGGAATCGCATCCGCCGATCTGCTGGCGTTCATCGAAGCTGCCGACAAAGAGATCGACACGATGAACAGCTTCATGCTCGTTCGTCATGGACACGTCGTGGCCGAAGGCTGGTGGGCCCCTTACGATCGCGACACGCCTCACGTTCTGTACTCGTTGAGCAAGAGTTTTACTTCGACTGCCGTCGGTCTGGCAATCGCCGAACGAAAATTGAGTCTCGACGATTCCGTGATCACTTTTTTCCCTGACGAAGTACCGCCCGATCTGCCCGTGAACCTCCGTGCGATGCGTGTTCGAGATCTGCTGCGCATGAACACCGGCCACCAGGTTGAAGCCCTTCTCCTTCCAAACAGTTCAAGCAAACAACCGGAGACGTGGGCAAAGACTTTTCTCAAACACCCGGTCCCATTCAAACCAGGCACGCACTTTCTCTACAACTCGCCCGCGACTTACATGCTCTCCGCAATCGTACAAAAAGTAACCGGCATGACTGTGCTCGAGTATTTGCGCCCGCGACTCTTCGATCCGCTCGGCTTCAAAGATCCGGTCTGGATGACGAGCCCTCAGGGAATAACAGCGGGCGCCTACGGTCTGTCCGTGCGCACGGAAGAGATCGCGCGATTCGGAGAGCTCTATCTTCGCAAGGGAATGTGGAACGGGAAGCAGTTGATTCCAGCGGCGTGGATCCATGAGGCCACGTCGATGCAAACGTCAACCGGTTCAGCGCCCGCCAGCGACTGGGACCAGGGCTACGGCTATCAGTTCTGGCGCTCGCGCCACAACTCCTTCCGCGGCGACGGCGCATTCGGCCAGTTCTGCATGGTGATTTCCGAACTGGACGCCGTCGTTGTCATCACGAGCGGCGTTCGCAGCATGCAACAAGTCATGAACCTCGTTTGGGACAAGCTCCTGCCGGCGATGAAGCCCGCACGTCTGCCCGAGAACATAACAGCTCGACGCCAACTTGAATCCCGGCTCGCAGCGCTCAGAGTCAAATTCCCAAACGGTACTGCATCGTCTCCGATCGCGGCGAGCGTTTCCGGAAGGTGGTTCGAGTTTGCAGAAAACAATCGCGGCCTGAAGGCCGTGTCTTTCGATTTAAACTCTACGCCGGCGTCGCTCATCGTTCGCACCGCGGCGGGCGAGACACGCCTGGCGATCGCCAGAGAGACATGGACCAACAGCCGCGGTCAGTTTACGAACGGCCTCGATCGCGCCCTCAGCGTTCCGGCGAATCCCCTCGTAGCCGCCACCGGCGCATGGAGCGCCGAAGACACGTTCACCGTAAAGATCGTGCTCTCGGAAACGCCCTACTACTCGACCCTGAACTTCAAGTTCGACGGCAATCGATTGCTATTCGACTCCGAGCACAACGTGGCCTTCGGACCCACGAAGCTGCCCCAACTCATCGGCGTCATTGGATCGTCCACCGCAGCCGAACGACGAGCCGGCGCGATGAAGAGTGTGGATTAGTCGAACGGAATCGTGGGCGTCGAGCCTTGCACGGCGACGCCGCCGCGATCGCCCGGTGTAATCGAGCCGAACCGTTCGGCGTAGACGTCGGGAAGAGGACGCGCGTTGGGAGGCGCCACCCACAAACGCAAGAGGTGGCGTTTGCGTTCCGGCTCCGGGTAATCCTCAAACGCGGTGCGATCGTGCAGGATCGTGTGATTGTGTACGAGCTGGATGTCGCCCGGTTGGAGTTCCATCATCAGGTTTAATTCGGGGTCGTTTGCCAGCGCGTCGAATAGATCGAGGGCTTCGATCTGGAGCGGCGTGAGCGGCGCGACGCCGGGAAAGCGTCGGGCAGACTCGATGTACTGCCGCTGATAAATCGCAGACACCATACGCTCGTGATAGTTGAACACGGGAATGTTGAAGTACGGTTTGCTTCCTTCCGACACTTCACCTCGCCGATCGGTTTCGATCGGCTCCAGCAGGACCTCGAGCAGATCCGGCCGGCGCCGTCGCATCTCGTTGAAGATGGTTGTCGAAGAAACCAGGCTCGACAGGCCACCGGATTTCGCAGCTTGCAAACAGAGGAGACCGACGACGTCGCACGAGTCGGTATGATGTGTTTGGCGTTCACGTGTTTGATAGATTCGCGTGTTCGGATCGTCGCTGGATCGCCCGAGGTCGCGCACGTGCCCAAGCAGATGCCCGTCGCCATTCTGCATTCGCAGATTCCCGAGATGTACTCCGATTATCAGAAACGCAAGCGCCGCCTTCCTTCTGGTCCAGCGCTCCACCGGCAGCCGCTTTATCAACACGAACCCGCGTCCGTTCAGCACTTCGTCGAGTATTGATCGAAGCCTCGGAGCGAGCTTTGGCAGCGGAACATCGTTCGCCGCCATCGTGGCAAGTTCCACCTGCGACGTCTCCACTTCCCGTGTCGCCTGCTCGAGTTCGGCGATATCCGTTTCGGACAGGTGTTCGATCCAATCGTCAGCTTGCGCAAGATCGCGCCCGTACCACGCCGACTGATCTCGAACCGGCGGCGGCAAACTTTGCATGGCGTTTTTCACGAAGAAAATAACCCGGGCGGGCTTTCCTTATTGACGTTTCTCGGTCAAAATTACGCGTATCAGATATGAGGGCCGCGACCTGGATAAGACGAATCGGCTTCTGGGGATTTCTCTTCTTTCTCGTGAAGGGATTGCTCTGGCTGATCGTCCCGGCGCTCGTCGCATTCTGGGCCGCGAATTGACGGCGCGGCGCCGCTAATGCAGGGCGCTGTTCGCAAGTGCCGCTTCCTTCAACTTCGGGTTTTCAACCCACGACCTCGCCGACACGAACGACACCTTGTCATAGACCAAAACGATCGTTCCCAGCTTCAGCCGCTTGCTAACCTCGCGTGCCGCGAAAACCGGTATGCGGATACAGCCGTGACTCGCCGGCTGCGCCGGCACGCTGTAACTCCCGTGGATGGCGATGCCGCCGCTGATGTAATTCGGATAGTACATGCCGGGCAGATTGTCTTCCCAACCCATCGTTTTGTCGTAAACGACGAACCGGCCGCGAGGCGTGTAAGCGATGCTGGTCTCGCCGTCGTAAACGAACGGTTTGTCTGTGCCCGTAGAAACAGGCAGCACTCTCACACTGCCTTCGTCGTCGACGAGCAACAGCACCTGGCGATCGACGTCGACTTCGGCGTGCTCGTAGCTGCCGTCTCTCGGCGCCGGCATTGAACCACCGCGCAATGCCTCGATTTCCTCGAGCGTCAGGCGTCCGGTAATGGGCCGTCCTTCCCATTTCTGAAAACTAATCAACGCAGAACGCGAGACAGTATCGAAGCGGCCGTCGACTGCGCCGGTCCAATAACCCAGTTCCGACAACCGCCGTTCGGCTTCTCTGATTTGCACTGACGTTAACGACGCGTACGAACTCTGCGTCGCGAACAGTAGTACACAAATCGTCAGCAGCAACTTCATACCGTTTTCACGATAACACGGATCCATCAGCACCATTCGTCAACGTGTTCAGCAGCTCCAGCAGGTTATCGTAATCCACCGGCTTCACGAGATGACCGTTGAAACCCGCCTCTACGGATTTGCGGCGGTCGTCTTCCTGGCCCCAGCCTGTCAGCGCGATCATCACCATATCTTTACCCCATGGCTGCTCGCGCACGCGGCGACAGACTTCGTGTCCGCTGAGCCCGGGCAAGCCGATGTCCAGCAATGCGACCTCGGGCCGCTGCTGCTCGATGACGTCGATCGCTTCGAGACCGTCGTGGGCCATGAACGTCTGGTTGCCCGTGATCTCCAGAAGCATCGCCAGCGACTCAGCAGAGTCTCGGTTGTCGTCGACGATGACAATGCGGCGCTGCGAGATTGACTGCTGCGTCCCATCCGCTCCGGCATGCGATGCAACTGACGATTCCTCCAGAACCGGCAGACGCACGATGAACTCACTTCCTTGTCCCTCGCCCTCGCTTTTCGCCTCGATCGTTCCGCCGTGCATCTCTGCGAGTCGCTTCACTAACGTCAGACCGATGCCCAGCCCGCCTTGAGATTTCTCCGCCGTGCCGTCGACCTGCATGAACATTTCGAAAATGCTGTCGAGCTTGTCCTTCGGTATTCCGGCGCCATTGTCTTTGACCGACACGACCGCTTCGTCGCCGGCCCGCTTCGCGGTAAGCAAGATCACGCCGTGAGGCTTCGTGTATTTGGAACTGTTGTTGAGCAGGTTGCCAAACACCTGCGCCAGGCGCGCCCGGTCGGCGTTTAGATAAATCGGCTCTCGAGGCAGGTCAATGATTAACTCGTGCCCGGCCGAATCGAGCAGCGGACGCGCTACTTCGACCGCCTGTTCGATCACCGACGACAACTCGACTTCACTGCGCCGCAACGCGAGCCGATCGTGCGTGATGCGATTAAGATCAAGCAGGTCGTCGACGAGCCGGACCATCTGGCCCAACTGTCGTTCCATCGTGTCGTGCGCGCGCTTTACGACCTCACCGTCATTCTCCGCGCGTTTCACGACTTCGAGCATGTTGCTCATCGGCGCGAGTGGGTTTCGGAGCTCATGGGCCAGCGTGGCCAGAAACTCGTTCTTGCGTCGATCGGTTTCAGACAAGTCCGCCGCAAGTCTGCGCAAGTTGTCCTCGAGCCGTCTTCTGTCGGTGACGTCCTGGCTGACAGTCGCGTAACCGATCGCTTCGTTAGCGGCGTTAGTCAGCATCAATACCTTGTAGGTCATCCAACGCGCAGCGCCGGTTTTGAAGTGTCGAAAACGGACCTCGATCTCGCCATTTCCGTTCTTCTGCACTGCCGGGAAGAACTCGTTCATCATCATTTCCTGATCTTCAGGGAAGAAGAACTCCCGAACCGGCGTGCGGCGGGCCTCTTCGATACCGTCGAGGCCGACTATTTCGAGTCCGGCACGATTGACAAAGAAAGGCAGACCGTCGAGATCGCACATGCCGATAAAGTCGGTGCTGTTTTCGACCAGCGTCACGAAGTTCTGGCGCTCGCGTTCCACGCGTTTACGCTCGCTGATGTCTCGCACGATCTTCGACGCCCCGATCACCTTTCCGGAGTCGTCTTTGAGCGGCGAAATGGTGAGCGAGACTGCTAGAAGCCCGCCGTCGCTGCGCATTCGCTCAGTTTCATAGTGCTCAATCCTTTGTCCGGCCTTCAAACTGGCGATGATTCGATCTTCCTCCGCGATGCGATCCGGCGGAATCACGATCGAGATGTGTTGGCCGATCGCCTCTTCCGCGGTGAAACCGAAGAGCCGCTCGGCGGCAGCGTTCCAACTTTGAATAATGCCGTCGAGCGATTTGCTGATGATGGCGTCGTTCGAGGACTCTACGATCGACGCGAGCAGCCGCGCGGTGTGAAGCTGGTTTGCCTTCTCCCGTTCGACCTGACGTTGAGCCGTGACGTCGCGGAAGATCAACACGCAGCCCGAGACGTGTCCCTGCTCATTGCGAATCGGCGCTGCGCTATCGTCGATCGGACACTCCTCGCCGTTCTTTCTGATGAGCACCGTATGGTTCGCCAGACCGACGACGACTCCCTCACGCAACGCTCGTGTCGCCGGATTCTCGACCGGCTGTCGCGTGACTTCGTTGACGATGTGGAAGACGTCCTGGAGCGGCTGTCCGCGCGCTTCCTGCTGCGACCAGCCCGTCAGCGCCTCGCCGACGCCGTTGATGTAGGTAACGCCCCCGTTGATGTCGGTCGTGATGACTGCGTCGCCGATGCTTCGGAGTGTGACTCGGAAAACCTCGCGGCTTTCGGACGTCCGTCGCTGGGCGCCACGCGCGGCTTCGCCGAACACGATAATGAGAGTACCGGTAAAGAGATAGGCGACCAGTCCCACCCCGTTCGCTACGTCACCAATATTGAATTGGTACCGTGGCGGGATAAAGAGGTAGTGACAGGCGATGTAGCCGATCAGCGTAACCGGAATGGCGACACGATAGCCGCCCAGCCACACGGCCGCGGCGATTGCGCCGAACAGTGTGACCAGCGGAAACGCATTGCCCATCAGCGGGTCGAGTGCCCACCGCAGTGCCACCGCCAGAACCACGGCCGCGAAGCCAATTGCGTAATTGTTAAACGAAGTGCCCACGTTGCGAAAGATTATACCGATCGAGCCGCAGAAAAACCGTCCGAAAAAGTAATCTCAAAACTCACCTAACTTTTCGCTCGTAACATGTCTCTATACCTATGAATGACGTGCGGCTGACGCGGAGCATCGATGACACCGTCTGAATCGCCTGACGAACTGCTGGTGATCGGCGCGATTCTGGGCAATCTCGACGCCTTCGAACAGCTCGTCGTGCGGTACCGGCCTGCCGTCGTGCGATTGGCGCGGACAATCGTCGGCGCCGACCACGCCGAAGATGTGGCGCAGGACGCGTTGCTGCTGGCGTTCAAGGCGTTGCCGTCGATCGAGGAGCCGCGGAAGTTTGCTGCATGGTTATCGGCCATAACGCGTCATCGAGCGATGCGATTCGGGAAGAGTGAGACGGCGCAGAGCAGTAAACGAGTCGCATTGGACGAGGCGCTGCTTGAAAAAGTGGAAGCACTGGCGACGCCGCTCACCGACAAGCATGCGGATGAGTCGATGATCGAGGCGCTCGACAGTCTGCCGTCTGATTATGCATTGCCGTTGAGGCTGCGTTTTCTCGACGACATGCCGCTCAAGCGAATCGCGGCGTTTATGGGAGTGCCGTTGTCGACGGTGAAGTGGAGGATTCACCACGGGAAGAGACTGTTGCGGGCCAAAGTGGAATCAACAAGTTAACGAGGAGGTACAGATGGAACAAGAAACAGGGAAACTGCTCAACGTGCTGCGGCGAATCTCGCGCGCGGCGGGTTATCTCGCCTGGAGCAAAGCCGGGGCCGCGGAGACGCAGTTTTTAGTTGCGCAATACAACCGCGTGCTTGCTCGACTCGGCGAGCTCGAGCCTTCGGCGAAACCGTTGTTCGCGCCGTTGAGCGACAGTGCGTCGCCGGAAGTGATCCGGATCGCAGCGCGCGAGTTGCTGGCTTACTTTGAAGCCGACGAGCCCGCGTATGTCGCCGGCTTTGTGCGGAGTTTTGACTTCGGCTGCGGCCCGCGAAGGAAGCGAGTCAAGTGCGTGCCGATTACAGTGGCTTGTGATTAGGAGCGTGTATGGAAAGACAGAAAGAGTTGCTTAAATTAATCAACGTGCTTCGCCGGACGTCGCGCATGGCGCTGCAATCGGAGTGGACCGGTGGGAAGGAAGACGCGGCGAAGTATTGCACGGACCAGTACAACCGTGTGCTCACGCGATTGAAGGAGATGGATCCGGGCGTGGGCTCCGTCTTCGAACCGTTGCCGGATGGAAGTTCGTTGACGGTGGTGGCGATGGCGTCGCGTCAGCTTGCCGCGTATTACGAGGACGAGTTTGGGCCGGCGAGAGGGTTCGGACGCGGGTACAATTTTGCTTTCGATCCGAAAATGTTCAAGGAGTTCTGGGAGAAGTCCGCGCGCGAGTTTGAAGACATGGGTGAGTTTATTCGCGAGAGCATTGACGAGTGGCTGCGCCACAAGAAGGAAGCCGGCGGCGCCGAGAAAGGGGCGAAAGAGACAAAGACCGAATCGTAAAACGCGGATTTCAGAAATTACACGGGCTCTTCAATGCGGGCACTTTTGCGGGCACGGTGTCGCGGAATTTGACTCCTTTTCGTCGCAGAGAAGCGACGGTTGCCTCGACTTGCGCGGGTGTTAGAGCGGCGCCGGCCTGAAAGAAGACCCAATCGATGTCTTCCTCGTACTGCCGCCGCTCTTTCGACGGCGCCATCCCGTCGCGAATGAACCAGAGATTGAAGTTGATCGACATCGTGTCTTCCGGATAGTAGTTCCCGCCATGCTCGGCGAATGGTTTCCCGTCGACAAAGTACTTCACCTTCTGGTCCAACACCTGCGTCACGAGCGTGTGCCAGCCGGCCTGGCTGCCGCCCGTCGTCTGGAATACGTTGTCCTTCTTCCAGTTGGGTTCTGGGCTGAACGTTTCCCAGGTTGTCGAATAGAGCGTTGGTCCAGCAATTCCCCAGCCGCCGTTTGGCAGATACTCCCAATCGAGCTCGCTGTAATCGAGATCCATCGGCGCTTTCAACGGGCTGATCGTGTAGAAACTCTGCACGAGTTGATCCCCGCGCGGCCCTGAAACCGGATCGTCGGTGAAGCGGACGCGAGCCGCGTAAGTGCCTTCGAGATATTTGCGCTGGTGACAGATCTGCGTCTGTATTGTACTCGGGCCGGCGTTACCGTCGGTCGACGACGTCATGCGGATGATGGTGTTTTTGGCCTGCGCCGGATCCTTTACGAGTGAGACGCCATCTTTAGACCACGTCGCGCCCGGTATGCCCGGCCAGCCTGGCTCGGTCCTGATAATCCAGCCGTTCTTCTTTAAATGCCCTTTATCGGTGTAGCTGAAATCGTCGAAGAGCACCTGGTCCGCCGGCGGGACTGCGACCAGCAGCGACGCAACACTGAGAACGATGGCGAATAAAAATTTCATGAATACCCCATCTACAATAATAAACCACGTGCGAGTGAGTTTCTGAAGATTCTTACTCCAGGCCTACAGTCGTGACGCTGATATCCTTAAACTCAGGTGGCAACGGTCCGGGTTTCACAATTATCATGCGCCCGCCGGCGGCGATCGCTTCCAGCAGCTCTTCAACCTCAATGCTCGACGTGCGTTCCCAGGCGACGTACAGAACGACACGCTGACGCTTGAGTTGCCACTTGCCGAGTGGTCCCCACGCGTCGACTGGGCCCGCGTGCTCGTCGAAGCCCACGAGCATGGAATACGATCCTATGTCGGCGAATAGCGATACCGCCTCCGGCACAAGCGATAGCGTTATCACGGCGGTGCCGTCACGCTCCAGCGCGTCGAGTTCGTCAACTGCGCGCACTTCGTCCGCTTTATACGAGGACACGATATGGAAGATGGACGTGTTCGACAACTTCCACTCCTGAAGTGACTGCTTAAACCCTGGTATGTCCGCGCCGATCAATTCAACAGGCCGCTTTTCGGGACGAGCCCACGCGCCGAACGCGGCGAGCGAAGCAGCGGTCCGCTGCACCTGGTTCCACGTTTCAGTACTGTCTGGCCGGATAAGCGGCACGACGTCGACAGCAAAAAGGAAGTCAACGTTACCCTGTTCTGCCAGAAACTGGTTCCACTTCGCGCGCCGCTTCTCGATCTCCGTGCCGACGTTTTCTGTAGCATGAATCACATGGACCAGCGCCGCGCGATCGAGCGGCGCGAGACTCGCGGTCGTCGGTTTGATGAACGACAAGACGTCAGCGGTGAGTCTTTCCGTGTCGCCAAACGCGAGCAGCACGCCGCCTCTCGGGCCGCTTGTTTTCAACCGCGGATCGCCCGATTTCGGTGTGACGAAATAAAGCGAACCACCGACGCCTTGAGCCACCTCCTGGAAAACAAACCCGTACTGGCCCAACTCCTTCAGTCGAGCTGCGAATGACTCCGAAACCGCCGCTGCGTATCGATCGAGAACCTCGCGCTTTTGAGCCTCAGCGGCATCTGCTGTCAACGGCTCAGTCGCTCTCCGCAGTTTTTTCACTCGCTGTTCGAGCTCTACTGAGAACGGGTGCTGAAGTGAAGGATCCGTGAGCGCGTTGACAAGGGTTCCGTAACGCTGCATCTCCGCGATCAAACTCTCTTCGTGCTTCTGAAGCTGTCGCACGTAACGAAACGCGCGCCCCGCATCGCTGCGCCAGGTGAACGTATTAGCCGTTGGATCGCGCGACTGAAGCGCGCGGCCGCGTTCGAGGTCGTCAATCAACGAATACACAGCCTCACGTACGCGCGCTGCTTCGCCGAGATCGAGCTGCTCGTCCAGCAGCAATGCTTCATCGGAGTCGGAGTTGCTGATCGGCAGAAACGAATCGATCTTCTGCGGCTGGTTCGAGCCCAGTTCGTTGAAAACCGCATAAAGGCTGTCGGCCAACACCTCGTTCGCGTAAGCGCGGCCGCCTTTGATCTCGAACGATCGCGTCTTCTCGACGATTAGATCCTGAAACACGCCGGACGCTGCTTCTTCCAGCGGCAGCGTCTGATCGTCGATCAGGAAGCTACTGACGCGCGTCGGTTGCCCGTTGAGTTGCACCTCCTCGCTTCTGGCAAACCGACGCAACTCGTTCTTCAAATCAAACAGATGGTTTGCGGCATTGAACAGCACCAGGCGTATGAAACGCCCGAGCTCGTCGATCTCGTCGATGCGGCTGGGCCGGCCGAGTCTTGTGGCAACCTGCGCGATGCGTTCGCGATCGTTGTCATCATCGGCAATCGCGGCGATGAACTTCAGACTCTCTTCCGTAGTCGGACGTCCGACGAAGATCCGGTGCGTGAAGAAAGTGTGTTCGACCGCATACGAGCGGCCGCGCCGAGCGCGTTTTATCGCGCTGGAAATGATGTCGAAATAACTTTTATCGGTGACGAAGAAGAACAACGCCGGCGCTTGAGTGAACAGGTTCTTGAAGTAACGAATCACGGCGGCGAGCTGCTGGCCCTTCGGATCGTCGATCTTGTCGAGCTCTTCCATCACTACGACGGTGCGCAGCTTGTTCTGCTTCAAAGACGCAAGGATGTCTTTGAGATCCGTCTCGAGCTGTTGCAGCGAGTTGTCATATTCGAAAGAGATTTGACGCGAGCTGGTCGACTTATCTTCGCGGCTTTGTTTGATGAAAGCGGCCAGACTGATTGCGAACACGCCCGCGAGCCCGACCGCGGCCGCGTGCA
Organism: Pyrinomonadaceae bacterium; assembly: GCA_035649995.1. GTDB lineage: Bacteria > Acidobacteriota > Blastocatellia > Pyrinomonadales > Pyrinomonadaceae > PSRF01. The sequence continues at coordinate 9,727 of DASRIM010000167.1, read as the reverse complement.
GCCAACTCATGCCGGTCCACGCCGCGGCTTCAAGCGCGGCCGCACCCGCACCCGTGATCACCATCAAGCTCTTCAGAACGTTCTTGTCGTCGATCGCAAGCGCCCATTCCCACGAACGGCTTCTCATCGTCTCCTGGCCCGTCGCCGATGATTGGGAAAATTTTGACGCAGTGCTTTTTTCATGAGCGTAGCTGACTGTCTCGGCCAACTGGAGAAGCGCGGCGTCTTTTTGCGGAATGCGCCGCATGCCTTCACGGATCTGCCGAATCAGAGCAATCAACAGCCGCCGCGGATCGATGTCCAACTGGATGGGAACATCGGAATTGACTTGGCCGAGCGAGGCTGAGACCTCCGAGACGTTCAAGACGACGGGAAACAACCGGAACTCTTTCGCGGCGAGGTGCCTCTTCGCCCGGCTCAGGGCTTCGATAAGCAGACTGGTTTTACCTGTGCCGCGGTAGCCGCTGATGAGATATGTGCCACGCTTGTTCGGCTCGATGATCTCGGCCACCAACGGCGCAATCACGCCCTCGCGCCCGACAAACACAGGTCGATTCTGGGGCTCCTCGTAAAGCGAGTCGTAGGTTAAGGCTGTGTCCCAATCTGAACGAATACGGATGCGCAAGGGCTCAGTCGCTGGCATTGCACCTCCTCCGGCAGGACGCGCGAGGTTTTTGAGAAACGGAGAACTATTTAACAACTCCACGCTTTTATGATCAATGATTTTCGCTGCCGGTTTTGTTTTTCGGGTATCTTGTGAAAGATGCGGTGCCCACGATGCGAGAGTGAACGGATTCAGCGCGACTATGACGATGCCGTGATAGTTCTTCGCCTCGTCGGCCTTCATAAACTGCTTTGCAACACGTGCGGACTGGTTTTTAAGGGGTTCGACCCGCTCGGGAGTGTGCAACGGGCGCCGTCAGAGGCGGAAACGCAGCGTCATAATCGCCGGCGAGGGCCGCGGTACAACGCCCATTTGCCCGCGGCGATTTCGTTAGTCGACGACCGGGTGCAGGTCGGTAAGGTTTCCTACTCGGAGCCGTCGCGAGGGCACTGTGAGACGATCAGCAAGTACGGGATGCGGCTGTCGCTGGTCGGGACACGTTTTACCGAAAGCGAACTGTCGCGCCCGGGCCGGCTGTTCTTTGTTCGCGTTGATCTGCCGGGTGAACCGATCGAAGCAGTCGTGTCGCTCGTGACGCACGAGCGCACCGGAGACGAGGGAAAGAAGAAATGGTCGCTCGGCGTGAAGATCCATCAAATCTCGGACGACCACAAGGAACGCCTCGAATCCTACCTCGAAACCCGCCGCCTGGACGTGCCTGTCGTGATTACTGAGTAGAGCCACTAAAAGGCACAAACAGGGTCCACAGAAGGCACAAAAGACACAAAAGGCACAAGAACAAGAACTCAGTAAAAAAGGACGAGTACAAACCACTCAATGCTAAAGGCCTTTTTTGTGCCTTTTGTGGCTTCTGTGCCTTTTGTGGTTTGCGGTTCGGGCTTTTGTCTTTTCCCGCCGTCTCACGCAAAATGCCAGTATGGCTATGACCCGCACACGACTGGTTCTGGTGCTTTTTTTGGCGCTGGGGTCGTTGCAGTGCAACGGCTCAGCGAACACGACCACGAACACGAACACGCCGCCAAGGGACGCGGCGGCGAATATCGTCGTCTCTACGTTCGGCTATCAGGTGGTCAACATCTGGCCGCACGATCCGGGCGCGTTTACTCAGGGCCTCGCTTTCCTCGACGGCAAACTAATCGAAAGCACGGGTCAGGAAGGCCGGTCGAGCTTGCGCAGCGTCGAACTGGAAACCGGGAAAGTGCTCAAGAAGGTCGAAGTGCCGCTGCCGTTTTTCGCCGAGGGCCTGGCGTTACTGAACAACAAGATTTACCAGCTCACATGGCAGCATCAACTCGGATTCATCTACGATGCTCAAACCCTCCAGAAGACCGGCGAGTTCACGTACAGCGGTGAGGGCTGGGGCCTGACGACCGACGGGCGTTCGCTGGTGCTCAGCGACGGCTCAAACCGCCTTCGTTTTATCGATCCGGACAGCTTTCGCGTCATAAAAACCATCGCAGTACTCGACGGTAAGACGCCCATAAACGAGCTAAACGAGCTCGAGTACGTCAACGGGGAAATCTACGCCAATATTTGGCACGACGACCGGATTGCCGTCATCGATCCACAGACCGGGCTCGTCACCGCGTGGATCGATCTGCGCGGGCTGCTGCAACCCGGCGACGTGCAGGATCGGGAGGCCGTCTTGAACGGTATTGCCTACGATCAGAAGAGCAACCGGCTCTTCGTCACGGGCAAGCTGTGGCCGCGGCTTTTCGAGATCAGGGTCAAACGATAGAAGGATTATCGCAACACTGAACCAGTACGAGTCGATGAAGTTTCTGACCTACTTCCGCGCCTTTTCTTACGCCATGATCGCGGTGGCCATGCTGGCGCTCGTCCTGGCCGGAGGGCTGGACTACGGCCTGGCGCTGCTGTTCGGCGGCGTGATGATCGTCAGTTGGTTTCTGGAAGGCACGCGGTGGCAACTGCCGGAGCGGTTTGGTCTCGCAATCGTGCTGCTTTCGATCCCGCTGTTCTATTTCGACTGGCACTATCAGAAAACGATCGGCGAGCCGGCCGAGCGTTTGGGCGTGACGGCGTTGGCCCATTTGATCGTGTTTCTGTCCGCCGTGAAGCTGGTCCAGGTCAAGAAGGACCGCGACTGGGTGTTCCTCTACTTGATCTCGTTCTTTGAAGTGTTGCTCGCAGCCGGGCTGAGCTTCAGTCCCGTCTTTCTCGGCACGCTGACGCTCTACTTGTTGTGCGGCTTGTGCGCCGTGACGGCGTTTGAAATTCAGAAGGCACGGCGGTCGCTAATCTACGCCGAGACGCGTTTACTCGTGCCGCCGGACTCGCGCATGTTTCGCAAAGACGGGCGCCGCTCGTGGCGGAACACCGAGGCAGCGCGGCTACCGTTCGTCGCCGTCGCGTTGCTGCTACTCATATTCGCGCTGGCGCTGCCGTTGTTTCTGATCGCGCCTCGTTCCGGCGCAGCGGCGCTGACGCGCAGTGGTGGCGGCCTGTCAAACTTCATCGGCTTTTCCGAAAGCGTAACGCTCGGACAGATTGGCACGCTCAAACAGGACAACGGTCTGGTAATGCGAGTGCGCCTCGAGGATGCTGAACCGCCGCCGGGACTGCGTTGGCGCGGCGTTGCGCTCGACGAGTTCACCGGCGCCGGCTGGCGCAAATCGGCGGAAGCACGCCGTGGTGAAGCCGCAAACGAGAAGGGCGGTTTTTTCCAGGTAGGCACGACCGAAGCAATTCATCGGCTCACGACGCAGACGTTCTTTCTCGAACCGCTGCAATCGGCCGTGCTCTTCGGCGCGCCGCGAGTCGTCGCTATTCAGGGAGACTTGCCTTTTGTTCGCGTTGACGGCGACGGCGGGCTTCAGTCGCGCCGTCATGACTTCGAACGGATCATGTACAAAGCGATCTCCGACATGGAAGATCCTCCGGTCGAAAAGCTGCGCGCCGACATGCGCCCGTATCCGGCCAGCTTCGAAAGATACACACAGCTCCCGACCAATCTGGACCGCCGGATCATCTCCTACGCCAATTCTGTACTGCGCGGCGCACAGGCGCGAAATCGTTACGACGCGGCGGCGGCCATCGAGGTGGAGTTGCAAAGAAGCTACGCCTACTCGCTCGAGATGAGAGCCGGCGGCGCGGATCCGTTGTCGGATTTTCTCTTCAATATTCGCGCGGGACACTGCGAGTATTTCGCGACGGCGATGGCCGTGATGCTGCGCACGCACGGAGTTGCGGCGCGAGTCGTCAACGGTTTTCTGCCGGGTGAATACAACGAAACGTCCGGCGCTTACACGGTGCGGCAGAGCGACGCCCATTCGTGGGTTGAAGTCTACTTTCCGGAAACTCGCTCGTGGGTGACGTTCGATCCGACGCCTTCCGCGGGACGCACGGAGCCGGTGCGAACAGGCTTGACGGCGCAGTTGCAAAAGTACGCCGAAGCACTGGAGCTGCTTTGGTTTCAGTACGTCGTCGGCTACGACAAACAGGAGCAGCGATCGCTGGCGACGCAGTTACACAATCGCGTATTTGACTACGGGCGAATGGCTTCGAAAGCCCTGGCTACAGTTCGCGGCTACATGAACACGCAGACGCTGACGATTGTTGCAGCAGTAATGGCGCTGGTACTGATCCTGTTCACGTTGATCTTCGGAAAGCGTTTCTGGCGATCGTTGTGGGGCCGCGACCTCGTTACCGCGAGCGGCGAGAACGCGACGTATGCGACCATCGAGTTTTACGAGCGGTTGATCAACGCGCTGGAACAACGCGGCATGTCGCGCGACAAACACCTGACGCCGCTTGAATTTGCCGAGACGCTGGACTCAGGTCAGGCCCTGATGATCACGCGTGCATACAATCGCGTCAGGTTCGGCCGCCAGCGGCTCACCGCAACTGAAAAGCGTGAAATAGAAAAAGCATTATTCGAACTCGAAAGTATTAATAACAGCGAATGAAGAAAGTCGGTTTTGTCAGTCTTGGGTGTCCGAAGAACCTCGTCGACAGCGAGGTCATGATGGGCCACCTGAAGCAGAATGGTTACGAGATCACGGCGGACGCCGCTAACGCGGACACCGTCGTAGTCAACACTTGCGGGTTTATCGACTCGGCGAAGCAGGAATCGATCGACGCGATTCTCGAAGCCGCGCGCTTGAAAACCGAAGGTCACGCGCAGCGGCTGGTCGTCGCGGGTTGTTTGGTCGAACGGTATCGAGACGAGTTGAAAGCCGAGATGCCGGAAGTCGATGCGTTTATCGGCACGAGCCAGATCAACGACATCCTTGCCGTTTGCGATCCGAAGACCAACACGCGCGCGCTGCCCGTTGTGCCGATCGGCAACCAAAGCGCGACCTATCTTTACGACGAATCGACGCCGCGCGTCCTCGCCACTCCTTCGCACTACGCATTCGTGAAGATCGCGGAAGGCTGCGATCGTCCGTGCGCGTTCTGTTTCATACCGCAGATGCGCGGCCATTTCCGCAGCCGCCGTTTCGGATCGATCGTCGCGGAAGCTCACCAGCTTGCTGAAGAGGGCGTCAAGGAACTGATCCTCGTGGCCCAGGATTCGTCGCGTTACGGCGAAGACCTCGGCAAACAGGACGCACTCGCCCGACTACTTCGAGAACTGTCACACACCGGCGGGATCGAGTGGGTCCGCGTGATGTACACATATCCCACGCACATCAGCGACGCGTTCCTCGACGTGCTCGCCGAAGAGCCAAAGGCGGTGAAGTACCTGGACATGCCGCTCCAGCACGCTTCGCAGAACGTGCTCAAGCTGATGAAGCGCGGCGGCAATCGCGCGAGTCTCGAACGATTGATCGAACGCGTGCGGCGGCGTGTGCCGGACATCGCGGTGCGGACGACGTTCATCACCGGCTTTCCCGGTGAAACTGAAGAGGACTTCAAGGAGTTGATGGGTTTCGTTAAAAACGTCGAGTTCGATCGAGTCGGCGTCTTCACTTATTCAGATGAGGAAGGCACGCCGGCGTTTGCGCTGCCGAACAAGGTCCAGCGGCGGACTGCCGCACGACGCCAGGCCGCAATCATGAAAGAGCAGGCGCGCATTTCACAACGCAAGAACAACGCTCGCGTCGGCGACGTCGTACGCGTGCTTTTCGAAGGCGAGTCGAAAGAGAGCGATCTTCTGTGGCAAGGCAGAATAGAAACACAGGCGCCTGACATCGACGGCTGCGTGCTGATCAACGACGTTCCGGATGGCGTTCTGCCCGAGCCGGGCGATTTTGTAAGAGTCGAAATCACTGAAGCGCACCAGCACGATCTGATCGGAAGGATTCTGGCTTGAGCCTGCCCGTCAAAGAATCCAGCGACGAACTGAATCCCACGGTAGCAGTCTCTCCGGCGGAAGTTCCCGCGCCCCGCCCCGCGCGCACTACTCTGGACTACGCCGCGCTCGCAATCGCGACTTTCGGAGTCGGCTACCTGCCGTTGATTCCGGGAACGTTCGGATCGATGGTCGGCGCCGGCATCTTTTTGTTACTCCAAACCTGGCCGCTTCAACTTGCACTTATTTCTGTATTCACCGTGCTCGGCGTTTGGGCCGCGTCGCAAACTGAAAGAATACTGGGGCTGAAAGATCCCGGAAAAGTCGTAGTGGATGAAGTCGCCGGCCAGATGATAGCGATGCTGCCGATCTCGTTGCTGGTCAATGGGCCATGGCTGGTTTGGGTGATTGTTTCGTTTAATCTTTTTCGTCTTTTCGACATCTTCAAGCCGTATCCTGCCGGGCGTCTCGAACATTTACGCGGCGGTTTCGGGATAATGGCCGACGATCTGGTCGCGGGAATTTACGCGGCAATCGGCACCGCGATTTTCATCAAGGCCTTTGGATCGTGAGGGAGGTAATGAATTTGGATACGGTTAAGAAAAGGGAAGACGAAGCAACCAGCAAGGAGACGTTGAAGGACATCGAAGAGTCGACGACCGATACGACGAGCGACGACGCTGATGGCCCAAGCCCTGACGGCACGCTGGACGAGCCTGAGGAACTCCACGACGCGGACCCGATGTGATTCGCTACTGTTCGGGAGTTTCTTCAGGCGTCGTCGATCTGCCGATCCACCCGCGCTTCCAAAAAAAGAGCAGCATCCCCACTGCTACGGTGAGCATGATGATCCACGTTGCGTAGTAACCGTAGCGTGAGTGCAGTTCCGGCATGTTGTCGAAGTTCATTCCGTAGACGCCGGCGATGAACGTCAATGGCAGCATGATGGCGGAGAAGATCGTCAACACCTTCATGATCTCGTTCATCCTGTTAGAGATCACTGACAGGTAAGCTTCCAGAGATCCGCTAATCAAATCACGATAGCTCTCGGCGAGGTCCGTGACGCGCACGAGGTGGTCGTGTATGTCGCGATAAAACGGCCGCATTTCTTCCGGTATCAACTCCGAAAACTCGCCCCGGCTCATGCGCAGCACGACGTCCATCTGCTTCACCGAGATTCGGCGCAAGCGCAGCACGCTGCGTTTCAGATCCATGATCTGCGAAAGGATTTGATTGTTCGGCTGCTTCGACGCGAAGATTTCGGATTCCAGCCGGTCAATGCGATCGTCGAAATCGTCGAGCACCGGTGAGTAGTAATCGACGATACGGTCGAGGATCTGGTGTAGCAGAAATGCCGGCCCGCGCTGACAGGTGACGGGGCTCGTTCGCAACAGTTGTTTGACGTCGTTGATGCTGCGGAACGAATCGTGATGGTAAGTGATGACGTAGTTGCTGCCGAGAAACGCGTCCAGCTCGATCGTGTTGAAGCGGTCGGGGCTCGTGTCGGCGCGCACGCCGTGGACGATCAGGTACATGTAACCCGGAAATTCCTCGACTTTTGGATAATGACGATTTTCGCGGCAATCTTCCACCGTCAACGGGTGAAACTGAAATACGTCGAGGAGCACCCGCTCGTCCTCTTGAGTCGGCATTTCCATGTCTACCCAGATCAGGGCCGACTCGTCTGTCAATAGTTCGGGGAGTTGGTCCACGGGGATCCCTTCCTGGACTTTCTGATCGCCGTGCCGGTAAACAAGAATCTCCATCACTTGGCTCCTGGGGGTTGATCTTTAGATCCGTGTTACCATACCCACTTTTTACTGGCAAGCAAATAACCAGGAGACTATGGCGATAAAGATTTTCGTGGCTGACGAGGTCAGCGACAGCGGTCTGGAGCCGCTGCGCGCGGCCGGATTTACTGTCGAGAAGCGCACCGGTCTGACGCGTGCCGAACTGGCTGGCGCGCTCAGGAATTGTCAGGGGCTGATCGTGCGCAGTGAAACCAAAGTGACCGCCGATCTGCTCGACGAGGCGACGGACCTGAACGTCATCGGCCGCGCGGGAGTCGGCGTCGATAACATCGACGTACAGGCCGCGACGATTCGCGGCGTCGTCGTGATGAACGCTCCGGACGGCAACACGATCACCACCGCGGAGCACACGATCGCGTTGCTGATCTCGCTCGCGCGTTCGATCCCGCAAGCCAACAGCAGCTTGAAAGCAGGACGTTGGGAACGCAAGAAATTCATCGGCGTCGAGCTACAGGGAAAGACGCTCGGCATCGTCGGCCTGGGCCGTATCGGGCGCGTCGTCGCGTCGCGGGCGCGCGGGCTGGGCATGCAGATCGTCGCCTACGATCCGTTTATCGCTCCTGACCAGGCGCGGGATCTGGAGATCGAACTGGCGCCGCTGGACGACGTCTACGCGCGCGCCGATTTCCTCACGGTCCACACTCCGTTGACCGCCGACACACGCGGGCTCATCGATCGGGAAGTCTTGCAAAAAATGAAACCCGGCGCGCGGCTGATCAACTGCGCGCGCGGCGGCTTGGTCGACGAAGACGCACTCTACGAAGCGCTCACGAGCGGCGCGATCGCGGGTGCGGCGCTGGACGTGTTCAGCCAGGAGCCGCCGGCGCCGGACCATCGCCTGTTACAACTCGATCAGGTGATCGCAACGCCGCACCTCGGCGCGTCGACGACCGAGGCGCAGGAAGGTGTCGCCTTCACAGTCGCCGAACAGATGCGCGACTTTTTACTCTCGGGAGTGTTGCGCGGAGCGGTAAACGTGCCCGCGGTCGGCGCAAAAGAGTTCAACCTCCTGCAGCCTTACGTCGTCCTGGCCGAACGACTCGGACGGTTTCAGGCGCAGCTTGTCGAAAGCCCTGTCAGTGAAGTGCGACTCGAGTTTGCGGGCGAGATAGTCGACATGGATGCGGCGCCCGTGACTCGCGCGTTTCTCGCGGGGCTGCTGCGTGACGTCAGTGCCCGCGTGAACGTCGTCAACGCGTTTCTGATCGCGGAAGAACGAGGCATCAAGGTAACGACTACGTACGTCCGCACCGGCGGCGACGCCGCGCCGGCGATGAGCACGCAGATCCATGCTGGACCATCGAGCCGCAGCCTGGCCGGCAACCTGTTCGGCTATGGCGGACAACGGCGCGAGGGCCGCATCACGGAGATCGACGGTTTTCATCTCGAGGCGCGGCCGGAAGGCCATCTGCTGGTGACGCGTAACCGCGACGTTCCCGGCGTGATCGGCCAGATCGGAACGATCCTCGGCGAGGGCGGCGTGAACATCAGTCGCTTCCACCTCGGCCGCCGCGAGCGGGGCGGGGAAGCGATGGCGGTGATCGAAGTTGACGCTCCGCTCAGCAAAGAAACGCTCCAATCGTTGCGCGCCCTGGAGCAGGTGCTCTCAGCCCAGCCAATCGAGCTCTCTTAAGACGTGGATCCGAACGAAAAAACGCGTGTCGATTCTATCGACCTCCTGCGCGGCATCGTGATGGTGATCATGATGCTCGACCACACGCGTGACTTCGTACACAGCGCGGTGGTCCAGTTTGATCCCGCCGACTTGTCGCGCACGAACACGGCGCTCTTCTTCACCCGCTGGATTACACACTTCTGCGCGCCAGTGTTTGTGTTTCTCGCCGGCACCGGCGCTTACTTGCAGTTTGCGCGCGGCAAAAGCAAAGGCGAGTTGTCGCGTTTCCTCGTGACGCGCGGGCTCTGGTTGATCGTGCTCGAAGTGACGGTCGTCAGGCTGCTGGTGACTTTCAACTTCGACATTCGTTTTATCGGCATGTTGCAGGTGATCTGGGTGATCGGAGTGTCGATGATCGTGCT
>DASRIM010000166.1:0-7116 GCA_035649995.1 Pyrinomonadaceae bacterium | reverse complement strand
GTCTTCGACCAACGATCCGCGAGGCGCGCGTGCTTGCCGACGGGATTCGACTCCGGCCCCAGGAACTGCGGCCATACCGTATCCTGCGCTTGGACCATGAACGGAGTTAACAGCAGCGCACACAGCAAAACAGCGTGGCGCAAAAACGTGTATGGGAGTTCAATTCTTCGTCGCATATCTTCGCCTTAAGCCGCGGGATTACAAATCGGCGCGCCAGTATACGACACAACTCGACATCTCGCCCGCAAAAGTGATCAAGCGGCCCAACCCGCTGATGAACACGTTCTCGCTTTATTTGTCCTGTTTCGTACAGACACGCGGAGCATGAGCGGGAACCGTGTTCGAATAACAAAAACAAGCGACAAAGGAAGTTGAAACGATGGCTAAGTGTGAAGTCTGCGGAAATGAGTATTATCTGTCCTTCGAAGTTACGACCACCTCGGGAGCGCGCCATACCTTCGACAGCTTTGAATGCGCGATCCACAAACTAGCGCCGGTTTGCGATCACTGCGGCTGTAAGATCATCGGACACGGCATCGAGGCCAATGGGACCTTTTATTGCTGTGCCAATTGCGCTCGGCACGCAGGTGTCGAACAAGCGCGCGACCACGTTTGAGGACCAGCGCGGACATCCGTGGAAGGCGCCTTGTGCGTGCTGCGGTAGCTGACGTTACGCGAACAGGTTTGATTTAATTGTCGTCGATGAAGAGACGACGCGTCGCCGTCAACGACTTGATGCAGTCTGGTTACGTGTATTTCTGCACTGAGCCGGCCGGCCGAAACTTCCACCCCGATTTCAAACCTGAACTAACGCCACGCCAAATGCTCGAGCTCGGCGTCTTCGGCGGCAAATACATGACCGACTGCACGAGCGAGTTTCCCGCGTCGTGGTTTCGCCGCGCGAAGCTGTGTCCGGAGCGGCACGATCCGAAGTTGAACTATTTCGGTGTCAACGCCTCGAAGCCACTCTGGTACTGGAAGAAGAAAGGTTGGATCTATCACGAAGACCCGCGCGGCTGGTTTCAGTGGTACTGCCGTTACTACATGGGCCGCCGCTGTCCCGACGACGAGCGTCAGATCAAACGGTGGCGCGCGATGCGTCGCCATATCGCCCAGGTCCGCAGGAACTGCCCGCCCGGTGAAGCCGAGTGCCGCCCGCGCCAGCGACAGGCCCTGTTGCACTGGGCTTACGATTCGCGCCGCATATGATGGACCCCGAATATCAACTTCGCACACCTGCGGACGACGATGAATGGCGCACTTTCCACGCCATTCGCCGCAAGGTGCTTTTTGAGAATCGCGGCAAGTCGGAAACGTACAACGAAAACCATCCCGATGACTCGAAACCCGGCAACCATCCGCTCGTCCTTCTTTACAAAGACGTCGTCATCGGCGTGATACGAATTGACGTTTCCGAAACCGTCGCACGGCTTCGGAGAGTCGCTATTCGAGAAGACTTGCAGCGGCGCGGTCATGGACGCGCTTTGCTTCAACTCGCGGAAGACTTCGCAAAGGCCCACGGCTGTAGCGAAGTTCGATCGAATGCGGCTGTTGAAGCAATCGGATTTTATGAGCGCTGCGGTTACGGGCGCGATGAATCACGGTCCGGCCCGCCGAACAGTGTTCCCGTCTGGAAATCATTTTTTCGGATGCCAAAGCAACTCTAACCGGATCCACCGAATCTTTGAGCAACAGAGATAAAGGTCCAACTGGCTCCCCGCTCACAACTGCAAGTCAAAGACAATTAGGAGAGAGTGATGAAAGTCTATCGTTTCGTCGAGAAGATTGTCGTCCTGGCATTGCTCTGTTTGTGTTCCTGGACGTCCGTTTCGGCGCAGCAGAGTGGATCCGCCGCGTCCGTTTCGCGCAGCCGCGCCATCGTTAATTCTGGTCCGTCTCCCTCAACAAGTACTCACTATCCCCCATCAGCGTCGTATCCGTCTTATCCAGCTTACAACCCGCCAACGGTTTTCAAGATACCCGATGAAGTTGCGGTCGAGGAGTTCGTCAATTATCACAAGCACCGTTTGCCGCAGCCGAAGTCGGGCCAGTCCGTCGCGATGGACACGCGTTGGGGAAACGCGGAGATCTCGCGTTCGCAGCGTGAAGCGGTGCTGCAAATCGGGTTCACGACGGCCGAGGTGAACGAACGAACTGACCTGCGGCCGCTCAATCTCGTCTTCGTCATCGACAAGAGCGGTTCGATGGCGGCTGACGATAAGATGTCGCGCGTTAAGGCCGGCTTGCGAACGATGATTGGCCAGCTTCGGCCTGATGACGTCGTGTCGATCGTTACCTTCGATACATCGGCGGCCGTGTTGTATCCGGCCAGCCGCCTCGGAAACGGCCACGGATTGAGACATGCTATCGACTGTCTCACGCCGGGCGGCGCCACGAATCTTCACAGCGGGTTGATGCTGGGTTACGCCGAGGCGAGAAAGCACTTTCGCGCGGGCGCAACCAACCGCGTCATTCTTCTCACCGACGGTATCGCCAATGAAGGTGTCGTCGATCCGGTACGTATCGCGCTTGACTCGTCCGAGTGCAACATCCGCGGTATCGATCTCTCGACGATCGGCGTCGGGCTCGAGCTCAACAACGATCTGCTTCGCACGCTCGCGCGCTCCGGCCGCGGGCTTTACCACTTCATTTCCGACTACAAAGACATCAACAAAGTGTTCGTGAACGAGGTGCAGAGCCTTGTGTCGTCGGTTGCGAAGAACGTCCAGGTCTCGATCGACTATGGTCCAGGGCTGCAACTCGATAAGGTCTACGGCTACGCGCCGCGTTACGGCAGCAACAGTGTCTCTGTGGCCCTGGACGACATGAACAACGGTCTGACGCAGGTCGTGATGGCGAAGTTTCGCGCCGACTCTTTCAAGGGTGTGATGCCGGTGAAGGTGCGGCTCTCGTATCACGATGTGAAGCGCAATTGCTTGGTCACTGAAGTGCAGGAACTGCGGCTCGTGCCGTCGGACGGTGAGTCGTGCGAGCTGCTGGCGGACGTTGAAGTGAAGAAGAACTACACGATCGCGGAGCTTGCGGATGCGCTGTTTCAAATGAGCGGACTGGCGCGAAGTGGAAACTACGCGCAGGCGCAGAACGCGCTCGACGGTTCGGTCGCCACGGCTTACCGGCGCTATCCGAACATGGAAGACCAGGACATCAAGTTCATCCTCGATATCGTCGAAGGCTACCGTCGCGACCTGCGTGTGTACAACGCGCAATCGCACAGGCCGGATTGCGGTGGTTGCCGTTAATTGATTGTTTACCGTGAACTGGTGGCCCGGCTTGGCGTAGTTGGTTACTCCGTCCAGTAGAACCGGACCAGCGCCATGCCTAAGGCGAGTACGTACCCGTATGCGAAATTCTCGACCGGGGCCGCCGGTCTTCCACGGCTCTCACGAATCCAACCGATCGCAGCCATCGCCGAACCGGCGAGCACTGGCGTGATCAGAAGACTGATCCCATGTAAGGACTCGCTGCGGACGAAAGCCTCGGGGAAAAACAACAAGCTGAACCAACCGATAAACGCTCCCGCCCCGAATAAAATCAGCGCGAACAGCACCCTGGTGGCTGCCCTATTCAACCATGGAACCCGGGAGCCGCCATGAATGATCAGGTCCATGAAAAGATCCCCCGCAAACTCAAGAAGGAACTCAAGGAGGAACTCGATGATAATCACAAACATGGTCTATGATGGAAACGCAAATCCGCGTAATTGAGTTCCGTCATGAAAATCTTAATCCTAAATCACGACGAAGTGGTGCAACTTTTGCCGATGCAGGAATGCATTGGGGTCATGCGGGAGGCGCTGATCAGGTTGGCCCGTGGACAGGTTCATCAGCCGTTGAGGATGATTGTCAGGCCGCCGGATGCCGCGGGCGTGATGGGGTTGATGCCGTCGTACATATCGGGTGACGATGCGGCCTACGGGCTGAAGACGGTTTGTGTGTTTCCCGAGAACCCGTCGCAAGGCAAGGATGCGCATCAGGGATCGGTGATGCTGTTCAGTGCTGAGACCGGTGAGTTGCAGGCGATGATGAACGCTTCGGCAGTCACGGCGATTCGCACGGCGGCGGTTTCCGGCGTCGCTACGGAACTGCTCGCGCGCGAAGACGCGCACGAACTCGCGATCGTCGGCGCGGGCGTGCAGGCGCGCACTCATCTCGCGGCCATGTCTTGCGTTCGTTCGATCGAGCGTTGTCGAATCGCAAGCCGAACGATCGAACACGCGAGACAGTTGGTGGACGAGATGAGCGACCGGTTTCCGTTCCCGCTCGCAGCGGTCGAGACTGTAGCAGAGGCGTTAGCAGACGCGGACCTGATCGTTACCGCAACTAACGCGAAAGAGCCCGTGTTGAAACGCGAATGGATTTCGCCCGGCGTTCACTTGAACGTCGTTGGCTCGAGCTCTCCGAAGTCGCGCGAGGTAGACACGGCGACGATGGCCGCGGCCGCGCTGTTCGTGGACCGGCGCGAGTCGACGCTCAACGAAGCCGGCGACTATCTCTTCGCCGCGAGTGAAGGAGCAATTGGTCCCGATCACATTCGCGCCGAGCTCGGCGAGCTCCTGACCGGATCGAAGCGCGGCCGCACTTCGCCTGACGAAATCACGTTGTTCAAGTCGCTGGGTCTCGCGGTCGAGGACCTCGCCGCCGCGGCCTACTTGTACAAGAAAGCAAAAGAGCTGAACGCAGGAACCTGGGTTGAATTCTGATGATGGTACCGTCACTTAGCGAAATCAAAGACGCTCGACACATGATCGCGAACTCCGCGATCCGCACGCCGCTGGTCCGCCTTAACGTCAGCGACGCACCCGCCGAGATCTACCTCAAACTCGAGAACCTGCAACCGATAGGATCGTTCAAGATCCGCGGCGCATCCAACGCGATGGGCCACATGACGCACGAGAGCCTGGCTCGCGGAGTACTGACTGCATCGGCCGGAAACATGGCCCAGGGAGTCGCGTGGCGCGCTCGCGAGCTCGGTATTCCGTGCACCGTAGTCTCGCCCGAGACGGCGCCTGACGCCAAAATCAAGGCCATCGAACGGCTGGGTGGACGTGTCATCAAAGCCCCGTTTGAAACGTGGTGGAAAGCGTTTGAAGAGCGCGCGTTTCCTGGCGTCGACGCGACCTTCATACACGCGTTCGACGATCTGAACGTGATGGCGGGGAACGGAACGATCGCGCTCGAGATCATGGAAGATTTGCCGGACGTCGATGCGGTCGTCGTGCCGTGGGGCGGTGGTGGGCTCACGTGCGGAATCGCGGCGGCGATGCGCGCGCTGAATTCGAAGTGCAAGGTGTACGCGGCGGAGATCGCCACCGGCGCTCCACTCGCCGCGTCGCTCGCCGCGGGATCGCCGCGGACTGTTGATTACCAGCCGTCGTTCGTCGACGGCATCGGCGCGAAGATGGTCTTCCCGGAGATGCTCGCGCGAGCGCAGGAGTTGATTGAGGGATCGCTGGTCGCCGAGTTGGACCAGGCCGCTTCCGCGCTGCGGTTGATGGCTGAGCGGAACCACATCATCGCCGAGGGCGCCGCCGCCTGTTCAGTCGCCTGCGCGCTTGCGGGCAAAGCCGGGACGGGTAAAGTGGTCTGCATCGTCTCAGGCGGCAACATCGACTCCGCGGTGCTGTGCAAGATCCTCGCGGGAAGTCAGTGAAAAAGAATTTTCTAAAATCCTTTTACATGTGTCTCCCGCTTGCGGAAGTTAGCGAAAAAAGAATTTCATAGGATCTTAGCGCGGGGGCGTGGCGAGGTCGCGGTACCATCGCTGAAGAACGTAGAACGCTTTCTTCCTCTCACCGCGATTCGAGACGAGGCCCTTCCGGTTCCAGTAGTCCTGAATTCCCGGAAGCGGCCGCCGCGGCGAGCGGAAATCCATGAGAATCCACGGAGCCGTCCCTCGCAGGAACGGGATCTTTTTCAGCATTCCAATCTGATGCTCGTAGATGCTCTCCTGATACTCCTCGGTCCAGCGAGTCAACGAATCGCCGTGATGGCCGTACAAAGCGTCGCCGCCAAACTCGCTCATGATCAGCGGTTTGTCGTATTTCGTCTTCCACGCGAGCCTATCGGCTTTCGCGGGTAAGCCGTCGTACCAGCCCACGTACTCGTTACACCCAAGCACGTCCAAAAACTCGCCGAGCGGATCGTCGATCATCTGCGTCACGGGATCCGTGTAATGTCGCTCCATTGCGGCCGAGATCAAGCGACTCGGATCGAGGCTCCTTGCATGTGAGACGAGGTTTTTCAAGAACGTCAGACGCGGCTCGCTGAGCGGCGTCTCATTCGCGACAGACCAGATCACGACGGCAGCGCGGTTCCTGTCGCGCGCGATCATCTCACCCAACTGGTTGCGTGCATTCTCGAGCGTGGCGGGGTTCTCCCAAAGGATGGTCCAATACACGGGGATCTCCGACCAGAGCAGTATCCCAAGCCGATCCGCTTCTCTGATCGTGAACTCGTTGTGCGGATAGTGCGCCAGGCGAACGAAGTTCGCGCCGAGCTCACGCGCCCATCCGAGCAGCATCTGCGCGTCCTCGCGGCTGTGCGCGCGTCCACCACGAAGCGGCGCTTCCTCGTGCATGCAGATGCCGCGCAGAAAGATCGGCCGCCCGTTCAAAAGGATCTCCGTGCCGCGAGTTTCAATGCTGCGGAACCCGATCTGGTCTCGCACGTCGCCGATCCATACTTCGTACAGTTTCGGATCCTCCGGAGACCACAGCTTCAGATCCGCGTCGAAATCGATCGCCGCAAATCCGTTAGCATCCGCCGGAAACGATCTATCGATCCCCGCTTCCGGAATCCGCACACGCACTTGTCCGGGCTTGTCTCCGTTCAACTTCACCCAACCGCTGACACGATTGCGCGTCCCTTTGCGAAGCTGCACGAAGTAGTCGTGAACAAACGTCGCCGGCGTTTCGATAAGCTTCACGCTGCGCGTCAGCCCGCCGTAATTCCACCAGTCAGTCATCAACGTCGGAACGGCGTCGCGCCTGCGCTTGTTATCGACTTTGACGACGAGGAAGTTGCCCGTGTCGCGGACCAGCTTCGTGATCTCGAAGTTGAACGGCGTGAAGCCCCCTTCGTGCTGTCCTAACTTTTC
>DASRIM010000165.1:0-13350 GCA_035649995.1 Pyrinomonadaceae bacterium | reverse complement strand
TGAAACGGATCGAACGCACCGGGTTTGGCGAGTTTCTTTTCTTCGACTGGCGCTATACGTCAGACGGCGTTCTCAATCCGTCTTTCGTGCTCAACGAACCGCGCTACGAGGGCGCGTCGATTCTCATCGCCGACAAGAACTTCGGCTGCGGCTCGTCGCGCGAACACGCGCCGTGGGCCCTCAGCGAATACGGCTTTCGCGTGATCATCGCGCCGTCGTTCGCCGACATCTTCGCCAACAACTGCTTCAAGAACGGCATGCTTCCGATCACGCTGGACGAAGAACAGGTGCGCGGCATCATGCGCCGCGCTCAACAGCAGGAAGGTTACACGCTCAGCGTCGATCTCGAACGGCTGACAATCGAAGATCCCGGCCGTCTTTCAATTCCCTTTGCGGTTGGAGAGTTTCAGCGCTACTGCCTGCTGGAAGGTCTGGACGACATCGGCCTCACGCTGCGTCACGAGGATCTGATCGCAGACTACGAAGCACGACACGCTAATCCGTGGTGAATTTGTAAACGGTGGTCTCGTCGTAAGTCTCACCTGGCCGCAGCACCGTCGACGGAAAGTCCGGATGGTTCGGCGAGTCCGGATAATGTTGAGTCTCTAAACACAACGCGGCGAACTTCTGATACGCTACACCGCCCTTCCCGATCAAGCTTCCGTCGAGGAAATTTCCTGAGTAAAACTGTATCCCGGGCTGCGTCGTGAGCACCTCCATCACGCGCCCCGAAACCGGTTCACGCAAACGGGCCACGGACCTGAGCGTGCCGTGGTGCCAATCGTTGAGCACGAAGTTGTGATCGTAGCCGCCAGGAGCGATCGCGCGTCCGGATCGGAAATCCATCTGCGTCCCTTCCACAGCCTTAATCTCGCCGGTGGGAATCAAATCGTCGGACACCGGAGTGAAGCTGCCGGCGTTCAACGTCAACTCGTGATCGAGGATGCTTCCGTGACCTGCGAGGTTGAAATACGAGTGGTTCGTGAGATTGACGATCGTGTCCTGGTCCGTAGTTGCGTGATACTCGATCCGCAATTCGTTCTGGTCGTTCAGGGAGTAGGTGACGTGGACGTCGAGGTTGCCCGGATAGTTTTCCTCGCCGTCTTTGCTGAAATATTCCAGGCGCAAACCGGACTCAGTTTCCGCTGCTTTCCAAACGCGTTTGTCGAACCCTTGATTGCCGCCGTGCAGATGGTTCGCGCCGTTGTTCTGCGCGAGTTGATACTCGACTCCGTTCAACGAAAACTTCCCGCGGGCGATCCGGTTCGCGTAACGGCCAATCAACGCACCGAGGTAGCGAGGGTTTTTGACGTAGTCGTCGAGCGTGTCGTAGCCGAGGACGACGTCGGCAAACACGCCGTTGCGATCGGGCGCCATGATCGACGTCACGGCGCCGCCGAAATTCGTGATCGAGACTGCGACGCCGTTCTTATTCGCGAGCGTGTAGACGTAAACCTCTTCGCCGCCTGGGCCAATGCCGAAATGTTTTCTGGTCACGTTACTCTTTCCGCAGTCCACTGAACACGCGATTTGCTTCCTCGAGCGTTTCGAGCGAGCCGACGTCGTACCACAGGCCGGGAACGGTCCAGGTGTAGTACGGCACACGCGGATACAGCCATTGGACCAAGCGGCCCGGCTGGTCCGGGTTGTTCCCTTCCGCGATGTACTGGTGAATCAAAGGCAGCGCGGTTTGCGGGTAGTAGTAAAGGGCGATGCCGGTCAGCGTGCTCTTCGGGTGCGCGGGTTTCTCTTCGAAGAACGTGATGCGGCCGTCGTCGTCGATGTCGATGGCGTTGTACTTTTTGATCTGCTCCAGATCGCCGACGTCGTAGACTGCCGTTACGGGCGAGTTCTTCCGGCGGCTGTACTCGCCGAAGCCCGCGAGATCCTCGCTGAAAAGGTTGTCGCCGCCGACGACGATGATGTCTTCGTCGATCTGGCACTGCGTGATCACGAGGTGCATGTCGCCGATCGCGCCGAGTTTGTTTGAATCGTCGGTGCTTTTATCGTTGACAATAGTGAAACCAAACTCGAGCTGGGAACGCTTGACGTTGGCGGCCCACTCTTCGAAGTGGCGGGTGAACTTTTGGTTCGTGACGATGTATGCGTGATTGATTCCGTCGATCCTCGAGAGGTTATCGATGACGTGCTCGAGCATCGGTTTGCCGGCGACTTCGAGCAGCGGTTTCGGTTGATTCAGTGTCAGTGGATAAAGGCGTGTGGCGTAACCCGCCGCCAGTATGATCAGTTTCATGATTCGATCTGTTCTGCCCCCTTCGAAGCCTCGCAGATGTAGATCTCGGGCTTCAACCCTGTAGCTTGTTCGTACCCTTCAGCGACGATGCGCTGAAATTCTTCGACGTGGTCGACGTCGACCAGGTTGATCGTGGAACCGCCAAAACCGCCGCCAGTCATCCGAGCACCGTACACACCTTCAACGTGGCTCGCAAGTTCGACCATGAGATCGAGCTCACGAATGCTCACTTCGTAATCGTCGCGCAGACTGCGGTGCGATTCAGCCATCAAGCCGCCAAAGTGGTCCAGTTCGCCAGTTTCCAGGTCTTCCGCTGCTGACAGCACGCGCGCGTTTTCGGTGATGACGTGGCGGCAGCGTCGATAGACGACGTCCGGAAGATCGCCGCCGTATTGTTCGAGTTGCGCAAACGTTACGTCACGCAGCGCGGTCACGTTGGGCAGGAATCGCGCGAGATGCTGCACACCGGCTTCGCACTGTGCGCGCCGTTCGTTGTAAGCACTCGACGCCAATTCGTGCTTCACCATCGTGTTGCAGACGACGAGGCGAACTCGTGGCGGCAGCGGCAGCAGTTTGTATTCGAGTGAGCGACAGTCGAGTAGCAGCGCGTGCTGCGCTTCGCCGAACAATGCGACGAACTGGTCCATGATCCCGACGCGCGCGCCGACGAATTCGTTCTCCGCCTTCTGGCAGATCAGCGCCAGCTCTTTGCGATCGACTGTAACGCCGGAATTGGCGATTAGCGCGGTCGCGGTTGCGACTTCGACTGCGGCCGAAGAGCTCAAGCCGGAACCGATCGGGACGTCGCTGCGCATCTCGAGACGGCCGCCGCGCAGGCGATGACCGGCGCGTTCGAGCATTACGGCGACGCCGACGGGATAGTCGCTCCAGTGGCTGCGAGCGGCGAGGTTTGGGTCGTCGAGATCGATTTCGACTTCGTCTTCAAAGTTGTTGGAAGTGATTTGGAGTTTGCGATCTTCGCGTGGTGTGATGGTGGCGTGGACGGACGCGTCGATGGCTGCGGGCATGACGAAGCCCGCGTTGTAGTCTGTGTGCTCGCCGATTAGATTGACGCGCCCTGGTGCTCGAAAAGTGGTCATTCCGCGTGCCACGATAAACCACAAGAGGCACAAAAAGCACAAGAGGCACAAAAAGGCTTTTTGTCAGGGCAGGTCCAACACACGATTATTAGTCTTAACCCTCTTTCTCAACCTTCTTTCTACCTTTGTGCCTTTTGTGTTTTTTGTGCCTTTTGTGGTTAGAGCGCGGAGGCGATCACCCCGGCGAGTCGCTCGCTTTCGCGTTTAGCCGCAGCGCGCGTCTCCTCCGTTGGCGATTGTTCCGCGTGGTAAAGGGGATGGTAAGTTATAACAACTTTTCCCGTCCGCGGAAAACGCCAGCCGCGCGGCCAGATGCGGTTCCCGCCTTTTATCGTCACCGGCAGGATCGGCACGTTTGCTTCCAACGCCAGCCGCACAGCACCCGCTTTGAACCGTTCCAACTCGCCGCTCGGCGTGCTGCGGCCGCCTTCAGGGAAGATCACAACCGCGCCGCCACTACGCAGCCACTGAAGCGATCGCCTGATCGGCGCAGGATCGCTACCCTCGAGCGCCAACGGCCACGCGCCAAACCACGTCAGACACAGGCCGACAACCGGCCACTTAAAAGCCGCGCTCCACGCGAGATAACGCGTCGGACGCTTGATCTTCAACGAAAGCCAGAACGGATCGATATACGTTTGATGATTGGCTGCGATAATCACGCCGCCGTGTTCCGGAATGTTCTCGACGCCGCGAAACTCAATCTTCCAAAACATGCGGCTCAAGCCGCCGACGACCGGCCGGATCATCTCCAGCGCCCATTGCGGAAACATACCCGGGCCGACAGGCGGCGCCCCATTTCTCTTCGCGCTGGATGTGCCGTTGTTGTTCAAGCCACTCATCTTACAACGGCCATTCCTTATCGACGAACTCGACATGAAGCCTCGCAACGCCATCCGCTCCGGTGTGGCGCGAACGAATGGCTGCATACGTCGTCATGCGATACTGCTCGCTGCGCAAACGAACGAACCGGCCTCGTTGAAGATCGAGCGTGGTGAAGAGCGTCGCGCCATGCGAACCGATATCTTCCGTGACCGTTTGTTCAGACGCGACGACGACGCCGTTGTCGTCAACGAGCTCGAGCCGCATGTCGACGGCGATGCCATGACGCGTTTCAGGGCGGTGATCCTCGAGAGCAGTCGGATTCACGATCTCTTCGCCGGCTAAAGACGGTTCGAACGCACTCGTCGAAACGTCATAACGCCGCCACGGCTGTTTTTCATAACTGTTCGGCGGCCGTTTGCCGATGAACGCGACGCCGACGATAAACGCCGTGCCGCGTTCGGTAATCTCCGGTTTCACATATCTGACGATGGCCCACACGCGGTACTGATCCTCGACGTGATCGAAGACGCGCAACTGGCGCGGCATCGGTATCGTCATGTGCAGCAAGCGGCCCTTTTCAGTCGGCCTTTTGAGCGTAAAGCCGGCGCCAAACGGCGTCACGTTCATCAGTCTCGTCATCTCCATCCATTCGAAATCGGGGCTTTCGCGGCAGCGCACGCGCACCGGCAGTTGCAGTGCCAGACGGTCGCGAATTCGTTTCCAGTTTCGATGTTCGCTCATGGACGCTGATTGAGGTCGCCACGAGGCCAAAAGCTGTTGATTTTATTAGAGTTTTCGGCGATTTCCCGGTTGCCAAAATGCACTCAAAAAGGCTAAAATACCGGGCACTTGAATGCTGAAGTACCACCTCGTTTTTCTGGTCGAAAACAACCGCCAACCCGAGCTAAGTATCTCTTGAGTGGGATCGAACTGTGTTGGCGTGGCGGATTGTACTTTGAAAGGTCAGTAGATGGAAACAACTTCTGAACGCAACCATATAAATATCGAAGACGAGATGCGGCGGTCGTATCTCGACTACGCCATGTCGGTGATCATCGGCCGCGCGCTGCCCGACGTGCGCGACGGTTTGAAGCCGGTACACCGGCGCGTGTTGTGGGCCATGCACGAGCTCGGCAACACCTACAACAAGGCGTACAAGAAGAGCGCGCGCATCGTCGGCGACGTCATCGGTAAATATCACCCGCACGGCGACATGCCCGTCTACGACACGATCGTCCGCCTGGCCCAGGATTTTTCAATGCGCTATCCGCTCGTCGACGGCCAGGGAAACTTCGGCTCGATCGACGGCGACGCCGCGGCCGCGATGCGTTACACGGAAGTCCGCATGGCGCGTCTCGCGAACGAGATCCTCGCCGATATCGAAAAAGAAACAGTTACGTTTCAACCCAACTACGACGAGTCGCTGAGCGAACCGACAGTGCTGCCGACGCGTGTTCCGAACCTGCTGATCAACGGTTCAGACGGAATCGCCGTCGGCATGGCGACGAAAATCCCGCCGCACAATCTGACCGAGATCATCGACGCAACCATTGCATTAATCCGGGATCCGGAGATAACCGTTCAGGATCTGGCGAAGATCGTTACGGGTCCGGATTTTCCAACCGGCGGCTTCATCTACGGCCGCGATGAAATCAGGCAATCATACGAAACGGGCCGCGGCGTGCTGCAATTGCGCGCGCGCGCCGGCATCGATCGCATCGGCCGCGGCGCGCAGGAACGCGACGCGATCGTGATCACCGAGATTCCCTTCCAGATCAACAAAGCTCGACTGATCGAACGCATCGCCGAGTTGATCAACGACAAGAAGATCGACGGCATTTCCGATCTGCGCGACGAGTCGGATCGCACGGGCATGCGCATCGTCGCGGAGTTGAAACGCGATGCAGTGCCGCAAGTGGTGCTGAACAAGCTTTACAAATTGACGCCGATGCAGTCGTCGTTCGGCGTGATCAATCTGGCGATCCTCAACGGCCAGCCGCGTGTTTTGAACCTCAAGGAGATGCTCGAGGCGTTTATCGACTTCCGCCGTGAGGTCGTGCGCAAACGGACCGAGTACGAGCTTCGCAAAGCGCGCGCGCGGGCGCACATTCTCGAGGGACTCACCAAAGCCATCGACGCGCTCGACTACATCGTCACGCTCATCCGCAACTCGCGCTCGGTTGACGAGGCGCGCATGTGGCTCACCGCGAACTTAAAGACGACGAGCGAGGTCAAGACGTGGAAAGGCATTCCTTCGGACGTTCAGTTCAAGACCTACATGGCGCGACTGACGAAGACGATGGAGAGTCTCGCCTTCTCTGAAATCCAGGCGCAGGCGATTCTCGACCTGCAACTGCGCCGTCTCTCGGCGCTCGAACGCCAGAAGATCATCGAAGAGTACGAAGGCATCATCAAGTTGATCGCCGAGCTCGAAGAGATCCTCGGCAATGAGCGTTCGCTGCGGCGTGTTATCACGAAAGAGCTGGAAGACGTCAAGAAGGATTTCGGCGACGAGCGGCGGACGGAGATTGTCGACGAAGGCGTCGAATTGTCGATCGAGGACTTGATCGCGGATGAAGACGTGGCGATCACCGTCACCAACAGCGGTTACATCAAGCGCACGCCGATTACGACTTACTCGCGTCAGGGACGAGGCGGCAAAGGGCGTTTTGGCGCCGCGGCGAAGAACGGCGACTTCGTTGAGCATCTGTTTATCGCTTCGACGCATGCGTACCTGATGATCTTCACTGACGATGGGATGGTCTATAAGTTGAAAGTTCACGAAGTGCCTGATGCGGCGGCGTCGGCGCGCGGCAAGGCTGTTGTGAACCTCATCAATATCCCATCAGATCGAAAACTTGCGGGCGTCGTTCCGGTGCGTGAGTTTGCCGAAGGTCGTTATGTTGCAATGGTCACGCGCAAGGGCGTGATCAAGAAGACGTCGCTGGCTGACTTCCAGAACATTCGCACCAATGGGATCATCGCGATCAATATCGACGATGGTGACCGGTTGCTCGACGTTATTCTGACTGACGGCACGAAGCGCATCTTTATCGCGACGCATAATGGTTATGCGATTCGTTTTGACGAGAAGAACGTGCGGCCGATGGGGCGTGCGACGCGAGGCGTGCGCGGGATCGATTTGCGTGGCGACGATTTCGTCGTTTCAGTTTGTGCTGTGTCGGCGGAAGATAATGAAAGGATGCTCTCTGTTTCCGAACAGGGGTACGGGAAGCAGACGCCGATCAATACTTACCGGTTTACGTCGCGTGGTGGGAAGGGTGTCATCAACATGAAGACGACCGAGAAGACTGGGAAAGTTGTGGCGGTGTTTCCGGTTGAAGACGAGTCGGAGATCATGATCATCACGCAGCAAGGGAAACTGATCCGGCTGGAGGCGGCTGACATTCGCAAGACCGGGCGCAGCGCGCAGGGTGTGCGGCTTATCAAGACTGACTCCGGGGATAAGGTCACCAGCGCATCGCTTGTCGAAGCGGCGGCTGAAGAAGAAACCGAACCAACGACCTAACCTCCCGCTTGCGTGAGGTCAATGGAAAAAGGATTTTGGGAATTCCTTCCATGTGTCTCCCGCTTGCCGGAGGTCAATGGAAAACGATTTCCAAAAATCCTGTTTACATGTGACTCCCACTAGCGGGAGGTCAGTCCCTGTTATAACCCTTAACTGTTAACGGCTCGGGTTCGGGGTCGCGGGCGCGCGCCGAGTCGCCGGCAATCACAGGCGGCGGGTTCGCGACCAAAACCTCGAGCGCCGCCTCCAGCACCTCACCAATATTCGACACAAAGACGATCTGCAAGTCGTTCCGGACGTCCTCCGGAATGTCATCAACATCCGCCTCATTCCGGCTAGGCAACAGTATCCGCTTAATCCCAGCCCGATGCGCAGCGAGCACTTTCTCCTTCACGCCGCCAATCGGAAACACCAACCCCGACAACGTAATCTCCCCGGTCATCGCCGTATCCGGCCGCACCCTCCGCCCCGTATACAACGACGCCAGCGCGGACGTGATCGTAACACCCGCACTCGGCCCATCCTTCGGTATCGCACCCGCCGGCACGTGCAAGTGGACGCCAAACTCCTTGAAGATCTGCGGCTCAATCCCAAACTCCGCCGCATGCGACCACAAAAACGACTGCGCCGCTCGCGCCGACTCCTGCATCACTTCCCCAAGCTGCCCCGTAATCGTCAATCCACGCCCGCCCGGCAGCAGCGTCGCTTCAATGAACAGCACCTCGCCGCCCATCTCAGTCCACGCCATCCCGGTTGCAACTCCCGCGGGCAACTCCTTCCGCGCCTGCTCCGGATAGAAGCGCGGCGGCCCAAGATACTCGCGGATATCACTCGCCGTGACGACAACATGCTCCGCCTGCGCCTGCGCAATCTTCAACGCCACCTTGCGCGCGACGCTGCCGATGTTGCGCTCCATCTGCCTGACTCCGGCCTCGCGCGTGTAACGTGAAGCAATCAACTCGATCGCCTCGTCTTCGATCTTCAACTGCGCGGCGTTGAGCCCGTTCTCGCCCGTCTGCCGCGGAACGAGATAACGCCGCGCGATCTCGAGTTTCTCCCGATCGCTATAGCCCGCCAACCGGATCATCTCCATGCGGTCGCGCAACGGCGGCGGAATCGGCCCAAGCTGGTTCGCAGTCGCGATGAAAAAGATCTTCGACAAGTCGAACGGCAGATCGAGATAGTGATCGCGAAACGTATTGTTCTGCTGCGGGTCGAGAATCTCGAGCAACGCCGCCGCCGGATCGCCGCGATAATCGTTTCCGAGCTTGTCGATCTCATCCAGCATCAGCACGGGATTATTCACGCCCGCCCGGCGAATCGACTGGATGATGCGGCCGGGCATCGCGCCGATGTAAGTGCGGCGATGGCCGCGCAGCTCAGCCTCGTCGCGCACGCCGCCGAGCGACATCCGTTCAAACTGCCGTCCCAACGCGCGGGCGATCGAACGGCCCAGCGACGTCTTGCCCACTCCCGGCGGTCCAACAAACAACAGGATCGGGCTCTTCGTATCCGGCCGCAGTTTGATGACCGCGAGGAACTCGAGTATGCGTTCTTTAACGTCTTCGAGCCCGTAGTGATCTTCGTCGAGAATCCCGCGCGCCTCGACGAGATCGAGCTTGTCTTCGGACGACTTCAGCCATGGCAATTCGAGAATGAACTCGAGGTACGTGCGAATGACGTGGTAATCAGGCGCCGCCGGAGGCAGCCTCTGGAGCCGCTTCAACTCGCGTTCGGCTTCGGTCCGCACTTCCTCGGGAAGCTCCGCTTTCTCGAGCCGTTCGCGCAGCAGCTCCGCCTCGGCGCCCTCGCCCGTTTCGTCTTCGCCGAGCTCCTTCTGAATCGCGCGCATCTGCTGGCGCAGGACGTAATCGCGTTGCGCCTTGTCCATTTCGGTTTGCGCTTCGGAGGCGATCTTCGAACGCAGTTGCAGAATCTCGAGCTCACGCGCGAGATTGTTGTGGGCCAACCGCAACAGCTCGTCGGCAGTGTTCGCCTCGAGCATCTTCTGCTCTTCTTCGACTCCGAGCGTTAGTATCGAACCGAGAAAATAGGCCAGGCGAACCGGTTCGACGGAAGCCAGGACGGCGATCCGCACTTCGGTCGGAATGTTCGGCAGCAGCGCCAGTGCTTCCTGAATCATCTGCTGCACGTTGCGCTTTGCGGCTTCGACTTGTTCCGGATCCACCACGCGCGGCTCGGGCAGGATCTCGACTGTCGCACGCAGATGAGGATCTTCCTGTTTCCACTCGATCACGCGAATGCGCTCGGTGCCCTGGACCAGGATGCGCATGGCGTCCGGCAGCCGCTCCATCCGCTTGATGATCGTCAGCGTCCCCACGTCGTACAGATCCGACGACTTCGCATCCGTATCATCCGATCGGTCAGGCCGGACGGTGATGCAGCCCAACAACTTCTCCGGCGTCGCCAGCGCGGACTCAACCGCGGACACTGATCGCGGCCGCCCTACGCCGAGCGGCACAACTGTTTCCGGAAACAGGTTGATATTTTGCAGTGCCAGGACCGGCACCTCGAACTGTTGTCCCGTCGCCACGGCTGAGAACCTGAGGGCCTCGCTCTGTGCGCCTTGATCGGGCGTCGTCGTTGGCGGTGCTGGCGTTGCAGTTTCAGAAGTTTCGGGCATAACCGTAAACCTACTCACTAAGTACGTTAATAATTAAAAAACCGTCTCGATAATCTTGACTGATCCTTGCGCCTTCGATTGGCGACGGAAACTCGATCGTCTTCTCGAAGCGGCTGTAAGTGATCTCCATCTGGTGGTAAGTGAAACCTTCGCGATAGTGCGTGTCGCGGCGGCAGCCGCGAATAGTCAAAAGCTTGCTGCGTATTTCGACCTCCAACTCGTCCGAACAAATACCGGCGAGATCGAGCTTGACGATCCAACCATCGGGCGCGCGATACACGTCGGCGGCGGGGTTCCAGAGACGGCCAGACGGCTGAACTCGCCGATCCGCATGGATCAGCGCGATATCACGTTTGGGATTTCGCATAGCAAACAGAATAAGTGAACAAAGCAAATCCGTCCAACCCGGGTGAAACGCAGATTGGACGGACCTGAATTAACTAGCCGAAGATGCGGTTCCAGAACGACGAACCCTTGGAAATGTCCTCGAGCGCCTCCGCCAGCTCGCGATCTTCGCGGGTCTCGACGGCGACGTCGGCCATCGAAATCATGCCGACGAGATACTTGTTCTCGTTGACCACCGGTATGCGCCGCACCTGCTTGTCGCCCATCTTGCGAATCACGTCGACGACGCGATCGTTTGGATTGACCGTGTGGATGTCCACCGACATGATGTCCTCGGCGCGAACAGAAGAGCAGTCCTTGCCTTCGGAAACCGCGCGGATGACGATGTCGCGGTCGGTGATCAGTCCGACGAGTTTGCCGCGCGAGTAGTTGCGTCCTTCATACTTGCGGCCTGCTTCTTCAGCGTT
The DNA here is from genome assembly GCA_035649995.1 of Pyrinomonadaceae bacterium. Classification (GTDB taxonomy): domain Bacteria; phylum Acidobacteriota; class Blastocatellia; order Pyrinomonadales; family Pyrinomonadaceae; genus PSRF01. The sequence continues at coordinate 2,186 of DASRIM010000165.1, read as the reverse complement.
GCCATTGCCGGGCCGCACGTCGTATTCGACGACGGGAATCACGCCCGTGTCTTCCTGTTTCATCATCAGCGCGACTTCGCTGAGCATCGTGTCGCGCGTGGCGACGGCGAGATCGCGCGTCATGATGTCGCGGCAGCGCAGTCTTGAACGTTCGCTCCAACGGTCGCGCGAGCGATCGTCGCCCCAGCGGGACCTGTCGGTGCCGAGATCGCCGCGAATGTCGTACAACGAGCTGCGCCTGCCTTCATCGCCGCCGAAACGTCCGCGCTGTTCGCTGTAACGCGGCTCGTCTTGTTGGTACTCGGCGCGTTCGCCGAACCTGCCGGTTTCGGGGCGTCCGCTGTATCTGCCGCCTTCCACGCCTCCGCCGAAGCCGGCGCCGCCGCCGCGGTTGTAGTCAGGCCGCCAGTCCTGCCCCTGCCGCTGTTGCTGCTGGTCGAAGCGGGCGCGCGAGCTGTACGGTTCATCGTAAGAGCCGAGCGATTCGCGTCTGTAACGCTCTTCGCGCGGGTAGTAGTCTCGATCCCTCTCGTCATCCAAATCGTTTCTGTATCTAGCCATTGCTCCCCTCCTAATGATGATTCGTTAATTGCGTGTTGGGTTACTCCACCTCCGCGATCAACACCACCCGCGAAGTTATGTCGAGGGAACCAACTTCGATCGGTGTTGCGGCCTTGTCGCGCATGAACGCCTCAGCCTGGTAGACGGGCTGCGGCGGCCTTTGAAATCCCTCCTCCTGAACTTCGACGATGCGCACCACTCGCTTGCCGAGCGCTGTCGCAATCACTTCCGCTTTGCTCATTGCTTCGCGCGTCGCTTCCGCCATTGCTCGATCGCGCGCGGGGCGATCTTTTCGCAGCGTGAACGAGATGCCGGCGATATCGTTGGCGCCGGCTTGTGACGAGGCGTCGATCACGTTGGCGATTTTGTTGAGATCGCTCATCGTCACGGTCACGGTGTTGCGGGCTTCGTAACCGGTGATCGTCGGCGGTTGGTTTTCGCGATAGACGCGCTGCGGCTGGACGCTGTAGCCGCTTGTCTTTACTTCGGCGTCAGGTCCGGCGGCAGCTTTCAGTGCCTTTACGACTGCGTCGCTTTTGGTTGCGTTGTCCTGTTGCGCGTCGATTGCGCGGCGCGCTTGAGTCACGACTGAGATCGTCAGAATCGCCGTGTCAGGCTGGGCCTGAACGATCGAATCGCCTCCGACGGTGACGCGAGTGGCGCGCCGTGCGTCGCTTGCGCCTGGTGTCGCGGGTGTTTGTGCATGCACTGTGGCTGCTCCGATCGTCAAGATCATCATCAAGGTTGTCAGCAATAGTCGTTTCATGGTTTTTCCTCTCCCGTTTCTTCGAATCTCACGGCTGGGAGAGATTGTGCCGCGAAGATAAAGAACGCGGAAAGTGGAAAAACTTGCCTCCGACCCGATTGCACGGAGCACACGAGCGCCTTCGACGAGGTTTGTGGCTGCGCAAAACGTGTTTTGTTACCATCCATGCTATGCAATCATTCGATACTGAACCTGATGACGTACCGACGCCTGCCGCCGCCGGGCGAAAATTCATTGTCGGCGCAATCAGCGACCTTCAGTCAGGTGCGTGCGCCAGAATCGAACTTCCTGACGGCGACGAGATAGCTGTTTACAACGTGGATGGCGAATTCTATGCCACCGACAACTCGTGCCCGCACCGCGGCGCGCCGCTATCCGAGGGGGTGCTTTGCGGGCATGTGATCGAGTGTGGGTTGCACGGTTGGCAGTTTGACGTGCGGACGGGCGAGTGCCTGACGGTGAGGGACATGATCAAGACTTACGAATTGAAAATCGAAGATGGACTGCTGATCTGTGAAATCAGTGATTAAACTCCGTCGTTGCCGATAGCTTCCACCGGACAACAGCTCATCGCTTCTTCACACAACGCACGCTCTTCGTCGGTTTCCGGCTGCTTGTAGACGAACGAATAGTTATTCTCATCACACCGCATGAAATTCGCAGGCGCTGTGTCGCGGCAGACGTCGCAGTCGATGCACGAACTGTCGACGTAGAACGGCCCGCAGACGTTCTCCTTCACTTTGTCGGTCTTATCTGGCACGTCCCAACGGCGGTCTGGTTTACGGGTGCGTCATCTCTTCGGGCTTAACCAACCGGTCAAACTCTTCCCCGGTCAGAAACCCGAGCTCGATCACTGACT
>DASRIM010000164.1:0-2599 GCA_035649995.1 Pyrinomonadaceae bacterium | reverse complement strand
GGCGTGTTCGAACGCGCTGGAAACAGCGTTTGTTGCGCGCGTCCGACCATCTTCGCGATCAACTCGTCGTCGGTGACCGTGGCGATGTCGCCAGTCGCCACGCTGCGCCCGTCACGCAAAACCGTGTAGCGATCCGCGATCTGCCGCACCTCTTCCAGAAAGTGACTGATGTAAACGACTGAAATTCCTTCGCCGCTCAACTTTCGGATCAACGAGAACAGGTGCACGACGTCATCGCGCTGCAAACTGCTCGTCGGTTCGTCCATCAAAATGATTCGCGCGCGCGCCGCGATCGCGCGGGAGATCTCGACGATTTGCCGCGCCGCGACCGAAAGATCGCCGACGCGCCGTTCGGGCCGGATGTCTGCGTGCTGGAAAGTTTGCAGCACTTCGTTCGTGCGCGCGTTCAGCTTTTCGCGATCGAGCCAGCCCATGCGCGACGACTCGATGCCCATCAGCACGTTCTCGGCGACGGTCAGGTGCGGACACAACGAAAGCTCCTGGTGAATGAGCGCGATTCCGTGCTTGCGTGCGTCGAGCGGGTTGGCGGGCGCATAAGGACGGCCGTCGAGTTCCATCGATCCTTCATCGGGCCTGATCGATCCGGCGATGACGTTCATCAGCGTGCTCTTGCCCGCGCCGTTCTCGCCGATCAGCGCGTGAACTTCGCCCTCGCGCAGCTCGAGATCCACGCCGTCGAGCGCGACCGTTGGATCAAACGATTTTCGAATATTTTTCAGCGACAGCGTCGGCATGGATAGAATCCGTGTTACAGTTTTACCACGAAGGTCATCAACGAGTTAACAGTCGCCACTGAAAAAACGATCAAGCCGCCATTGAAGTGGGCCGGCGGCAAGCGTTGGCTCGTTTCACATCTCGCCCCAATCTGGAAGCAACACGAGACCAACCGGTACGTCGAACCATTCTGCGGCGGGCTGGCAGTCGCGCTCGGTTTGAAACCGCGCCGCGCGCTGCTGAACGACGTCAATCCGCACCTCGTCAACTTCTATCGCCATCTGCAAACGGGACTGAAGTTGAGCATCGAAATGCGCTACGACGAGCAGCTCTTCTATCGTCATCGCGACCGGTTCAATCAACTGATACGCGACGGCGAAGCGGCGAGCGAGGAGGCGGCGCAGTTGTTCTACTACCTGAACCGCACCTGCTTCAACGGACTCTGCCGTTTCAACAAGAGCGGCGAATTCAACGTTCCCTTCGGCACGTACACGACAGTGAACTACGATCGCGACCTGTCGCATTATCCTGCGGTCCTGCGGCAGTGGAGTTTCGCGAACGCGGACGTCGAAAGCGTGCCGCTCAAGAGCGGCGACTTCGTCTACGCTGATCCTCCTTATGACGTCGAGTTCACGACATATAGTTCCGGAGGCTTTTCGTGGGAAGACCAGGAGCGCACGGCGGAGTTTCTCGCGCGACACGACGGGCCGGTCGTGATTTCGAACCAGGCGACGACGCGCATCGTCGATTTGTATGAACGGCTTGGATTTGAATTGACGTATCTGCCGGGCCCGCGACGAATCAGTTGCACGGGCGATCGGACGGCCGCGCGCGAAGTGTTGGCGGTGAAACATACATGATCTCGTACTTGCCAGACTGTATTTATACAGGCGGCCGGTTTAAGTCCGGATTGGCTCTCGTGTGCGACGACGCCGGGAGAATCGTCGAACTGACTGAAGATGTTTCAAACGCTACGCGCCTCCCGCGACGCGCAATGTTGCCCGGCATGGTGAACGCCCACTCGCACGCCTTCCAACGCGTGATTCGCGGGCGCACCGAGTATCGATCGCCACACACGACCGACAGTTTTTGGACCTGGCGCGAGCAGATGTACGCTGCGGCGAACAAGCTCGGGCCTGAAGAGATCTACGCTGCGTCGCGCCTGGCGTTTCTCGAAATGGCGTCGACGGGAATCACGGCCGCCGGCGAGTTTCACTACATCCATCATTCACCTGGCGGAACTCCGTACGACGATCCCAACCTGCTCGCTCACGAAGTGATCCGCGCGGCGCGCGACGTGGGCATTCGCATCGCACTACTGCGCGTCGCGTACGCTCGCGCCGGTTATCAAATCGAGCCTAACCCCCGACAGGTTCGCTTCATCGAACCGCAGGACACCTATCTCAATAACCTGGACCAACTGCTCGCAACGATCGACACGAGCGACGGCATGGCGTGGGCCGGCATCGCGCCGCACAGTGTTCGCGCAGTGCCGCTCGATTATTTGAAACGCATCATCGCGTTCGCCGGCGAGCGCCGTCTGCCAGTTCACATGCACGTCGCGGAGCAGCCGGCGGAAGTAGAAGCGTGCATTCAGGAATACGGCCGTTCGCCTGTCGCACTGCTCGACACGGAAGGTCTACTGAGCGAACGATTCATTGCCGTCCATGCGATTCATATTACGCCGAAAGCTGTCGACGCGCTGGCGCGATCCGGCGCTGGTGTTTGCGCCTGCCCTACGACCGAACGGAACCTCGGCGACGGCGTCGTCCCTGCCGGCGCGTATTTCAAATCGGGCGTGCCTGTTTCGTTGGGCACTGACAGCCAGGTCCAGATCGATCTACTGGAAGACGCACGCGAGTTG
>DASRIM010000163.1:0-11576 GCA_035649995.1 Pyrinomonadaceae bacterium | reverse complement strand
ACGAAAAAGTCTCTGAGAGATGCGTCGAACGAGGGCGTCGTAAACTGGGTGACGCGCGTGCCGGGCTCGACGCCGAACGTTCGAATCTCCCAATCGATGAAGTGATTCACGCCTTTCAGAGCGCCGGCGATGGCTTTCGGTTTACCTGTCGATCCGGATGTGAAGTAGATGTAGCTCATCGCAGCCGGATCGACCTCGACACGCGGGTTTTCAGAACTGGATCCGTCGACGTTGTTGAGAACGACGTCAGGCGAGACCTGGTCGAGCATCACGCTCAAACGGTTCGCCGGCAGGTCGGGATCGAGCGGGATGAAGACGCAGCCGGCTTTCAACGTGCCGATGATCGCGGCGATCACGTCGATGCGATCGGACATTAGAATTGCGACAAGCGAACGTTCTGTCGCAATCAGGTGATTGGCAACGGCGTTCGAGCGCTCGTCGAGCTGGCGATAAGTCACACGTTGATCGCCGCGGCGCACGGCGACGCGCTCGCCGTGTTCGGCAGCCATGCGGCTGAAAATTTCATGAACGTTTTCGAGTTTCATACGGCCGCGACTTTTTGCTGCTGAATGAATCGTTCCGCGATGGTGATTAGCGGGTCGACGAATCTCATCGCCGAATTCGTTTCGCGCAAGCGCCGGGTGAACAAGTGAAGCTCAGTACAGCCGGCAACGAACGATTCCGCGTTGTACTTCGCCAGTAGCGATTGGACGTGCGGAGCCATGAGCGCGACGTCGCCCGGTTGCTTGTACCGGTAGAGCCATTCGTGGATCAGCTTCTGGTCGTGTTCATCGGGCGACACGATGTAGTCGCTCGCTTCGCGCCAAAGATCGTGGCTCTCGAAGATCGCCGCCGCGCGCGTCCCGGTGCTGCACAGCAACAACTGCCGCTGCCGGCGATCGATCACCTGCGCCAACGCGACGTCGATCAGCGAAACGACCGATCGACGCAACTCGACAGGAATGTGCGGCAACGTGTAGTGCAGCGTGACGCAGCAAAGAACGATTTTGTCGACGCCGAGATCTTTCAAGTCCGTCAACTGCTCGACGAGACGTTCGACGAGAACACTGGTCGAGCCATTGAGAAACGCCTCCGTGCGGTCCGGCATGCCGGGATCGGAGAAAAGAATCACGACAGGACCATCCTGCTCGTTTTTCGTGACGTTGCACTCGTAGATCGTCCTGGCGAAATCCGCCGAAGCCAGCGCGCCCATGCCGCCCACGATTCCCCAACGCGTTCTCATGTTCGTTTAGTTAAGGTTTGGTAAGTCGAACTGTTCGAGCAGGAGGTTGAAGGTCAACACGATCATCAACAGATCGTTCTCGAAGGGCAGGTTGAGTCGAAACCCGTCCTGCATGTACTGCGACTTGAGTTGCGCAATCGATTGCGGGTTGAAGTAGCCCTGGCGTTTGATCGTCGCCTCGCTGAACAGATCGTGGACCCATTCGATTCCCTGCCTCAGCAGATACGGGCTGCCCGGCGCGTGAAAACCGAACTTCTCGCGGTTGATGACTTCGGGCGGAATCAGTTTCTGCGCGACTCTCTTCAGGATGTACTTCTCGCTTAGCTCGTTCAGCTTCAGATGCGCGGGGATCTTCGTCGCAAACTCCACGAGGTCGATGTCGAGAAACGGGTAGCGCGCCTCGACCGAGTTCGCGAGCGCCATTCGATCGCCGTGGTCCGCAATCAGGTGGTCCGACAGCCGCAGTTTGAAATCGAGATACGAACGCTGATGGATGAAGTGCCGGTTGCGCAGCCGATCGTGGTTTACGAGATCGAAGTTCAAACATTCGAAGTCTTCAAACCGGTTTTGAACGGCATCGGAGTAGAGCGCCTGTTTGACTTCGCGAAAAGCAAACTGGTCCGTTTCGTAGATGAGGTTCGGATCGCCCCAGAGTTTTTCGCGAATCTCCTCTTCGAGAATCGTCTCCACGCCGTAGTTCTGACCGTTTCTCACGCCGGACTGATCGAAGCGGTAGCCGACGTACCCCGCGAACAGCTCGTCCGCACCCTCGCCCGTCAGAATCACCGGAATGCCGGTCCTTCGCGCGGCTTCGGAAAGGGCCATGGAGCAGGTGTTGTAACTCTCTTTCACCGGACACTCGGCGTGATAGACCATCGCCGGCAGGCGGCTCGCGATCTCGGACCAGTCGAAGATCATCTCGTGATGCAGCGCGCTGACCTCCCTCGCCATCAGGCGCTGATACTTCGCTTCGCAGATCTCCTTGTCCGTGAAGGTGATCGAAAACGAGTGACGCGGGACGCCGGACGACACGTTCTTGATCATCGACGCGATCAGCGACGAGTCGAGGCCGCCGCTGAGATAAAAACCGACCGGCACGTCTGATTGGAGCCGATACCGAACCGATTGCGCGAAGAGATCGCTGAGTCCTTCGACGTAATATTCCTCAGTACGCTCGGTCTCAGCCGCGTCTTTGTGCGGATAGTCGAGGTCCCAGTACTCGGCGATGCTCAGGCTGCCGTTCTTAATCGTGATGTGGTGGCCCGGCTTGAGACTGAAGACGTCCTTGAACATCGTCCGCGGGCTCACCAGCCCCGGAAACGACAGCACCTGGTCCAGACCCGTCAGATCAACTTCGCGCGGCACGAGCGGATGTTCGAGTATCGCCTTGATCTCGGAGGCGAAGATGAAGACGTCGTCGACGACCGTGTAATAAAGCGGATTGATGCCGAAGTGATCGCGGGCGAGAAAGAGCGTCTGCTGCTTTCGATCGTAAATCGCAAACGCAAACTGACCATTCAGCCGGTTCACGAACCGCACGCCTTCCTCTTCGTAGAGATGGACCAGCACTTCGACGTCCGTGTTCGTGCGGAACGTGTGTCCCTTCGCCTGCAACTCGCGCCGCAACTCGCGATAGTTGTAGATCTCGCCGTTGCAGATCAGGACGACGGAGCCGTCCTCGTTCTTAATCGGTTGATCCCCGCCAGACAAATCGATGATCGAGAGACGGCGAAAGCCGAGCGCGGCGCTGCCGTCGACGAAGTACCCGTACGAATCGGGCCCGCGGTGCGCGACCTTGTCCGCCATGTTCATCACGACGGGCTGCTCGGCCGGACGCTCACGACGCATGTCAATGTAGCCAACGATGCCGCACATGGTTCATTCCGTCTCGAGATCGACGTTGAAGTCGCCGACTGATACTGCGTCCTGCTCGATCGAGGCAACGAGGTTGTCGAGCGGCGCGGCGGGATCGTCGACAATGGCTTCGAGGAGTGTTTTGAAATCCGCGAGCGTGCGAACGATCGTCGATTCGTAGAAGAGATCCGTCTTGTACTCGACGACGCCTTCGATCTGCGCGGCGGATTCGATCATGTAGAGCCCGATGTCGAACTTAGCTGTCTTGCTCTCGATCGCGACGGGCGTGATCGTGAGCTCAGGGAGCTTGAAGTTCGAGAGCGGAATGTTTTGCAGGACGAAGAAGACCTGGAACAGACGCAGATCGCTGTCCTGTTGGTCCACGCGCAATGTCTCAAGGACTTTTTCAAACGGCACTTCCTGGTGGTCGTAGGCGCCCAATGTCACTTCGCGCACACGCTGGAGGAGTTCGCGAAAATTGCCGGCGCCTGACAGGTCGGTACACAGCGCGAGGTCATTGATGAAGACGCCGATGAGCGGCTCAACTTCGCTGCGGTTGCGGTTCGCGCTGTTCGTGCCGACGACGATGTTGTCCTGACCCGTGTAGCTGTGCAGCAGCAACTTGAACGCGGCGAGGAGGAACATGAACAACGTCACGTTTTCCGCCTGGCTCACTTCCCTGATGCGCGTCGAAAGCGAAGCGGGAAGCGTGAACGAGTAAGTCGTTCCTTCATTGCTCCGCGGCGGACGCGGAAGATCGGCGGGCAAGTGCAAGGCAGGCGGCGCGCCGGCGAGTGCTTGTTTCCAGTATTCGAGCTGTTGCGACAGCGCGTCGCTGTGGAGCCATTCACGTTGCCATGCAGCGAAGTCGGCGTACTGGATCGAAAGCGGCGGCAATTTTGAAGGTGTCGCGTTGAGAAAAGCGTTGCAGAGCGCACTCGTGTCTTTGATCAGGACTTCGAGCGACCAACCGTCGGTGATGATGTGGTGCATCGTCACCAGCAGTACGTGATCGTCGCCGGCTAGTTTGAACAGGACCACGCGCAGCAACGGGCCGGCTGCGAGATCGAACGGCCGTTTCGCGTGTTCGACGATCAGATCGTGAAGCGTGTCTTCATGCGCTTCGATGTGAACGATCGAAGGCGCGGCAGGCGGATGAATCAACTGCATCGGTTCGCCGTCAACCGCCGGGAAAGTGGTGCGCAGAGATTCGTGTCTGGCAACAAGCTCCGCCAGCGTCTTTTCGAGCGCCGTTATGTCGAGCCGGCCTTTCAATCTGAGCGCCATCGGAAAGTTGTAAGACGTGCTCGACGGATCGAGTTGCTGTAGAAACCACAGCCGCTGTTGCGCGAAGGACAACGGAAGGTTCGTGTTTCGAGGTACGGGATGAATCGGCGCGTATTCGATGCCACGCTGCGTTTCGATCGTGCGCGCCAGGCGATCGACTTCCGGTGTCTCGAAAATGCTGCGCACCGACAGTTCAACGCGAAACACTTCGCGGACGCGCGAGACGACTTGCGTCGCCAGCAGCGAGTGACCGCCGAGCTCGAAAAATCCTTGCCGCCGGCCGACGTTTTTGAGCTTGAGTATCTCGCCGTAGATCCCCGCCAGCACCTGTTCCACCGGCGTTTGCGGCGGCTCGTTTTCTCCGGACGGTTCCTCGACGCTGGTCAGCGGCGGCGGCAGCGCCTTGCGATCGACTTTACCCGTCGTTGTCAGCGGCCACTGGTCCAGGTTCACAAACAGTCCCGGGACCATGTAGTCCGGCAACTGCTCGCTCAGGAAGCTGCGCAGTTCGCCGCCTGACGCGCGGCGTCCGTCACGAGGAACGGTGTACGCAACGAGCAGCTTTTCGCCGGGGCCCTGTTCCCCCCAACTCTGTTCAAAGGCCATGACGACGGCGCCGCCGACCGCTGGGTGCAAAGTCAACCTTGCTTCGATCTCGCCGGGCTCGACACGGAAACCACGAATCTTGATTTGATTGTCGAGCCGATCGAGAAAGTCGATGTTGCCATCCGGTAAATAGCGGGCGCGATCTCCCGTGCGGTACAGCCGGGCACCGGGCTTCTGCGCGAAGGGATTTGGGATGAATCTTTCAGCCGTTGTTGCAGCGTCGTTTAGATAACCACGCGCTACGCCGATGCCGCCGATATACATCTCACCAGCCGGCATGGGTTGAAACCACGAATCAAGAAGATAGATAGGCGTGTTTTCGAGCGGACGTCCGATCGGCAGACTCGCAAGCCGTTCCAAGGCGACGCCGGTCAACGGCACGTCGTGGAGCGTTGAAGTGATCGTCGTCTCGGTTGGACCATACGCGTTGACGATCCGTGACGCGTGCTTCGTGTTTTGGACCCAACCGGCGAGACGTTCGAGTGAGATCCGCTCGCCGCCGGTGATGAAGAGTTTGATCCAGGCCGGCACCGGCTCGCCGGAAGCGAGCAACTCGTCGATCAGCGGCTGCCAGTACGACGGCGGGATGTGCAGCATCGTGACGCCCAACTGTTCGCACTCGCGCATCAGTTGCAGCGGTGGAATGCCTGTCGGATTGCGGTGCAGGACGAGCGCGGCGCCGCTGATCAACGTGGGAAAGACCTCTTCCGCCATCGCGTCGAAACTCATTGAAACGAATTGCAGCAGCCGTTCTCCTGATTTCAGTTGGTAGTACTTGCTCAGCGAGAGCGCACGCGCGGCAAGCGCGCGTTGATGGATCATCACGCCTTTCGGCGTGCCGGTTGAGCCTGACGTGTAGATCACGTAGGCGAGGTTGTCGCCATGCGCCGCGGTCGAGGTGAAGTTTTCGAGCTCGGTCGAATCCGGGTAAATGATTTCCGCCGCGTGATCCGGAAGCCGCTCGAGCAGGTGTTCCTGACTGATGACGAACTTCGCGTCAATGTCGGAAAAGATGAACGAAAGGCGCTCTTTCGGGTACGCGGGATCGAGCGGCACGTACGCGCCGCCCGTCTTGAGAACGCCGAGTATTCCGATCAGCAGATCAAACGAACGCTCGACGCAGATCGCGACCAGCGACTCGGGCCCAACGCCGACCGCGCGCAGACGCGCGGCGAGACGATTCGCGCGCCGATTCAACTGCGCATACGTCAGTTCCTGATCGCCCAGGACGGCGGCCGCTGCCTGCGGTGTGCGCGCGACTTGCTGTTCGAACAGCTTGATGACCGGTTGCGCAGGCGCTGGTGTTTCAGTTTCCTGCCGCAGCAACTGTTCCCGTTCGGCTTTCGTGAGTAATTGAACGCCGGCGACACGCGTAGTTGGGTCCGCAAGACACTGGTCCAACACACGCACGTAGTGGCCGATGAACTGCTCGATGCTGTCCCTCGTAAAAAGATCCGGATTGAACGCGACAGTGCCGGCCAACGTGTTGCCGTGTTCGAACGCGATCGTGATGTCGTTGCGCGTCTCGGCGAGTTGACCGTGAATGTTCGTGAGCGAGAGCGCGACGTCGAAGAGCGGGCCGCGATTCTCGATCTTGTCGAGGCCGAGACGCCTCAAGAGGCTTTCATAGGGATAATTCTGTTTGCCGTATGCCTCGATCAGTGTTTCGCGCACTTGCAGCATCAGCTCTTTCGCCGCCATGTGCGGTTCGACGCTGCTGACGATCGCCAGCGCGTTCGGTCTCACCGATTCATCCGGCTGTTTTTTGCGCGGCGGGCTGCCCACGACGATCGACTCGCTGCCGGTGTACTTGTGCAGGCAGATATTCAGCATCGTGAGCAGCGCCGTGTAGATCAGGAACGGCGACTCTTTCGTCAGCGCCAGCAGCCGGTGCAGCGTTTCGTCTGAAACGGCGACTTCGAGTGTTTCACGATGCAGGTTGTGAGTCTTCGGGCGCTTGTAGTCGAGCACGAGGTTCGAGACGCCTCGCTCACGCGAGAGACGCTCGATCCAGTAGCTTCGTTCCGCGTCAGACTCGGAATCGTAGACTGCGATTCTGGATGTTGCCATGGTTTTAGAAAGCGAACTGGTCTTCGGTGTCGGTTTCGACTAGTGGTTGCGCGGAGGCTGCGGCGACGAACGCCCGCTCGCGCGGACGCGCATGGTCCAAATGGATCTCGCGCTTCCCTGTGAGCCGCTCAGCTTCTAGAAAACCGAGCGCCCGGGCTTTGGCCAGGAGCTTGTTCGACTCCTGAATCTGCGGAGAATCTTCGGCGCTGGCGAGCGCCAGAATGTGTTCGAGCCACGGTTCTTCACCCATGCCGTAGTTGTAAACGCGAGTGGCGCCGACGGCGTCGAGCAGCGCCAGCGCTCGTTCGGAGTCGCAACCTCGCTGGCGCCGAGAGCTGTCGATCGATTGTTGCTGCATGCGCGGAAACATCGCGCCGTAACTCCACGACAGCGGCGCGCCTACCGGTTCCACGCCGAGAAACACCGTATCGATCCGGCCCGTGTAACCGCGCACGTGTTCGTAGAGTTTCCGGTCGAGACAGTTTGAGTCAGCGCCGAAGAGGATGCGCTCGTGTCCGGTACGCACCACGTAAGCGGTCTTTCCGTGCGCGAGATCGCCGTGCTCGCCGAAGAACGGAATCGCGATGATCTCGCCGTCGGGCAGCGGCAGCGTTTCGAAAGCATCGACGTCGACGACGTGCTTGAACCCCAGTTTGCGGCAGAGAGTTTTTAGCGAGACGTCGCCGTGCAGGATTCCATATGAGCGCGGCAAGACGAGGCAGTCGATGCGATGGCGCAGCCGCAGCAACGTTTCGAGCACGAAGTGATCGCAGTGATTGTGAGTGACGAGAGCGTAATCGAGACGCCGTGGAAGATCGCGATAGGTGAATCGTTCGACGCCGCCTTCGCTCGGCAGAACCGAGATCAACGGGTCGGTCAGTATTGAAACGCCGTTGTGCTCGACGAGCGTGCACGCGTGTCCGAAGTACCTGATTCGCACGTCATTTCCGGTCCAGGGCTCGGGTACTGAAACAGGATCCGGATCGAGCAACGGTAACAGGCGTTCATCGCCGATCTTACTCAAGGGACGCGGTTCGACATCGAGACTGAAGAGATCGTCTACCTCGGTGTTTGCGAACGAGATGGTCCAATCGATTGCCGTCTCGTCGTCGAGGCGTGGCGTGCTCATGAAGAACGGGCGCTCTTTGTCGGTTTTTGCTTGCGTCAGTCTGAGTGACTGCAAACTCTCGTCGTAGTAAGGGCTTTCGTAAAGCAATCCCTCGAGGAAGCGGAGGTTCGGCTGATTGTTGTAGTCGTAGATCAACTCGGCGAAGCCGCGCATCGCTTGAGGCATTCGCTCGTAGTAGTCGTCGAGGCTCTGTCCTTTTCCTTCGGCAAACAACCGCCGCATTCCTTCGGCGATGGCATCGGCAAGTTCGATGTTGGCACGTTGCAGACGCTCGGTGTCGTCGCACAGCTTTCGGATCTCGTCTGCCCGCTCAACCGGAACGTTCACGAATGGTCCACCGAGCAGATCCGGATCTCGGGAGGCAAGCAGGTGCGCCTGCGGATCCTGGAGATACGAACGCATCACCGGAAGCTGGTAGTTGCGCAGGTGCAGGCTCGCCGCGACCGGCGAGAGCAAGTACGGCCAGGCCCACCAGTGATTCACGAGCGGCTCGACTAGCGTTGAGTCGCGAAGGCGGTAGCGTTGTTCTGACATTGATCGGTGATTTCCGCGAGCTCGGCCAGCGTTGCCGACTCGAGCAGTGCTTTCATTGGCAGCGCGACACTCAACTCGGAGCGGATTTGATTCAGCACCTGTATCGAGAGCAGCGAGTTGCCGCCGAGATCAAAGAAGTTATCGCTGAGACTCACCTGGCTGAGTTTCAAATTTCTGGCCCAGATGTTCGCGAGCGCCTTTTCCACCTCGGTTGAAGGTGGGACAAAATCGTCGTCTTCGCGACGGTCGGTCCACTCCGGCGCCGGCAATGCCTTTCGATCCACTTTTCCATTCGAGTTCAACGGCAATCGATCCAGGATTACAAACGCGGATGGGACCATGTGTTCCGGCAGCCGGCCGCGCAAGAACTGCCGCAAATGCTTTGTGTCTGTTTCCGCGGCAGCGGCATATGCGACGAGACGTCCATCGAGTACGAGCACAACTGCGTCGTCCACGTTTGGATGCGCGCGCAGCGCGGCTTCGATCTCGCCAAGCTCGATACGGAAGCCGCGGATCTTTACCTGGTGATCGCGCCGGCCGTTGAACTGAATGCTGCCGTCAGGCAGGTAACAGCCGAGATCGGCCGTGTAATACAACCTCGCGCCGGATTGTTGGCTGAACGGATCGGGCAGATAGACTTCGGCGGTGCGTGCGGCGTCGTAAACGTAGCCGCGGCCGACGCCGATTCCGCCCACGTAAATCTCGCCCGTGACGCCGATCGGAACCGGACGCAAGCCGCCGTCAAGCACGTAGACTTGCATGTTCTGGATCGGACGTCCGATCGGCGTGTTGTCTGCCTTCAATTCCGTGTCGTTGCCGATGAAGTGATGCGTCACGTCGTCGGAACACTCGGTTGGACCATAGGCATTGACGAGCGGCGTCCGCGGGAATAGATCGAGCCACTGACGGCAAAGCGCCGGCGGTAGTGCTTCGCCTGTTACTAACAGGAAACGCAGAGCCGGAAGGTCCGGAATGCCGTGGAGATCGATCGTCGTCAATATCGCGCGTAACTGAGACGGAACGACTTCCAGCACTGACACTGACTCGCGCGTCAGCTCGTTCAACAAGTGCGATGGTTCTTTGACGACTTCATCGGCGATGATTCGTACCTGACCGCCGGTCAACAGCGCTGCGAGAAGCTGCCAGACGGAGACGTCGAAACACTGTGAAGCCGTTTGGGCCACGACGTCTGATTCGGACAGTTCGAGATCGACGACCTTCGCGTCGAGGTGATTGAACATGCCGCGATGTTCGAGCATTGCGCCTTTCGGCGCGCCGGTCGAGCCGGATGTGTAGATCACATACGCGAGATTGGCTGGGTTGATCGTGTCGGAGAGGTTCTGTTCGCTATCCGCTTCAGTCAAAAGATCTTCGACAAACAGGACCGGCGCCTCAACCAGCCCGGAAAACTCTTTCGTCGAGATAACAAGCGACGATTTCGAATCGGAGATGATCTGCGCGAGCCGTGTCGCTGGTTGGCGCGGATCGAGTGGCAGATACACGCCGCCGCACTTGAATAACGCCAGCATCGTAATCAGCAGGTTCGGGCTGCGGCGCATCAACACTGCCACGTTGTCTTCCGGTTTTACGCCGCGGCGCTGGAGTGCGCGCGCGAGGCGGTTCGCGAGCGCGTTCAGTTCCGCATACGTTAGCGACGTGTCTCTGTCACTGACCGCGATCCGATTCGGCGTATTTTCAACCTGTTCTTCAAAGACTCGATGCGTCAATCGGCCTGCTGTATCGCGCTCCGGCCCACGCGGTAACAACGCGAGGTCGTCGATAGCAATGTCCACGTTCCGGACCACGGATTTCAGGATGTGGACCAGGTTATTAGCGACGCCTTCCGGATCGTATCCGAGTTCGCGGATTTCTGAATCGATGTTCAATTCAAGCCCGGGATCGAGCGTGTAATCGAGGAGTACGCGTTTGCGGACGGCGAGCAAGTGCATCTTGAACGTCGTCGCCGTGTACTCGTGCCGCAAGATCTGGAGCGCCGCCTTGAAGATGATGTAAAGCGCCAGATCGGAACTGTTCGCAAGCCGCAATAACTCGCGTGAGAGCTCCGCCGGTATTGGAATTTCCGTTTTCAATTTGTGTTCTCTGCCAGGTGATTCGCGATCGCTTCGATCGACGGGTAATCCCAGAAAAGCGTCGAAGGCAGTGGACGCTCGAGCCATTCCTCGAGATCACCGACGAGACTGACGGCTTGAACAGAGCCCAGACCATATTTTTCCAGCGGCGCGCGCACGTCGATCTCCGCGCCGTCGAGTCGTTGCACTTCGCGAATCTTCGCGGTCAACCATTCTTCAATAGCTTGCCTGTTCATTCGGCTATGGCCTTCGGTTGCGCCAGTTGGATCGGAACAATGGAGAACGACTTGTTCGACTCGAAAAGCTCGACGAGTTGTTGCGCAGCATTCGCGACATGCGGACGCGGTTGAAGCAAGCGCGCGGGCTGCAATGTCGTCAACAGGCGATCGAGCACGAGCACGAGCCACTCGGGCTTCGCGAAGAATCCGTTGCCATTGTGTTTCCACATCTGAACGCAAACCGCTGCCGCGTGAAACACGCAATACTTCTTCGCCGCTTCAAAAGAATCATCGCTCTCGCCGCGGAAGCGTTCATACTCTGCAAGCAGCTCATCTATTTCATTCGTAAGATCCGTCTCCGGCAAACCGGCGAGTACATCGTTGCGCCCACGATTCGTGAGCTCGAGCTTTTCGGGAGCGAAACTCGGCAGCGGTCGATGCAGGTTGAACAGCGGCGCAAGATCGACGCTTTCGCCGCCCTTCTGTTGTCGCAGATGAAGCGCGATTGTATGCAAGTTCACCGGCGTGCTGCCGTCGAACAGTGG
>DASRIM010000162.1:0-15570 GCA_035649995.1 Pyrinomonadaceae bacterium | reverse complement strand
GACAACGTCGAAGCGTTCTGCAACAAGGAACGCATCAAGGATCCGATCACCGAAGAAGAGATGGATCCGGATGAGCAGTTGATGCGCTCGATCGAGGAGCAGATCGGCATCTCCGAAAACGCGAAGAACACGTTCCGCCAGGAGATACTGATCCGCATCAGCTCTTACGCCCGCAAAGGTAAGCCCTTTGAATACAACTCGCACGAACGGTTGAAGGAAGCGATCGAGAAGAAGATCTTCGCCGACCTGAAAGACGTCGTGAAAATCACGACTTCCGCGAAGACGCCGGATCCCGATCAACTGCGACGCATCAACGAAGTCGTCGATCGACTCGTCAAGGAGCACGGTTATTGTCCGGTTTGTGCGAACGAGCTGCTGACTTACGTGGGCACGCTACTTTCGCGGTAGCATGAAAAAACGTTACTGGATCGCGGGCGCAGCCACACTTGCCATTGCCAGCAAGTTGTTAATGCGCCCGCGAGATGCTGATTGGGCCCAAAACCGGCACGTTGTTTTTCATTCCGATCACTCGCGCTTCGTCGACGTCGACGGCGTTCGCGTTCACTATCAGGAAGCCGGCGAACGGAACACGTCTTTGCCTCCCTTGATCTTGATCCACGGCTTCGCCTCCTCGACTCTCGTCTGGAGCAAGGTGTTTTTGCCGCTCGCGGAAGCAGGCTTTCGCGTCATCGCGCTCGACATGCTGGGGTTTGGTTACTCCGGAAAGCCGCGCAAGGCCGAGTACACCATCGGCGGACAAGCGAAACTCGTGATCAGCTTGCTCGAGAGACTCGGCATCAAACGCGCCACGCTCGTCGGCAGTTCGTACGGCGGCGCGGTCGCTGCCACGTGCGCTCTCGATTATCCGCAGCGCGTCGACCGCCTGGTCCTGATCGGCACGGTAAACAACAACCGTCCGCTGAATTACAAGCTGATGCGCGTGTTTGGCTCGCCGCTTTTCGGAGACGTCGTCTCGCCGCTGCTGATCGGCTCGCGGCGTTTGCTGCGCCGTCGCATGAAACGGGTTTACGATCGGCACGCGTGGGTGTTGGACGAACGCCGAGTCGATGCGCGGCACCTGCCGCTGCGCGCGGCGGGAACGCAGCGGGCCATCATTCGCACGGTGCGCAACTGGGACGCGGAACGCATCTCGCGCGACGCGCATCTCATCCGTAAGCCGGCGTTGCTGCTCTGGGGCGAGAACGATCGCGAAATCCCGCTCGCGGACGGCGAAAGGTTGCACGAAGAGATCCCCGGTTCGAGGTTGATAGTGTTTCTCAATTGCGGTCACCTGCCGCACGAAGAATATCCGGAGGCGTTCACGAAAGTCGTAGCAGACTTTTGTAGATGAAGCATTATGTCTATTCAACGCAACGACTGGTCACTGCAACGCAAGGGCATCATCGATCAGGAACGCCACAAGGACCGCGTCAAAGAAGCGATCCGCAAGAACCTCGGCTCGATCGTCTCCAACGAAGCCATCATCCTTTCCGACGGTAAGCGCACCGTCAAAGTTCCCATCCGAGCGCTCGACGAGTACAAGTTTCGCTTCAATCATCAGAAGGGCAAACACGTGGGCCAGGGCGACGGAAAGACGCGCGTCGGCGACGTCATCGCGCGCGAGAGCCGTCCCGGTTCAGGCAGCGGCAGCGGACAAGCCGGCCAGGACGCCGGCGCCGATTACTACGAAGCGGAAGTCAACATCGACGAGATCGCCGCGCTGATCTTCGAAGACCTGCAACTTCCGTATCTTCAGGAAAAGGCGAAGAAGGCGGTGCAGTCACGGAAGACGCAGTTCAACGAGATTCGCCGCACGGGCGTGATCGCGAACCTCGACAAGCGCCGCATGATTCTCGAGAACATCCGCCGCAACGCGCGCGAAGGCAAGGCGCGCTTCGGCGACATCAAGAAGGAAGACCTCCGTTTTAAGACGTGGGAAGAGGTGATGCGCTACGAGTCGAACGCGGTCGTGATCGCGATGATCGACGTGTCAGGTTCGATGGGCGAGTTCAAAAAGTATATCGCGCGGAGTTTTTACTTCTGGATGGTCCGTTTTCTGCGGACGAAGTACGACAACGTGGACATCGTCTTCATCTCGCACCACACGGAAGCGAAGGAAGTTACGGAGGAACAGTTTTTCACGCAGGGTGAATCGGGCGGAACGGTCGTGTCGTCCGCGTATCAACTCGCGCTCGACATCATCAAGCAGCGTTACCGCCCGGCCGATTGGAACATTTATCCGTTCCACTTCTCGGACGGCGACAATTACTACTCCGACAACGAAGAAGCGGTGAAACTCGCCGACGAGTTGATCGCGACTTGCAACCTCTTCGGCTACGGCGAGATCGGCGAGGAAGGATCGTCGAGTTATCGCCGTTCGTCAGGCGCGCTGCTTTCGATCTTCAGCGATCGCCTGCAAAACAAGGATCGTTTCGTCGGCGTGCGCATCGACGACAAGGAAGACGTGTATCCGGCGTTGAAGCAGTTTTTTGGCAGACGAGGAGTCGAAACACCGGCATGAAACCCGTGTTCATCCGTGGTTAGTTATGGAAGATCGCGAAATCAAAGAGCTCGAAAAGGCAGTGGAGCAGATCTGGGAAGTGGCCCTTCGCTTCGGCCTCGACCCGTATCCGACGAACTTCGAGATCGTGCCCGCAACCGTCATGTACGAGGTCGGTTCCTACGCACTTCCCGGACGCTACTCTCACTGGACGTTCGGCAAGGCTTACCATCGCATGAAGACGATGTACGACTTCGGCTTGTCGAAGATCTATGAAGTCGTCATCAACACCAACCCGGCCTACGGTTTCCTCCTCGAAACGAACAGCCCGATCCAGAACAAGATGGTCATCGCCCACGTGCTGGGCCACGTCGACTTCTTCAAAAACAACACTTACTTCTCGAAAACCAATCGCCGCATGGTGGAAAGCGTCTCCACGCACGCGCAGCGGATGATGGAGTATGAGTTCAAGCACGGCCGCAAGACGGTCGAGCGTTTTCTCGATTCGGTGCTGGCAATCGAAGAGCACATCGATCCGTACTTCTTCATCAAACGCGAAATCTCGGTAGACGAAGCGAAACGACGCGCGGAACTGCGTCCAAGGGACGGACGTTACGACGATCTGTGGCACCTCGATAAAGCGGAACGCGAGGCGCGCGCTGCAGCCGCTTCGCCGGCCTCGACCGAAGAGAAAGAACGCCCGCGCGAACGCCTGCCGGAAAAGGACCTGCTCTTCTACATCATGAAAAACTCGCCCTCGCTTGCTCCCTGGCAGCGCGACGCGATTGCGATGGTCCATGAAGAGATGGAGTACTTCGTCCCGCAGATGCAGACGAAGATCATGAACGAAGGCTGGGCCAGCATCTGGCACGCCCGCATCATGCGCGAGCTCGATCTCAGCGACAACGAACATATCGAGTTTGCGAACCTGCACTCCGGTGTCGTCTCGCCGCAAAAGGGTCAACTGAATCCGTACTATCTCGGTTACAAGATCTTCGAAGACATCGAACGCCGCTGGAATGAACCGTCGCAAGAGGAGAGCGAGAAGTTTGGCCGCGTTGGCAACGAAGGGCGCGAGAAGATGTTTGAAGTGCGCGAACTGGAGAACGACGTCTCGTTTCTGCGCAACTACCTCACCGAAGAGCTCTGCGAAGAGCTGGATCTGTTTGTGTTCGAGTTGGTCGAAGAAGAGGAATGGACCATTACCGAGAAACGCTGGGAGAAAGTGCGCGATCAGCTCGTCTCGAACATGACTAACTTCGGCTTTCCTTACCTGGAAGTCGTGGACGGCGACTACAACGGCAACCGCGAGCTCTATCTAAAACACCGCTACGAAGGCACCGAGCTCGACCTGCGCTACGGACGCAAAGCGCTCGAACACGTCCACACGCTGTGGGGCCGCCCGGTCCACCTCGAAACAGTGATCGACGAAGAAACGACCGTGCTGCACTTCAACGGCGACGAGCACGCCGAAGACTAACTCATCTTCAACGCTTCACCTACGGAACGATCGCGTCTCACTCTCCAGATTTTCGAATCGAGATAGTAGTGGATGAAGGCGTATCCCCAGAGGAACGAGATACCCAGTTGGTTGTTCTCCGGGCCAAGATAATTGAGAAACTGTCTGGGTCCCTGATAGATGATTCCAAATAAGATCCCGAAGGCGATATAAAACGCCAATCTCCGGCTGATAAGCTCCGCGGCCCCATACTTTTCACGCGAATTGTATTTGCGGTTGTGAAACCAGATGAGCCGGTGATACTGGAAGTTGTGATAGATGGTGAGAATCGCGACGATGGCGATCGGCTTGTGCGGCATCGGCGTCAGCAGGACGATCCAGTGCATCGGAATCGCCGCCGCCAATAGCAGGTACTTCGGAACGTTCAATGGCTCGCCTGCGATCGCGCGTTGAATCTGGCGCCCGAGCCAAACTACGAATGACAGGACCGTGCCCGCCAGTAACAGTTTCGCGAACCCGTTAACGCCGCCATGCAAGACCGCCGGCACGCGCGCCATCGCTTGAGGATCGCGCGCGATGAACTCGACAAACGGATAATTAAACGCAAACAGCAACAATAGCCGATCGAGCGCGTTATCGATTCGCGCGAGGTCGCCGTTCTTTTTCTTGTACAGCACCATGAATCCATAGTGCTGCTTCACGAGATGGTAGTAGGCCCACAACGCCGCGACGAAGAAGAAGACAAACGCCGCGCCGGCCAGCACCATCACCGGTCCAACCGCGAAGAAAAGCAGCGACCCCCACAAGAGCCGCGCCCGGTTCTTTCGTTCGGCGCGATCGAAGTACGTCCGCGAGAAGGTCCCGAAGACGTGCGGAGCGTCAATCAGGATCGCCCATGCCGCGACCATCGGAACGAGCGGTATGATCCCGTTCACGTAAAGAAGCAGCAGAACGTAACTCGAAACAACCGATCCGATGAACCAGACGAGATCGTCACGCGCGCTGATGATCCAGCGCAACGAGATTACGTTTGCGACGGGCTTGGTTATTATTTCGGCGCTGGCAGCCATACCGGGAAAAGCACGAAGGTTTGGTTTCGAACTGGCGTCATCTTATCATCGAGGCGCGATTAGAGAAAAAAGCCAATGAACAAACAACTATTCCAGGCGCATCCCTGGCACGGCGTCACTCCCGGCCCGCGCTCGCCCGAGCTCGTCAACGCGTATATCGAAATCGTCCCGACGGACGCCGTAAAGTACGAGCTCGACAAGTGGTCGGGCCACTTGCGTGTCGATCGTCCGCAGCGATTCTCGTCGCTGTGCCCGACGCTCTATGGATTCATTCCGCAGACGTATTGCGGGCGCGAAGTCGCGCAACTGTGTGAAATGCGCACCGGGCGGACCGGCATCGAAGGCGACAAAGATCCGATGGACATCTGCGTCTTGTCTGAAAAGACGTTCGCGCACGGCAGCTTCTTTCTGCACGCACGGCCGATTGGCGGTTTGCGGATGATCGACGGCAAACAAGCCGACGACAAAGTCATCGCCGTGCTCGAAGCGGATCTGGCTTTCGGCGGGATTCAGAACATCGACGAGGTGCCGCAGGGACTGATCGATCGTCTAAAACACTACTTCCTCAGCTACAAGCAGCTTCCCAACGAGGAGCACAAGAAAGTGGAGATAACCGACGTCTACGATCGAGTCGAAGCGCTGGACGTAATTACGCGAAGCCTGCGCGATTATGAGAATGAATTCGGACGTTAGCTTCTGGAGACAGGCTCGGCAATCCCACAGCGGGGACACACCAAACCACGAAGCCCATCGTCTTCGACCCACTTAGCCAGAGGCAGTGGAGCGTTACGATGGGCCTCGTGTTGATGATGCTGGCGGTGATGTTGTTTGCGTTCAGTGTTCTCGGCGCAGCAATGCTTACACAACCACCCGTAGCCAAGATTGAAGAAATGGGTGGTTTCCTGCATATGAGATCCGAGATCTCAAGAGCTGAGATCTCACAGGGTTATCGGCGCGAATCAGCCGATTCCGACAAGCGCACCGGCACCGACATCCGCCGGCCGTTTCGCCAGATGTGTACCTGCACTGTCTCACCGATCTGATGTTTATCAAGCACGCGGAACAGGTCGTCTGAATTACCAACCTTGTCGCTATCGACGCCGAGGATGATGTCGCCGAGCTCGATGTCGCCCATCTCGGTCTGCTGCATCCCGCGCAATCCAGCGGTCGCCGCACCGCTGCCGCGCGCGACCTGCACGATCAGCACTCCATCGGACACCGGAAGATCCACCTGGTTGCGAATCGCTTCGACGTCGCGAGTGCTGATGCCGAGCTTCGGACGACGCACGCGGCCGTTTTGCAGGAGCTGCGGCACGACGCGCTTGGCGATACTCACCGGCACCGCAAACCCGACGCCCGCCGAACTTCCGGACGGCGAAAGGATCTGCGAGTTGATGCCGATCATTCGTCCACGCGAGTCGAGCAGTGGGCCGCCGGAATTACCGGGATTGATCGACGCGTCAGTCTGGATCGCGCCTTCGATCAAACGATCGTTTCGCGCGCGGATCGGACGCTGAAGCCCGCTGATGACGCCCGTGGTCAACGTGCGGTCCAAACCGAACGGATTTCCGATCGCCAGCACCTTCTGGCCGACGACGAGCTTGTCCGAGTCGCCCATGGGAACGACCGTCAATGGACCAGCCGGTTTTTCCGTCAAACGAATGACGGCGAGATCCGTGTCAGGATCGCTGCCGACGACGATCGCCGGATAGTCTCTCTTGCCGCCGAGGCTGACTGAAAGTTTCTGCGCGCCGGCGATGACGTGATGGTTAGTCAGAATGTTTCCCTGTTGGTCCAGGATCGAACCGGAGCCGGAGCCTTGCTGTGGCTCGACGAATCCGAAAAAATCGCGGGCATATGACGTGGAATGGACGAACACCACGCCCGGGCTCAGCGCGCGATAAACTTCGATGTTGTTCTGTTCGTCAGTGGACGTGGATGGATCGGTGATGCCTGCCGGCGGTGTTTCGGAGAACGCGGCCTGCGACGGCTCGAAGCGATTCATCATGCGATCGACACCGACAACGACTCCGGCTGCAAATACCGCTGAGATAAAGGCGATTAATAAGATCTGGCGGGCGGAAAGTCTGTACATAGCTTCTTCCCTCTCTATCAATTGGGTGGCCCATTATATCCGTGTTTCAGTCTGGGAACACGGTTTTATAGGAATTGGATGTTCAATCCGAGCGCAACGCAGCCTGTGAGGGCGTGGACGAACATCAGCGCGACGTAAATCACCAGCACCGCGGTCATTCCGCGTCTGGCGAGTGACACGTTCGCGAAGCGATAGAGAATGTAAGCGGCAATGCCGCCGACGGTGAGCTTGATAGCGAGGAAAGCAACGTCGCCGTGTTCGAGCAGGCCCGCCATGATGGCGTTTCCCTCGGTCGCAACGTTCATGCGAATCCAAAGCAGTGTAAGCTGTCCATCGAGCCAGTTGAGTGTGAACAGGAGCAGGCTTTTCGACAGTGGACCCATTTGCGAACCCTCGGGGCTAACGTTGTTAAACTCTTCTCCTAATACGCCAGAACCCTCGAAGCCTGTCGCTACGAGGGTCCATGACGTCACGGGAGGAACGAGACTCGTCCTTATGCTCAATAGAAATGTTGAATCGCCAAATGCTTCCTGAATTCAGTAGATGACGAACTCGATTTCCGATCTGCTGCGGGAAGCATCGCAAGCCCTGCGTGACGCCGGAGTGCCGGAGGCGCGCCGCGAGGCGGGCTCGCTGCTATCGCACGTCATCGGCAAAGACCGCACGTTTCTCATCAGCCACGCGGAAGACATTGTCGCCGGCGACGATCTCGCGCGGTTCCGAGAAGCAGTTGCGCGGAGAGCGAGCGGCGAACCGCTCCAGTACATCACCGGAGTACAGGATTTTTACGGACGCGAGTTTCGCGTGACGACGGACGTATTGATACCACGGCCCGAGACTGAATTGTTAGTCGAGGCGGCGCTTGAAGTTATCGCGCACAAGCCGGCGCCGTTGATTTGCGACGTGGGAACTGGATCCGGATGCATCGCGATCACGTTAGTGTGCGAGAGGACGGATGCGCGCGCGGTTGCGGTTGACGTTTCAGCGCCGGCGCTTGCGGTGGCTGAAGACAACTCACGGCGTCATGGCGTCAGCGACAGAATGAGGTTCACGATATCCGACTGCTTCGAATCGGTGGATCGGACCGCGTTTGATCTCGTCGTCTCAAACCCACCTTACGTCGCTGCTGCTGCGCTCTCCGGACTCCAGCGTGAGGTTCGCGATCACGAACCGCTGGTCGCACTTTCGTCGGGCGCCGATGGGCTCGACGTCATTCGACGGCTGCTTCGCGACGCGCCTGCTTTCCTCAAAACCGATGGCTACCTGATCATGGAGATCGGATTCGACCAGGGCGAAAAAGTACAGCGGTTGATCAACGAAAACCTGTGGCGCTTGGACGAGATTCGACCTGACTTGCAGGGCATTCCGCGCATCGTGCTCGTGCAGAAGCGCGTCTGATTCTCCAGTTTCCTGCCACAAGCTCCAGCGCAGCGGTGTCTATCGTCCAGAAGCCACGTTAACGAACGAAAAAAGACAAACCCCAGACGAAGGCGCGTACGCGCGCCGCGAAGGAGACCGAGTTATGACCAGGTTCTTAGGCCGAATTGTGTTGATTGCCGCGTTGGCGGCGTTGGCGAGTATTTCCGTGTTGGCCCAGCAAAAGGGCGGCACGTTAGCTTGCCGAGATAACAACTGGTACAACGACAAGTTAGTCGGCAACTGCGAGGTTCGCGAACAGACGCTCGCGCCGACAGGCGCACCGATCGCGATCGACGGGCGGCAGAACGGCGGCATCGCTGTTAAAGGTTGGGACCAGAACCAGGTGCTGGTGCGCGCGCGAGTGCAAACCGGCGCGCCGACCGCGCAGGAAGCAGCCGACCTCGCGCGTCAGATCAGGATTGAAGTCAGCGGCGCGAAGATTCACGCCAGCGGGCCTGACCATCGACAAAACTATCACTGGGACGTGAGTTACGAAGTGTTTGTGCCGCGGCGCTCGGATCTCTCGCTCGAGACACACAATGGCGGGATCGCGATCTCGGACGTTAACGGCCGGATCGAATTCAACGCGCTGAACGGCGGCGTTGTGTTGAAGAAAGTCGGTGGAGCGGTGAAAGGGTCCACCACAAATGGCGGGCTCATGGTTGAGCTGAGCGGCGATCGCTGGGACGGCGAAGCGCTCGACGTCACCACGACGAATGGCGGCGTCATGATGTCTATCCCGGAAAACTACTCGGCGAAACTTGAAACCGGGACGGTGAACGGCGGCATCAGCGTTGACTTTCCGGTGCCGGGCCTGGATCAGGATCCGAGCCGGCGTGGACGGCAGAGCAAGCAAGTGGCGGTAAATCTCGGCTCCGGCGGACCGTTGGTCCGGGCGATGACCACGAACGGCGGCGTGCGCATCAAGCGGACAAACACGGAGCAGTGAAATAACATGGACGTTTCGCTCGAACCTCAGCAGGTCGTCTGGTGAACGTCACAAATGGCTTGAATTCCAAGTCTAACGAGCCACAGGTTATGCGGATCTGTATAATCTGTGGCTCGTGGACAAATTTCGCATCAAGGGTGGCCGGGCGCTTCGCGGACGAGTATCGATCAGCGGCGCCAAGAATTCGGCGTTGCCATGCATGGCGGCGGCATTACTCACGCCCGAAACCGTCACACTCCACAACATCCCTTACGTTCGCGACATAATCACCCAACGGCGTCTACTGGAAGACATCGGCGCCACCGTCCTCACACCCGAGCTTCGCACACATAAGATCACCGCAGCCCACATCGAGCTTTTCGAAGCACCGTACGAGTTGGTGAAAACCATGCGCGCCTCCGTGCTCGCGCTTGGCCCATTGCTGGCGCGGTTCGGCAAGGCGAAAGTGTCGCTGCCCGGCGGTTGCGCCATCGGCACACGCCCGATCGATCTTCATTTGTCAGGTTTCGAGAAACTCGGCGCGCAAGTGAGCCTCGAGGCCGGAAACGTCGTCGCCCGCGCGCCCAGCGATGGACGTCTCGTCGCTGCGGATATCGAATTCGGGAAAGTCACCGTCACCGGAACCGAGAATTTAATGATGGCCGCGACACTCGCTCGCGGCACGACCACACTTCGTAACGCCGCACGCGAGCCCGAGATCGTCGATCTCGCCGAACTGCTGAACAAGATGGGCGCCCGCGTCAACGGCGCCGGGACTGACACGATCCAGATCGAAGGCGTTCCCGCACTCGTCGGCGCCGAACACACGATCATCCCGGACCGAATCGAAACCGGAACGTTCATCGTCGCCGCCGCGATCACCAAAGGCCGGCTCGAAATCAAAGACTGCCGCCCGGATCATTTGCAGGCAGTGATCGCGAAGTTGCGCGAGGTCGGCGTCGTGATCGAAGAGATCAACCCGACGACTCTCGACGTGAGCTGTTGTGAGGACGGTCTTTCGGCGAGCAACGTAAGCACGGCGCCGCATCCGAGTTTCCCGACAGACATGCAGGCGCAGTACATGGTCCTGATGACGCAGGCGCGCGGCCGTTCGGAGATCGTGGAGACTGTTTTCGAGAACCGGTTCATGCACGCGTCGGAGTTGCAGCGTATGGGCGCGCAGATTCATATCGACGGACACACTGCCGTCGTTGAAGGCGTGACGCCGCTGACTGGCGCGCGCGTGATTGCTTCTGACCTGCGCGCGTCTGCGTCGCTTGTGTTGGCGGGATTGATCGCGAGTGACGAGACGTTGATCGATCGCGTTTATCACATCGATCGCGGTTACGAGAAGATCGAAGCGAAGTTGCGGGCAGTCGGGGCGGACATTGAAAGAATCACGACGTCGGTGACGGCGAGTCTTGTTAGTTCAAACGCGGATTAAGGAGTTGCGGAGATGGAGAAGAGCTGCTTGTTTTGCAGGATCATCGCAGGTGAGATACCGGGCGACTTTGTTCATCAGGACGAACAGTGCGTGGTGCTTCGTGATATCAATCCGCAGGCGCCGACGCACTTGCTGGTGATCCCGCGAGAGCACCTCGAATCGCTCGACGACGCTTCGCAAAAGGATGAGGCGTTACTCGGACATTTGCTGCGAATCGGCGCCAGGGTTGCGAACGACACTGCAAGCGATTATCGGACAGTTATTAATACTGGGCCAGACGCCGGCCAATCCGTGTTTCACCTGCACGTTCACGTGCTCGCCGGCCGCCAAATGAATTGGCCCCCCGGTTAAAAAACGGATTTTTTAATCAGCTTTGGGTGCGACGGCCCGGACCGCGTCAGAGACGCCAGCCTCGTACTTCTTGAAGTTCTCATTAAACCGCCGCGCGAGATCGCGCGCCCGGGCGTCGTAGGCGTCCTTGTCTTCCCACGTATTCCGCGGTTGCAGCACTTCACTCGGCACTTCCGGACACGAAACCGGAACGTTGACGCCGAAGATCGGATCGGGCGCGGTTTCGATCTGCGCCAGCGACCCGCTCAGTATCGCGCGGATCATCGCCCGCGTGTAACTGATCTTCATGCGCTTCCCAACACCGTATGGCCCACCGCTCCAACCAGTGTTGACCAACCAGCACGCCGCATTGTGCTTCGCCATCTGCCGGCCCAACAAGTCGGCGTAAACACCCGGATGCAACACCATGAACGGCGCGCCGAAACACGTCGAGAACGTCGCTTCCGGTTCTTTGATCCCTTTCTCCGTGCCCGCAACTTTCGCCGTGTAACCGGATAGGAAGTGATACATCGCCTGTTCCGGCGTCAGCCGGGCCACCGGCGGAAGCACGCCGAACGCGTCGGCAGTCAACATGATGATGTTGCGCGGATGACCGGCGCGTCCTTCAGGTACGATGTTCTGAATGCTCGTCAGCGGATACGAGGCGCGCGTGTTTTCCGTCTTGCGGGCATCGTCGAGATCGATCTGCCGCGTGACTGGATCGTAAACGACGTTTTCGAGAATCGTGCCGAACATCTTCGTCGTGCGATAGATGTCTGGCTCCGCTTCGGCTGATAACTTAATGACTTTCGCGTAGCAGCCGCCTTCGAAGTTGAACACGCCGTTTTCAGACCAGCCGTGCTCGTCGTCGCCGATCAAACGCCGCTCGGGATCGGCGGAGAGCGTCGTCTTGCCGGTTCCTGACAGACCGAAGAAGATCGCGACGTCGCCTGCGGCGCCGACGTTCGCGGAGCAGTGCATGCTCATCACTCCGCGTTGCGGCAGCAGATAGTTCATGATCGTAAACGCGCTCTTCTTGGTCTCGCCTGCGTACGACGTGCCGCCGATGAGGACCAGGCGCTGGCTGAAGTCCATCAGGATGAACGTTGGCGAGCGCGTGCCGTCGCGTTGCGGATCAGCCTGGAAGCTGGGGAAGTTGATGATCGTGAACTGTGGCTGGTGCGGCTCAGCCGTTTTGATGTTGCTGATGAACATCGTGCGCGCAAAGAGCGAGTGCCACGCCAGCTCGTTGATCACACGTATCGGCAAACGATAATCGGGGTCGGCGCCGACGAATGTGTCCTGCACGAAGAGATCGCGGCCGTTTGCATGGGCCATCATTCGCTCTTTCAGCGCGTTGAACTTGTCCTGCGGAAAATCTTTGTTTACGTCGCCCCAAAAAACTTTGTCCTCACTGCCGGGTTCGCGCACAATGGCTTTGTCTTTCGCGGCGCGGCCGGTGTGTTCGCCGGTGTCGACGATGATGTTGCCGTGATCGGAGAAAGCGCCTTCGTTGCGGCGCGCGATCTCTTCGTAAAGTTCGGGCGTGTTCAGGTTCCAGTAAACGCGTGCGGGTGCATCGATGCCGTAGTTAGTTAATTCAAAAGTTGTATTTTTGCGCCCCAGAGTTTCTGTGGCGCTTTCAATGCGAGTCGAAGCCATTAAGTTCTCCAATCAAACGAGGGTCGAGGCAGCGGCTACGTTATTCCTCCGCGGCCTTGCGCTGCTGGGCGAGTTGCCGCAGAGCGTCGGAGAGATCGCGAGCGGCGCGCTCGATACGATCGGCAGTCATTTGCAGGGAGTCGATATCGTCGGGCGAGCGCGAGGCGACGAAAGCGAGCGCTGCGTCCACTTGCTCTCTCAAACGATTTGCCTCATTTTCAGTTTCTTGTTCTGCGCGGGATTTTTGTGAAGCTGCGGCCTGCTGGTTCATGCTTGAAGTCATTTCGAACTTAAGATAAATGCGAATTGCTTAGTCAGAGATAAAACCGGCGACGAGTGTCTAACCGGGAACATAAGTTTTACATTTGCGAGTAATTCAGGCAAGTGCGGGTATGGGTTTTGCCCGCACCATGAACAAAGTCTCACCAATAATTGCGAGTGAAACATAATCCGCCTGACAGACAATGTTTTACGAAAAAGGAGTGGGAGCTCGTGCAGCGGCTCAATACTCCGGCGAAAGTGCAACGCTTTTTCACTTCGCTACCGTACAACTGGGAAGTCGACGGTCCGACGATGCGATCGTTTCGCGCAGTGGTGAAACACAAGTCGGCGCACTGTTTAGAGGCGGCGGTTGGGGCGGCCGTGATTCTCGAGCAGCATGGTTACCCGCCGCTGTTGCTCGACCTGGAGTCAGTCGACCTGTTGGACCATGTGATCTTTGTGTTCAAGGAAGGTGGTGGTTGGGGATCGATTGCGCGTTCGCGTGATCTCGGTTTGCACGGCCGAAAGCCGGTGTTTCGATCGTTGCGCGATCTGGCGTGGAGTTATTTCGATCCGTATGTGGATTTTTCGGGGCGGCTGAAAGGTTATGGTGTTGCGAGTCTGTACGACCTGGGAAACTACGACTGGCGTTTCTCCGCTCGCAACATGACGAAGATCGCAGATCATCTCCGCTCCATTCCGCACAAACGTATCCACTCCTCCGACGCTCGCTACGCCAAACTCCTCGAACGCTACCATCGCTACAAAAAACGCTTCCCCAGCCGCTCGCCGGCTTACTATGACAGCCGCCCGCAGTGGATGCTATAATCCCGACCAACCCACTAAAACCTCATCGGAGAAAAGCAATGGCCTGGGTAAATACATCACCTTTGGTTAAGACGTATACGCTCGAGGAGTTTTGGGAACTTCCTGAGCCGCCAGACCACTCGAAAGTTGAATTGATCGCAGGAGTCCTCTACATGACACCTCCTCCTGAGAAACCTCACGGCCGCGCGGTTAGCCGCATAAACCGGTTCTTATACGAGCACCTGATAAAGACAGGCGACAAGGGCACTCTTTATTCGCCCCGCACAGGCGTCTCAGTCACGCCCAATACGTGGCTGGAACCTGATCTCTTTTACGTTTCTGCCGAAACTGAGGCGCGGAGCGCGAGCAGGTACCACACGACCGCTGACCTTGTCGTCGAAGTTATTTCACCTGGTTCTGCGATCTACGATCGCAATACCAAAGCGGATACCTATGGCGCACTTGGCGTCAAAGAGTTGTGGTTGGTGGACGAGTTATCGGGCTCTATTGAAATCCGTATTCTTAAAGACGAGCGGTATGAATCGCACGTGTTCGAGCGAGATGATCAATTGAGATCTACGATTCTTCCGGAACTGGAATTCAGGGTAGGCGATGTTTTCAGCGACTAGCCATGCGCGGATTCGAGGGGTGGGCGGCGCTTGAAGCGGGCGTCGAGGAGCATGTGGATGATGACGGCGACGATGATGATGGCGCCGCCGAGCAAGGCCCAACGTGAGGGGCGCTCGCCGAGTACCAGGAAGACCCAGACGGGATTCAGGACCGGTTCGATGTAACAGATGATTCCGGCGTCTAAAGATCTCACGCCGCGCGTCATGCCGACCGTGAATAGCGTGTACGAAATACCGAGTTGGACCACGCCCAGATAGACGACGCTCAACAGGTCATGAGTGCCAACGCGAGACAGTGCCGCAAAACCCCAGGGCGCCGCGACTAAAACCACCAGCAAATTGCCGTAGATCACCGACGAAGCTCGGTTGACCGCTCGCGCCTTCGGATGCCGCAGCAAAAGAAAATACAGCGCGAAACACAATCCTGACGCCAGCGCCATCAAGTTACCGGCGACGTCCTGCGGGCGCAGTTGACCGACGAAAAACAACGCCATTCCACCGACGCACACCAGCACTGTCGCCAGGTCGCGCCCGCGAAACTTCTCCTTGTAGACGACGGGTTCGAGGATCAACAGGTAAACGGGCGCGGTGTACTGAAGAAAGATCGCATTCGCAGCGGTCGTCTGTTTCGTGGCGCTTACAAACAGAATGATCAGCACGGCGTAGAGCACCGCGGCCACGGCAGTGACGCCGTTCAAACCAAATCCCTCGTGTCTCGTGAAGAGCGCGACGGTCAGAAGCGCGAAGAACGATCGTAAGCAGGATAGCTCGAGGCCCGAAAGTGAGGTCCACTTGATGAACAGCCCGCCCGTGCTCCAAAGCAACGCCGCCGCGAGCACGAACAGTAGTGGTGACGCGAATGTGCGCCGCTCGAGCTCCGTGGTCACGGATTGTTTTTCAAACCTTTTAAGTATTTCCCAAAGACGCCATTCCACGGCGGGATGACGATGGAGACGGCGCCATGCG
>DASRIM010000161.1:0-2284 GCA_035649995.1 Pyrinomonadaceae bacterium | reverse complement strand
TCGCGCATCTTGTCAAACATCTCGACGACGGAAACGCCGGCCTGCGGCAGCTCCTCTTCCGGCAGGTCCCAAACCTGACAGACGTGTTTGCGATGATCGGGATTGGAAATCGAACGCTGACCCGGAAGCTGATCGGCTTTCTGTCCGTGCTCGCGTCCGCCCTGTCCGTTGCCTTGTCCGGTGATCGTTCCGTAGCCGCGTCCTGGCGCGCCGATTTGTCCCGTCGCGAGGACGAGATTGATGTACGAAAGCACGTTGTTGACGCCGTTAGTGTGATGTTCGATCCCGCGGGCGTGCATGACCATCGCGGTGCTGGCGCGGCCGTACAGGCGCGCCGCCTGAACGATCTTTTCTACGGGAACGCCGGAGATTTCAGCCGCAACGCTCGGCGTGTAGCGCATCGCGAGAGCGCGCGTGGATTCCCAATCGTTTGTCCGCGCGTCGATGAAATCTTGATCGATCAGATCTTCCTGGATCAGCACGTGTAACATGCCGTTCGCCAGTGCGACGTCAGTGCCCGGCTTTAACTGAAGATGCAGATCGCCCTGCCGCGCGGTGGCCGTCTCGCGCGGATCGACGATGATCCAAAGCCCGCCATTGTCACGCTGCTGCCACAGAAACTTGTTCAATACCGGAAACGTCTCGGCGCAGTTTGAGCCGGCAATCAACAAGACCTCGGCGAGTGGAATATCGCTCCACGGGTTCGCGGCACGATCGATTCCGAATGCCTTGTTGTTGCCGGCCGCGGCAGAGACCATGCAGAGCCGCCCGTTGTAATCGACGTAACGAGTTCCGAGTCCGGCGCGCGCGAACTTGCCCATCAGGTAAGTCTTTTCCGTGGTCAACGACGAACCCGAATAGACGCCGATCGAATCCTTACCGTGCTTCGTCTGCAATTCTTTGAACTTTGTTACGACCAGGTCGAGTGCTTCGTCCCATGACGCGCGTTCGAAACGGCCGTTGCGTTTGATGAGCGGGTGAAGCAGCCGGTCAGGATGGTGGACCTGAAGATAGGCAGTCACTCCCTTTGGACAGAGCCGTCCCTCGTTCACGGGAAAGTCATAACGAGGCTCGAAACCGACGACGTGGTCCTGTTCCACCAACAGGTTCATGCCGCACTGGACCGCACAATACGGACAATGCGTCGGCACCACTTTGTCGATCACTCGGTCGGCGCGCCAGCCGTCGTAAGGCGCATCGTGCAGGTGCGGACCGTAAGCCTCTATGATTTGATCAAGGTTCTCTACTCTGCTCATGGATCATTCTCGAGCCCCGGAACACCTTCTCAGTTGTTTGCGGCAGAGAGGCGTATGACAGTCCGCGCATGATGCGCTTGCAGCGCGGGCAGAAGTCCTGGAGCGTTTTTCCGTCGCCCATCGAATAGTCGAAACCGAGTTTGTCCACCACCGTCTTCAAATCTTCGAGCCAGAGTTGGGCCACGAACTCCGATCCGCAGCGAGCGCATTTGGCCTGCGGCATTTCGCGCGCTCGTTCCTGGTAAAGCTCGACTCCGATCGATGCCGGACGTTGGACCACGTGAAATAGTTTGCCGAACGGCAGATAAAAGAGCGTCATGATCACCGTCGCCTGATGTGTCAGCGCGATGAAGTGGTACATGTAGCCGTTCAACCACAGGCTCGACGCCGTGAGCATCAGGCCCGTAACCGAAATCGCGATCAGCAGCATGTGCGGGACGAAATCGAGCGTGAACTGTTGCGACGAAATCGCGCCGCGATCGCGCAGCCGCCGGTGAATGGCGATAGCGCAGCCGGCGATCACCATCACGGCAGTAAAGTCGAGCGCGTGAAACGTGATCCAGGCGATGAGGCTTCGTCCCTGCATCACGTTCAGCGGAAATCCGAAGACGTACGCGCGGTAACCCAGATCGCCTTCGAGCTTGAAATGCACCCAGCCAAAGACAAGTGGAAAGGTGATGAGCGCCGACAGCACGCAGCCCCACATGATCAGGAAGTGCATCGCCCAGCGTGAGAACCCGCGTTTGAAGATGAATCGCTGCGCGACCAGGTTCGTGGCAAACGTCTTCGTTGCGTCGGCGGTGTTCTGAAGAAACTTTTTGCGCTGGAGAAAGAGCTTCCAGCCGCGGCGCCAATAAACTCTCGTAGCGGGCCGCTTCAGCCAGACCGCGTAGCGAAACACGATCGCGCCAAATGCCACGACACTCGCAACGGTGTAACCAAAGAGCGCGGAGTCGTAGTGTTCGAGATTGCGCGAACCGGCGACGATCAGGACCGTCAGTAAAAACGATGCAGCGAGCGCGAGCAGT